>NZ_JBIBYR010000001.1:0-334106 GCF_043083485.1 Streptomyces sp. NPDC014727 | reverse complement strand
CGTCGGCGCAGTCGTCCCGCCACCGGTCGTCGGCGCAGTCGTCCCGCCACCGGTCGTCGGCGCAGTCGTGCCACCACCGGTCGTCGGCGCAGTCGTGCCACCACCGGTCGTCGGCGCAGTCGTCCCGCCACCGGTCGTCGGCGCAGTCGTGCCACCACCGGTCGTCGGCGCAGTCGTCCCGCCACCGGTCGTCGGCGCAGTCGTGCCACCGACCGTGTTACCGCCGCCGACCGTATTACCGCTCCCCGCGATGACGGAGCCACCGATGGTGGAACCGATGATCTGGTTCAGGTTGTTGGTTGTCTGATTGACGACTTGGTTGATCACCGTCTGCGACAGGCCAAGGCTTCTCCCCGTGGCCTGTGCCGCCGCTACGCCCTGCGCCCTCGCCTCTTGCGGGGAAGCGCCCCTGCTTCTCGCCGCTTGTGCCGCGTTCGTTCCGGCAGCTGCGGCAGCGGCTGCACCTGCTCCTGCCGATGTCGCCGATCCCCCGCCGGTGCAGGCCACAGGGCCTACGGCGAAGCTGCCCGCGCCCGTTACGGCGGTCGGTCCGATACGACCGTCAGAAGAAGGTCGCACCATCATTCCCCCGGGGGAGACGGTGAACGTCCCCTTGGGATCGAAGTTCTCTCCCGTCAAGGTACTTGCTACCACCCGACACGTCGCGGTCGGGGCAGCGGAAGCAGGTACGACAGTGGTCGCAGCCAGTCCTCCGACGAGCGCGACTGTTGCGGCGGAACTCAGGACGACGTTTCCTCTCACGGTTTTCTCCTTTTCGGCACTGTGCTTGCTTTTCCCGTCACCGTCGTGAGCGGCGGCCACAGCCACGGCGTGGCTCCGGCGTAACGCTGACGTAGTGACGGAACTGGGCAGCAGCAACTCCGAGCGGAATCCCGGAATCCCTCCTCGTACAGCTTGCGCGTCCTCTTTGAAAATGTCGCGCCGAAATCTTTTTTCGTATTCAACCAGCCATGACTGGGGAGTTGACTCCGGCGACCGTTCACTGGGCACCGGTACGGTGTGCGCGGGAAAAACCGAAGAACAGGAGAAGGATGAGAAAATGTACGCGAAGGCACTTCGACGGCTGGAACAAGTGCCGTACGAGGCGCAACCCGGAGAATGTGACCCAGCTGAACGAGACGGGCCAGCAGCAGGCCGGACCGAACGCTACGATGATGGTCGACGCCCAGTACCAGTTCTACGAGAATCGTCCCCGTTGAGCCATGATGCCGGTGCCACCGAAGCCTCGGCGCGCTGATGGGACGTTCCAGTTCACTCCGAGCCTTTGGGCTGATGAACATGAAGAAGACAACCTTGCGAAACATCGGTGTCGCAGCGGCGGCCTCCTTCTTGGCGGCCGGCATATTGGGCACAGCAGCGAGCGATTCCGTTGCCTCACCGAATAATTCCCAGGTCGCATCGTCGGCAGCCGAGTGCTACACAGCCATTAACAATCCGAACAAGACTGTTTGCTACCGGGTTTCGCAGCGGGCTCTGAATACGGGCAGTCGGATTGTATTCCTGCCCTTCCTCATTCAGGTGCCCACTCCTTCGAATCCACCAACTCCGGCCGTCGTGAATGTTTTGCCGCCACCCCCGCCGGATCTGCCTCCAGGGGATTCCTCCGACGGCACCGGGCAGTCGCTCCAGCCACCAGCCGGCTGAGACCGTCCTCACCGCGGGGACCGGCGGGCTGCCCCCGGCAGACCGTGGGCCCGGCGCACCCCGGAGCCTGAGGGCTGTCCCGTAATCCCTGGCGGGCAGAGCAGCGCTGTTGTGGTGCGATCAGTGCCGCAGGGCGGTTGCCCGCGGACCTCGCGCGACTTTCCTCGTCATCGCGCCTCCCAGCACCGGCCCATCCCCTCAGTCAAAAGGACGGCGGCCGGGACCGCATGCCGTGTGCGCCGGACGGGTGAGGTCCGGAGCAGCAGTGGCACTCAGGGAAGGGCTGCCCCTGGAGTTGCGGCGTCCCGGAGGCCTGCGTCGTGACGGCGGACGGACGGGACCGCCCGGACGGCCTCGGCGTCCGGGGGCCGTGCCACTGCCACCTGCGGGGGGCCGATCCGGGTGCGGTCGTACGTGCCTGTGCCCCCGGGGATTCCGAGGGCACAGGCTTCGCGTGTGCGAGCAGTCGATCGTCAGCGGCCGTATCGGATCAGGGCGCGGACCATGCGGCAGGTCGTGTCGGACGGCGGATGGATGCCGACGCGCTCGGCGATCGTGTGTATCTTGTCGTTGGTCGCGGTCGACGGGTAGTAGACGCCCGTGTCGAGCAGGGCGATCGCCAGGCGCATGGCCTTCAGGCGGCGGTTGTGGGTGACGTACCACTCGCGGGGCCGGCCCGCGGGGAGCGGCTTCTTCCGCAGCGGCTTGTGGAGCGGCTCGGTCGTGACTACGGCAACGGCCATGGGCAACCTCCTGGCACGGTCGTGGAACCCTCACGAACTCCCTCTATTTTACGGCCCACCACTGACAATCGTCGCTGGCCGGCGGGGCTTTCGGAACGTCATTCCCGTACCGTTGGCCCCATGGAGATCTGGATCAATCCCGCCTGTTCGAAGTGCCGCGGCGCGGTGGAACTGCTCGACGCGGAGGGTGCTGAGTACACCGTCCGCCGCTACCTGGAGGACGTGCCTTCGCCGGACGAGATCCGGGCGGTGCTCGACCGGCTCGGGCTGGAGCCGTGGGACATCACACGGACGCAGGAGGCGGAGGCGAAGGAACTCGGGCTCAAGGAGTGGCCGCGCGAAGCCGGTTCACGAGAGCGGTGGATCTCGGCGCTCGCCGGGCATCCGAAGCTGATCCAGCGTCCGATCATCACGGCCGACGACGGGACCGCCGTCGTGGCACGCACGGACGAGGCGGTACGGGACGCCATGAAGCGCTGAACGCGTCGCGGGGCGGGAGCGGCCGGGTCATCGCAAGCTCTCGGCCCTCAGGAAGTCCTCCATCCTGCTGTTCAGTTCGGTGGCCGTCGGCTCGTGCAGCGGCAGGGTGTGGTGTGTCGCGCCGGGGATCACCGCCGTCCGCGCGTGCGGGATCAGCCGGGCCGCCGCCGCGGCGACGCGGGCCGCGTCATGGGCCCGGCTGCGTTCGGCGAGCAGGATCAGGGTCGGCACATCCAGTCCGCCCAGGGACCCGGGCGCGGGGCGGGGTCCGGTGACGGGGCGGGCGGACGGGAAGCCGACTGCGGCGCAGCGCAGTTGCAGCCACACCGGGTCGAGTTCGGCATGACCCGTCTCCCACTCCAGGAAGGCACGCGTCCGTTTCGCCCCGGGGCGGAGCAGCATCGGCAGCGCGTGCAGCAGATAGCCGGGGCGGAAACCGGCGAAGCACCGGGTCGGGTCGAGGAGGATCAGTTTCCGGACGCGGTGGGCCGGCGCGTGCAGCACATGGTGGAGGGCGATCCAGGCTCCGTACGAATGCCCGCACAGTGCGCCCCCGTCGGCGTTCAGGCCGTCCAGTACCGCGTCGAGCCACGTCGTCAGGTCCTCCACCGTACGGATCGGGCGCCTTCCCGCGACGCTGCGGCCCGGGTCACCGACGAGGTCGACGGCATGGACGCGATGGGTGCGGCCCAGATGGGCGGCCTGGGCGTACCAGACGGTGGAGGTACAGCCACCGCCGGCCAGCAGCACCAGGGACGGGGCACCCTCGGGACCATAACTGTTGACGTGGGTGGTGCCGTACGGGGTGGGGACCCGGGTGCTGCGGGTGCCCGTCGGCCACTTGGCCGCCAGGACCTCGTCGTACGCGGCGAGGAATGACGTAGCGGTGGTCATGGGAGGCCTCCCCGGTCGGATACCGACGATATTATCTCGCTCAGCGAGACAATAAAGGTGATCGGAGAAAGGAGGCGCCTGCATGACCGACCAGGGGCCCGAGCTGGAGATCGTCCATCTGCTGCGCAAGGTGACGGTCGAATTCGGCCTGCGCCAGGCCGAGTTCGCCACCCGGCACGGCATGCATCCCACCGATGTGCGGGCCCTGATCTGTCTGCTGGACGCCGGGCGGGCCGGCACGGACGCGACGGCCGGGTGGCTCGGTGCACAGCTCGGACTCAACTCCGCGGGCACCACGTCACTCATCGACCGCCTGGAACGCCTGGGCCACCTCGCTCGCGCCCGTGACCCGCGGGACCGCCGACGGGTCCTGCTGAGCGTGACGCCACGTGCCGTGGAGCTGGGCCGGTCCTTCTTCGGGCCGCTGATCGACGACACGGTGGCAGTGCTGCGCACATTCGACGAGAGCGAGACGGTCGCGGTCCGACGCTTCCTGCACACCGCTCACCGGGCCGTCGCACCACCTCCCCCGTCCGGGCGGGGTGCTGACGGGGCGGGCGGAACGGATGGATAGTTCCTCATGCGCAGGGACACGCCCGCCGCCCCACGCCCCGCTCCCCTTACTTCCCCGCCTGCTCCTCCGCCTCGGCCAGCAGCTCCGTCATACGCAGGCCGAACCGTACGTCGCAGGGGTGCGGCTCCCCTGTGCGCACCGAGTCGATCAGGGCGTCCACCGCTGACCGGAAGGAGCCGACCGGATCGCTCCACCGCGGCAGTGCGACGGTTCCTTCTTCGCCCCTGAGTTCGATCTCCGCGCCCACCGCGCCGACCGGGGCGCCCAGCGCGAGCGTCACCGTGCTGGAGGCACCGGAGGTGTGGCGGAGGATCAGGTGCGTGGTGTCGGACGGACCGCGGGCCGCGGTCAGTTGTGTGACGTCGCCCAGGATGGGGATCAGGACCGACAGGACGTGCGGGCCGACGTCCCACAGACCGCCCTTCTCGCGGCGCCAGGGGGAGGCAGCGTACTCACTGGTCGTGCCGGGGGCGAAATGCGCCCCGATCCACTCGGCGCGGGCGGTGAACCAGCCGTCCACGGCGGCCTGTTCGGTGACCCAGTCGGATGTCTCGGCCGCGAAGCGCAGGGTGCAGAAGACGATGGACGCCGCCCCCGCGTCCTCCGTGGCCCGGGCGACCTCGCGGGCTGCCGTCACGGTGGTCGCGACCGGCTTGTCCAGCAGCAGATGACGGCCGGTGGCGGCGGCGCGGGCGGCGAGCGGGGCCTGGACGTCCGGCGGCACGGCGAACGCGATCGCGTCGCTGGCCGCGAAGAGCTCGTCGATGCCCGCCTCGCCCGTGTACGGCGTGGTGCCGTGGGCGGCGGCCAGCGCGTCCGCGGCTTCGCGCCGTCGGCCCCACACGCCGCTCAGAGCGACGCCGGGGTGGGCTGCGAGGGCGGGGGCCTGGGTGTTCCGGGCCCAGGGGCCCGCACCGACGAGGCCGATACGCAACGAGGTCGGGGGAAGAGTCGTCATGGGGCAAGTCTGCCGGGTTCGCCGGACCGCTCCCGTATTGAACTGGCGCCACGTGGACTTCCTGGCTACGTTTGCGGTGCCGGCCGCGGGACTCCGGCGCGACTTCCGGGACTTGCCTCTGAAGCACTGATTTCGCTGTTCGCGCCCCCATTCCCCGGCCGGCGTTCCGCCCCTTCGCACCAGGGCGGGCGACACCACGGGGGAAACCATGACGACCAGCGGCGAGACCGCGCGCGCCGGGGCCGGTTCCGGCCTCGTCGCCGCCGAGGACGTGCTCCTCTTCGTCAACGCGGCGATCACCGCGACCGGACAGCGCGAGTTCCGTACGACCGCGTATCAGCAGCAACTCTCGCTGGACTTCCTCCATGAGTACGTACGGGTCAACTACCGTCGCGTGTACGCCGCCGCGCTCGCCCTCGACATCAACGACCACAACGCCGCGCGCATCGTCCAGGGGCTGCTGGAGACCGCCGCCGACGCGACCGCCGAGGAGAAGCGCACCGAGGGCCGGCTGATCGCCGCCCGGCTGGCGAAGCTGCCGCCGCAGCGCGTCTATCGGCTGTTCCGGGCGCTGCGCGGGGCGAAGGTGAACAACCGGCGGACCCGCGCGATCGTGCGCGACTGGCTGGCCGCCCGGCCGGACAAGGCGCACGACGCGGTGAAGTACCGCTCCGGTCTGAAGACCGCCGCGCGCCATGTCCACCTTCGGTTCGACGGGCCGGACGAGCCGGACGAGACGGGGGACTTCCTGTTCCGGCCGGGGCGTCGGCCGCGCTACCGGCACCGGCTGCTCGACGCGTGGCGGCGCGCCCACTACGAGCAGGGGGCCGTCGACGAGCTGCCCTTCACCGTCGCGGAGGGCTTCGCCGCCCGGCACGGGATGAAGCGCGAGGTGTTCCTTGAGCGGGCGGTGCCGAGGATGACCCGGCTGGAGCGGCTGCGGACCCTGGGCCGGCGCACCGCCGGGGACGAGGCTCCGCTGCCCCAGGGCGTCGACCTGACCGTGATGCCGCTGACCCGGCTCGCCCTGTACGTCCTGTCGCTCGGCTTCGGGGCGCGCCGGCTCCACCGCGAGGAGCTGACCCATGCCCTGCGGGCCGCCGCCCGCCGTACGGCGGGACCGCATGCCGGGAGCTGGGGCCGGGTCGCCGCCGTACTGGACGACAGCTACTCGTCGTCCGGATCGGGCGAGAAGCGGCGTCGTCCGCTCGCCGTGGCGCTGGCCTGCCACTTCCTGCTGGAGGCGCTGGCCGCGCCTGGGGCGTACACCGCGCTGTGGACCTCGGGCGGCACCGATCCGCTGCTGGCCAGGCCCTGGGGACCGACCCCACTCGGCATCCGGGTACTGGACGCCCTGGAGCGCGGTCCGGACCGGCTGGTCATCGTCTCGGACGGCTGGGACAACGCGCCGTCCGGACTCGCGGGCGAGGTGCTGCGAGTGTGGCGGACCCGGCTCGACCCGGACCGGCGCACGGCGGTGGTGCATGTGAACCCCGTATACGACGCGGACGGATTCGACGTGCGGCACCTCGCACCGGGCGTCCCCACCGCCGGTATCCGGGACGCGGAGGATCTTCCCGCGCTGGTGGAGATCGCACAGTTCGCCGAGGGGCGTACCGGTACAGCGGCCCTGTACGCCTATCTGGACCGCCAGGTCGCACGTTTCACCGGTGAGCACAGAGGGGCAGCGGCGTGAACAGGCTCGAACTGTCCGGGCTCGCCGCCCGCCCCGCGCAGGTGTGGGGCGGCATCCGGCTGGTGCCGCTGGTGCGTGAGCAGCCGGTCGAGGGACTCCGGCTGCACCGGGTGCTCTACACGGGGTACGGGAACGGCGTCGTGGACATCGGTCCGCGCTCGCGCTACACCTCGTACATCCCCCACGGCTTCGTCGCCGACTGGTCCGGCGAGGGCGCACAGTCCGCCGCGTACGGTACGCAGCTCGGCGCCGGACCGGGCGCCCCGGCCGGGAACCCGCCGCCCCGGACCGCCCGGCTCCAGCGCCACCACCACCGGATGGCCAAGCGGCAGCCGGGCGACCGGCTGCGCTTCCTGCCGTTGCACCTCGCGCTGGAGGGCTACCTCGCCCTGCACTTCGGTGGCCCCGCCGTCGCCTGGGAGGAGTGGTCGCGCCGGGCGCTGCGCGACGGGCTCTCCCCGCGCGCCGAGGACGCGTACCTGGGGTGGTCGGTGCGCGGGCTCGGTGACGCGCTGCGGGCCTTCGAGATCCATCCCGGCCAGTGCGGGGTGATGGTGTACGCGGCCGACGCGCTCGCCGCCGCCTTCGTGACGCCGCATCCGGACGACTACCGCCTGCTGCACCCTTCGCTGATCGAGGATCTGTACGGGGAACTGGTCCACCAGTACGCGCTGTACGGTGCGCCCGTCCCGGAGTTCACGGCGCGCATTCCCGACGGTCCGCGGCTGGGAACGCTCGCCGGTCTGCGGGCGGCGGCGCTGGCGCAGGAACGGGAGTGGGCCGAGGCGCACGGCACGCTGTTCGCGAGCGAGCTGCTGGACACCCCGTACACCTTCGACCGGGTGTACCGAATGGGTTCGTTCACGCTGTGGCGGTTCCTGCCGCCGTTCCTCCGTAACGGGGAGGGCCGCCACATCGGCGAGACGATCACCGACCACAAGGGGCAGGTCGCGTATCTGAAGACGTTCCGGCTGTCCGAGGCCCAGATCCGGCGCGGACATCTGCTGCACCGGCTCTCCGACGCCGACTGGCGGCTCGCGCGGGCGGCCGAGGCGCTGGGCACCAGTGAGGAAGAACTGGTGCGCCGGATCCGCGCCGCCGGTTTCGAGACCCTGCTCAGAGCCCGCGCGTAACGCGGAAATCCTCGGTAACACGGGGTTCACATTCGGGCAACGGACGGGAAATCGCGTCTTGCGAAGCTGCGCTGCAGAGACCGGACCGCAGCACCGCAACACCCGCGAAGGATGGCTTCCGTGACGTTCAAGGCCGAGTACATCTGGATCGACGGCACCGAGCCGACCGCCAAGCTCCGTTCGAAGACGAAGATCGTGGCCGGGAGTCCGTCGCAGGATGTGGCGGAGCTGCCGATCTGGGGCTTCGACGGTTCGAGCACCAGCCAGGCCGAGGGCCGCGCCTCCGACCGGGTACTGAAGCCGGTCTTCACGTGTCCGGACCCGATCCGCGGCGGCGACGACATCCTCGTCCTGTGCGAGGTCCTCGACATCGACATGACGCCGCACGAGTCCAACACCCGTGCCGAGCTTCGTCCGACGGCCGAGCGGTTCGCCGGCCAGGAGCCGGTCTTCGGCATCGAGCAGGAGTACACCTTCTTCGACGGCCACCGCCCGCTCGGCTTCCCCGAGGGCGGCTTCCCGGCCGCGCAGGGCGGCTACTACTGCGGGGTCGGTGCCGACGAGATCTTCGGCCGCGACATCGTCGAGAAGCACCTCGACAACTGCCTGAAGGCGGGCCTCGGCATCTGCGGCATCAACGCCGAAGTGATGCCCGGCCAGTGGGAGTTCCAGGTCGGCCCGCTGTCCCCGCTGGAGGTCTCCGACCAGCTGTGGGTCGCCCGCTGGCTGCTGTACCGCACCGCCGAGGACTTCGGCGTCTCCGCGACCCTCGACCCGAAGCCGGTCAAGGGCGACTGGAACGGAGCGGGTGCGCACACCAACTTCTCCACCAAGGCGATGCGCGAAGGACCTGAGGGCTATGCCGCGATCATCACCGCGTGCGAGTCGCTGGGCGAGGGCTCGAAGCCGATGGACCACGTCAAGAACTACGGCGCGGGCATCGACGACCGTCTGACCGGTCTGCACGAGACCGCTCCGTGGAACGAGTACAGCTACGGCGTCTCCGACCGAGGCGCCTCGGTCCGCATCCCGTGGCAGGTCGAGCAGGACCAGAAGGGCTACATCGAGGACCGCCGCCCGAACGCCAACGTCGACCCGTACGTCGTCACGCGGCTGATCGTCGACACCTGCTGCACCGCGCTGGAGAAGGCCGACCAGGTCTGATCCTCGACCGTCGCCAGCACGAGGGGGCGTCCGACCGGCCGGTTGGACGCCCCCTCAGCGCCTTCGCCGCCCCGCGGGCCCGCCTCCCGGACAGGTGAGGACATAACGCCAAAGGTCCCGTGTCGACGGCTGAGAGAGGCCTGCTGCGCCGTCACGTTCTCTGGTTCAATGGGGTCATGGCCAGCATCCAGCACACCTCGACAGGTCGCAGCGACCTCGAACCGTTCTGGCCGTCCCGTCAGCATCACGACTTCGACCGGGTGTGTTGCCGCGCGTTGAACGCGCAGGCCCTCTAAAGCCGCTCACCCCGGCCTTCGGTCCGCGCGCCAGTAAGTCCGTCCCTCGACGACTCCTTCGCGCGAAAGAGCTGACCCTCATGGCGAACACTGACACCTTCTCCGCCGCAGCCGCTGCCACGGCGTCGCCTCCGGCGGCCGCTGCGGCCACCACCTCCGCCCGCCCGCTCTCCCCCAACCGCCACCGGCTGCGCGCCGTCGCCCCCGACGAGGTCGTCCAGCTGGCCGATGTGGCTGAATTCCTGCCGCCGGGTGCCACCTGGCTGCCCGCACCCCAGCACACCCTTCCGGCGCTGCCGGGCCGCCCGCCGATGATCGGCTACCTGGTGCTCGTACCGGCCGACCAGCAGCCGGCCGTCACCGCGGCCACCGCCGCGGCCGCCCAGTACGTGGTGCCGTCGCCGGTGAAGGACCCGGTCGCGGGTCCGGTGCGCATCGACCCCGTACAGCGCGTCGCCGCGGTCGACGGGAACACGCTCGACCTCACCTACCTGGAGTTCGAGCTGCTCGCCCACCTCGTCGCGCACCCGCACCGGGTGCACACCCGCGATCAGTTGGTGACCACGGTCTGGGGCTACGGACATGTGGGCGATGGACGGACCGTGGACGTCCATGTCGCCCGGCTGCGCCGCAAGCTGGGCGCCGAGCACCGCCGGACGATCCAGACGGTGCGGCGCGTCGGCTACAAGTACGCCCCCTGAGGCCCATTACCGTACGCAGCCAAGCACGACGCTCGGTCGGATTCCTGCTCTCAGCTGCGCATATCGGGCGCCCGTGCCGAGCGGCAGCCCGATCGACTGCCGTTCGGCAGCTCCCCGGTGAGGTCGCGTGCCTCCAGGATTTCCTGGGTCTTCCTGCTGCTCTTCACACCGGTCGGTTTCGCGGCCGGAATCGGTTCGAGCCCCGGGAGACATGGCCCGTAGGGGAGTCCTTGGCCAGGTCCGGGGCGCAAGTGGCCGCCTGCGGGGAGTGTCCGCAGGCGGCCGTCAGCCGAGCCCGGTCACGCCGACGTCACGCCGCGGTGATGCCCGGCACCCCACTCTGGCTGGTGCAGGCAAGCGCAAACCCGCTTTCACACGCAAGGAATCCACCATGATGAAAAGCATTCGGCAAGGAATTCCCCGCATCATCGGCGCGTCGTGCTTGGCCGCGGCCCTCGCGGGCGGCGTAGGCGCGACAAGCGCCGCAGCAGCGCCCCAGACCCCGCCAACGGCCCCGTCCGCAGTCTGCAATCGGTTCCAGCCACAGTTCTGCAACGGCAACGTCCTCCAGCAGGGCGCTCAGACCGGCCGGGGGCGCGGCAACGTCCTCCAGCAGGGCGCACAGACCGGCCGCGGCAACGGCAACGTCCTCCAGCAGGGCGCACAGACCGGCCCCAACAACGGCAACGTCCTCCAGCAAGGCGCACAGACCGGCCGCGGCAACGGCAACGTCCTCCAGCAAGGCGCACAGACCGGCCGCGGCAACGGCAACGTCCTCCAGCAAGGCGCACAGACCGGCCGCGGCAACGGCAATGTGCTGCAGCAGGGTGCTCAGACCGGCCGCGGCAACGGCAACGTCCTCCAGCAAGGCGCACAGACCGGCGGCAACGGCAACGTCCTCCAGCAGGGCGCACAGACCGGCCCCAACAACGGCAACGTCCTCCAGCAGGGCGCGCAGACCGGCCGCGGCAACGGCAACGTCCTCCAGCAGGGCGCTCAGACCGGCGGCAACGGCAACGTCCTCCAGCAGGGCGCGCAGACCGGCGGCAACGGCAACGTCCTCCAGCAGGGCGCGCAGACCGGCGGCAACGGCAACGTCCTCCAGCAAGGCGCGCAGACCGGCCCCAACAACGGCAACGTCCTCCAGCAAGGCGCACAGACCGGCGGCAACGGCAACGTCCTCCAGCAAGGCGCGCAGACCGGCCCCAACAACGGCAACGTCCTCCAGCAAGGCGCACAGACGTGACCTCTGGCGCGAGCTGACCACGCACACCTACCGACCAGATTCGACAACGCGAACCCGCCACTGGGCAGTGGCGGGTTCGCCATTTCCGTGATAAATCCGGTCCCTCGGACTGTGGAGCCATTCCGATGCAACCAGCTCTGCGGCGAGGCCGGTCCGGTACTGGCGTTGCCCTGATCCGGGCCTCGGCCCGGATCTCAGGCCGGCCGGGGAAGGTATGACGGTGGACGTACTTGGCCTAAGAACTCGTCACACGATCCTGTTGAAGTGTGCCTCGCATCCGCCGACGCAGCGTCGTACGGTTGCGCCGGCTCCGAGATCGATTCGTACGCCCTCAAGACCAGCGGCGGGGTGACAAACGGGACCATCCACCTGTTCTACGACTCATCGTCGGGGAGAACTGTGCGGTGGCCGTGGCGACCTCGACGGGAGGGTACGGCACGCCCACCCTGAAGATGGTGTGGCTGATGAAGTGCCCTGCCGGGTACAAGGCGTGGGCGTCGTGCGACGACGCCCACGCTGCGTACGTACAGGACCCCGCCGTAGGCAGCTCGACGAAGTACTCCCGGTATGCGGGGCCCGTTTCGCTGAGTGCAGCCGGGCGGTGCATCTCCGTCGGCGGGAGCATCACGTCCCCGAGCGGGACCAATGCCCATTACAAATCCATTTCTGGTCTGCCTACTACGGAACCTTTGGTTCTGCGCCTGATCAAGGGCTGTGTCGAACGCCCCGCTCAGCTGTGTCTCGTCGCGGGTGCACAGCCGGTACGCCAGGGCTGTGGCTGATCTCGCGGTCGGTGGCAGCCCGGTGGTGATCGAGCTGTCGGTACGGCGCTTGCCCCGAGACAGACGCGCTGTCACCCTCATCAGGAAAATCTCGCGGCACCCGACCCCGTTCAAGTGAGCGGCCATGCACGTCGGCTCGTACGCCGACGTGCATGGCCGCTCACGCAGTCACAGCTACAGGGATCCGTTGCCGGGGCGCGACTGCTGCAGTTCGGACACGAGCCGGCGCAGCCGCGGTGTGGGCCGAAGCCCCAACTCGTCGTGGAGGTGCTGCTCGTAGCGTTCGAAGTTGCACAGCGCCTCGGACCGGTTGTCCTCCGCCAGGTGCGCGCGGATCAGCAGAGCCTGGCTGCTCTCCCGCAGCGGATCCGCTTGGACGGCCGCATGGGCGGCCGTCACAGCCCCGGCGAACTCCTTCGTGTCGATGAAGACTCCCGTCAGTGCCTCAAGGGCGTGGAGTCGAAGTTGCCGCCACTGCTCCGCCTCCGGCAACATCCACTCGTCGTACCAGCCGGGCAGCAAGTCGACGGAGAGCTGGTCGACGGTCGCCGCGTTGAGGTCGAGCTCCTCGGCCGGGACATGGGGATCGAGTATGTGCTGGGCCAACGACCGAGCTCGGTACAGGTCGACGGTGGCTTCCCGCGCGAGGCGCAACTCGGCGGGGCAGATGTTCAGCGCTTGCTTCCCGAGGCCCTGCAGGCGTGAGAGTGCCGACCGCAGGTTCGTGTTCGCACCCTGCTCGGATGCTTCGGGCCAAAGACTCCCGGCGACCAGAGCCCGAGGGACAGCAGCCCGGTAGTTGAGCGCGATAAACGCCAGAAGTCGCTTCGAGCCGACTGGGACGGTCACCGGTTCATCGCCGACCACGATGTCGAAACCGCCGAGAAGAGAGATGCTCACGGGCGGCTCGAGCCTGGTGGGCGGCGGAGAGAAAGCGAGATCATATGAACTCATGGCTTTGGGATCGCGTAGGGGTCGGTATACCCGGCGCCCGTCGACCGGCCGCGCCGCCATTGCTGAGGGCCAGCGATCTTTACACCTCCCGCTTAGCCATGCTGCTCTACCCGTCGAGAGTTGTCGAATTGTCCCAATCCGTCCCACGAAATGGCGCCCTCCGGCCGAGCTTTTGCAGGTATGGCGCACGAGCCGAGCCGACGGGCGGTGGCCACGGTCAGTGCACGGCACAAGTGCGCCGGGGTGACCATCGCACCATTCGCTCCTTCTGTTGAACGTATAAACACTGCCGGCGGTATCTGCCGCGGCCGCCCCGGCCGGTGGTGAGCAGGCCGGGGCAGTCGGTCAGCCGCGCGTCCCCGACATCGCCAGTGCCTCGGGCGTACCCGTCTCCGGCTCGCCGTGCTCCAGGCCCGGCAGCCGGGCCAGCCCGCGCGGGGTCCGCCAGTTCCGCTCCCCCAGCAGGGCCATCACGGAAGGCAGCAGGATCATCCGTACGATCGTGGCGTCCAGCAGTACCGCGACGGCGAGGCCGACGCCCATCTGCTGCATGTCCTGCATCGACAGCGTCCCGAAGACGGCGAACACCGCGACCATGATCATGGCGGCACCGGTCACCGCGCCCGCCGTCCGCCGGATGCCCTCGTCGATGGCGGCCCGGGTGCCCAGACCGCGGTCACGGGCCTCACGGATCCGGGAGACCACGAACACGTGGTAGTCCATGGAGAGTCCGAACAGGACGACCAGGACGAACAGCGGAATCCAGGCCTCGATCGCGCCGACGCCCTCCGAACCGATCAGCGAGGCCCCCCAGCCGTGCTGGAAGACGGCGACCATCACTCCGTACGCGGCGGCCACGGAGAGCAGGTTGAGCACGATCGAGGTCACGGCGATGACGTACGAGCGGAAGCAGAACAGCATCAGCAGGAAGGTCACGGCCGTGATGAAGACGAAGACCGGGACGATGCCGCGCTTCAGCTGGTCGTTGAAGTCCACGGACCCGGCGATCTCCCCGGTCACGTACACCTGGGCCCCTGTGCCGTCGAACGCGGCGGGCAACCGCTTCTCGCGCAGCTCGGAGAGGTCGGCCTCGCCGCCGGGGAGCGGTACCTCGATCTCTGCGACGTTCTGCGCCGTGTGGACGGTGACCTTGTCGAAGCCGTCGAACGCCTTGCGCAGCGCGGGTGTCCCGATGTGGTCGGCCTTGATCACGACGCGCGCCGGGGCGGGGCCGCCGGGGAAGTTCTCGTTGATCTGCCGGTAGGCGACCGAGAGCTGCGAATCGGAGCCGAACTGCTTCTCCAGGCCCAGCTGTTCGGTCTTCATGCCCAGGGCGGGCGCGGCGAGGGCGAGCAGTACGACGACCGAGGCCGCCGCGAAGGTCTTCGGCCGCGACAGAACCGGCTTCAGCACCGTGCCGGCGAATCCGCCGCTGGTACGTGCGCGCCGGTTCCCCCGCCGGTTTTCCCGGCCCCCGAGGAACGGCACCCGTCCCGCGTCGGTCCGGTCGCCCAGCCAGGACAGCAGTGCGGGAAGCACCGTCACCGAGCCCAGCATCGCGATGAAGACCACGATGATCGTGGCGAGCGCGAAGCCTTTGAACAGCATCAGCCCGGACAGGAACATGCCGGCCATCGCGACCATGACCGTGAGTCCGGAGACGAGCACGGCCCGGCCGCTGGTCGCCGCCGCGATCCGCAGGGCGGTTTCGGCATCGCGCCCCGCCGCCCGCTCGTCGCGCTCGCGCCGCAGGTAGAAGAGGCAGTAGTCGACGCCGACGGCGAAGCCCATCAGGAACATCACGGAGTACGTGGTCTGGAACAGGTGCAGTTGGTGGCTGGCGAGCGAGAGCAGTCCGAAGGCGGCCATGCAGGCGGTCAGTGCCAGCCCGACCGGGAGCAACGCCGCGACGACCGCCCCGAAGGCGACCAGCAGAATGCCCAGGGCCAGGGGTACGGCGGTGAACTCGGCCTTCTTGAAGTCCTCGGACAGCAGGTCGCCCAGCCACTTCCCGGCGCTGGCCTCGCCGAACTGGTGGACGGTGACGCCGGGGTGGTCCGCCCGGACGCCGGACACGGCGTCGAGCACGGGCTGCACCCTGTCCGGCGCCGTCGCCGCGTCCCCCTTCATGTCGAAGGTGATCAGCGCGTCCTTGCCGTCCTTGGAGGGGATCGGCGCCGCGACGCGCGTCACCTCACCGGTCCTGTCGAGGGCCGCGGCGATCTCACGGGCGGCTCCTCGCCAGTCGTCCGCCTTCGCGGTCGACACCATGACCAGTTCACCGGCCGGCTGCCCGAGCCCGGCGTCGGCGAGAATGCGCTCGGCCCGCGCCGAATCGCCCGCGGCGTTCTCCGCGTCGTCCATCTCGACCAGGCCGGATGCCCCGCCGATGGCCGTGGCGAGCACGACGAAGAGCAGCCAGCCGAGAATGGCGGTCTTGCGGTGGTGTGCGCTCCACCCACCGATGCGTGCCGCGAGGTTGCGCCTCATGGCGTGTTCGCCCCCAGAAGTCGGATCGAAGTCAATGGCAGCCGACGCCGGACGCGTCGCTGACGGACGCTGATGAATCTAGGAACGGCCGGCCGGCCGCCCCAGCCGTCGGGCACCCCTCTCACGGAGCCGTAGGGCGAAGGCGTCGGGGTGGTGCTGGGTACACCCCCGCCCGGGTGGCGAAACGGCTGCCCCCCGGAGGGCCGTCCGGGTGAGACTGTCCTCGGACGGGCCCGGCACGAGGGCCCGGCGAGGGGAGACGGACCGAGATGAACCCGATACGGACCCGGACACGGGGCGCGCTGCTGGCAGCCTGGCGGGGCGTCGTGGTGTCGATCGCCAGCCTGGTCGGGTCGATCACCCTCTTCGTGTGGGCCGTGCTCTCCATCGTCTTCATCCCGCTGGGCATCGGCCTGGTCACGACCCCCTACGTGCTGGAGCTGGTCCGCAAGCACGCCAACCGGCGCAGGCTGCTCGCGGTCACGTGGTGCGACGTCCGCATCCCGGTCCCGTACCGGCCTTTCCCGAAGGATGTGCGCACCGGCTTCACCGGGCAGGTGGAGCGGACCACGCTGTTGCTGAAGGACCCGGCGACCTGGCGTGACATCCAGTGGCTGCTGGTCGACATGACCGCCGGCTACGTGGTAGCGGTCCTGGCCTCCGCGCTGCTGGTGTACCCGGTGGAGGGTTTCGTCCTGGCGGCCGGGTTGTGGCGGGTCTTCACCGACGACCGTTACTGGTACGCGTTCGTGCCGGTCGACAGCCAGGCGACGGGACTTGCCGCCGCCGCGCTCGGTGTGGTGTTCTTCGCGATCGGTCTGCTGGTCGGCCAGCCGCTGCTGCGGCTGCACTTCGTGATCGCGCGCGCGATGCTGGCTCCCACCCAGGAGCAGGAACTGGCCCGGCGCATCGACCGGCTGACCGAGACGCGGCACGAGGCCGTGGACACCGCCGCCTCCGAACTGCGGCGCATCGAGCGGGACCTGCACGACGGGGCGCAGGCCCGGCTGGTCGCCATGGGAATGAACCTGGGCGCGGTGGAGGCGCTCATCGAGAAGGACCCGGAGCAGGCGAAGAAGCTTCTTGCCATGGCTCGCGAGTCGTCGGCCGAAGCCCTCACGGAGCTGCGCGATCTGGTCCGCGGCATCCACCCGCCGGTCCTCGCCGAGCGCGGACTGGGGGACGCGGTCAGGGCGTTGGCGCTGCGGCTGCCGATCGAGTCGGAGGTCCGGGTGGAGATGAGCGGACGGGCGGACGCCGCGGTCGAGTCGGCGGCGTACTTCGCGGTGAGCGAGACGCTGACGAACACCGCCAAGCACTCGGGGGCCGACCGGGTCTGGGTGGACATCCACCACGCGGACGCCAAACTGCGGGTCTCCGTCACGGACAACGGCCAGGGCGGTGCCGCGGTCGGATCCGGCTCGGGTCTGAGCGGAATCGAACGCCGACTCGGTACATTCGACGGCATCATGGCCGTCAGCAGCCCCGCGGGCGGTCCCACCATGGTGACCATGGAGATCCCTTGCGAGTTGTCCTAGCCGAAGATCTCTTCCTGCTGCGCGACGGCCTGGTCCGCCTGCTGGAGGCGTACGACTTCGAGATCGCGGCAGCTGTGGAGACCGGGCCCGAACTGACCCGGGCCCTGGCCGAGGCGGCGCCGGACGTCGCGGTCGTCGACGTCCGGCTTCCGCCGTCGCACACGGACGAGGGCCTGCAGTGTGCGCTGGCGGCCCGGCGGGCCAGGCCGGGGCTGCCGGTACTCGTGCTCTCGCAGCACGTGGAGCAGTTGTACGCGCGCGAGCTGCTGGCGGACGGCAACGGCGGCATCGGCTATCTGCTCAAGGACCGGGTCTTCGACGCCGACCAGTTCATCGACGCGGTGCGCAGGGTCGCCGCGGGCGGCACCGCGATGGACCCGCAGGTGATCTCGCAGCTGCTGTCGCGGCGCTCGCAGGACAAGCCGATGGGCGGGCTGACCCCGCGTGAGCTGGAGGTCATGGAGCTGATGGCGCAGGGCCGTTCGAACGCGGCGATCGCCTCGCAGATGGTGATCACGGAGCGGGCGGTGGCCAAGCACACCTCGAACATCTTCGGGAAGCTCGGCCTGCCGCCGTCCGACGACGACAACCGCCGCGTTCTCGCGGTGCTCGCCTATCTCGACCGGGGCTGAACCGGGCGCGTGGCCGTGGGCCGCGCGGCCCCCGTGGGGTGCGCGGCCACGGTGGTCACGGCGCCGTGGTCAGGTGCAGGGTCGTCGCCCCCAGATGCGGTGTCGCCCGGGACTCCAGCACCTTCACCCGTACCGAGGTGGCGGTGACCGGCGCGGCCAGGGGCAGGATGCGGCGGTGGCCGATCGTCGTACCCTCGGCGATCCGCTGCCAGGTCCCGCCGATCCGGGCCTCCACGGCGAACTTCTCCACCCGCTGCCCGTGCCGGACGTCCTCACGGACGGCGACCCGGTCGAACGTGTACGGGGCCGGGCCCTGCTTGCGTACGTCGGTGTCGTAGATCCGTCGCACGTCGGAACCGAAGGCGGTCAGTGACGCGACATCGGCGTCGTCGATCCGGCCGTCCTTGTTCGGCGGGACGTTGAGCAGCAGGGAGGCGTTGCGGCCGACGCTCTTCTCGTAGAGGTTCATCAGCCGGGCGGGGGACTTGGGCTCCTCGTTCGGGTGGTGGAACCAGCCGGACCTGATCGAGACGTCGGCCTCGGCCGGGTACCACTGCAGGTAGTTGACCGCCGGGTCGAGGATCCTGGCCCTGGAACCGATGTCGGAGTCGGTCGAGTCGTTGGGGAGGCTGCCGAGCCCCGTCCACGGGTCGGTGGTGTGCGGGGTGACGCTCCACTCGGTCTCGCGGGCGACGCCGCTCTCGTTGCCGACCCAGCGCACGCCCTGCGGGCCCTGGAAGACGACGGTGTCCGGCGAGAGCGCCTTGACCATGTCGAACCACTGCTTGACGTTGTACTTCTGCGTGATGCCGGAACCGGACCAGGGGTTGGCGCCGTCGAGCCAGAGTTCCTCGATCGGCCCGTACTGGGTGAAGAGTTCGTAGAGCTGGTTGAGGTAGTACGCGTCGTAGTCGTCGGCCATCACCTCGAAGGTGGGCAGCGTGCCGCGCTCGACCGCGGCGGCCCGGTCGTCGCCGGGGACGAGGGTGGGGATGGTGCGCCGCGTGACCGCGCTGCCGTTGCCGAAGCGGCCCTCACCGGCCGGGGCGCGGTCGCCGTCCTCCAGGGCCATGCGCTCGGGCAGGCTGAGCGGCTTGCCCTCGGCCTGCTTCTTGCGGATCGTGTCGACCCACTGCGCGTGCCAGGCGTGCGGGAGTTCGGCGCCGTCGGAGGGCGAGAGGTAGAGCCCGACCTTCAGGCCCGCCTTGCGGGCGGCCTTCACGTACGCGGCCACTACATCGGGGCTGCCGGGGCTGAGCGCGACCGAGTGGTCGGTGTACCGGCTCGGGTAGAGCACGAAGCCGTCGTGGTGCTTGGCGGTGAGCATGACCTGCTCGGCACCGGCGGCCTTGTAGGCGCGCATCCACTGGTCGGCATCGATGGCCGTGGGGGCGAAGAGCTTCTCGTCCTCCGTACCGGAGCCCCACTCGCGGCCGGTGAACGTGTTCATCCCGAAGTGCGTGAAGGCGGTGACCTCCCGCTGCTGCCAGGCGAGTTGACCGCGGGTGGGAACGATGTTCGCGGCCTTCTCGATGATCCGGTCCGGGCTGTCGCAGGACTCGACGGTCATCTGCGAGGCGGGCTTCACAGGCGCGGTGCACGGGGTGCCCGGCGGCGCCGACCGCTGGTCCACGGGCTGCTGCGCGATGGCCTGTACGGGGACGAGCGCGGCGGCCGCCGCCAGTGCGAGCGCACTGAGCACACGGGTACGTCGTGCCATGGTTCCCTCCCATTCCCGACCAGCATTGGTCGGATCTCTTGGGTGTCGACGTGCGCATGCTGCCGCACGGAACGACTCACGGGAAGTGTGTGCACAACATACGTCCTATCTCTTGCCCTCTAAAGTCCATGCATGAGCCGGGACCGGAGCCCGGCACCCGCCCCGGTCACCGAACCAGCCCGGAACGCCCGGAGTCCGGCACCGGCGCCCACCTCAGTCACCGAACCAGCCCGGCACGTCCAGCCGGAACGCGCCCGCGGGCACCATCGTGCGCAGATCGTCCTCCAGTGCGCGCACCCGGTCCTCGCCGAGCACCCGGACCCACTCGGCACGCAGCCGGTCGAAGCCCTCGGCCGATCCGACCAGGACGTCGACGCCCCGCACGGTCAGCCGGACCAGCTTGCGCCGGCCGTCGCGGGGGTCGTCGACGCGCTCCACATAGCCGAGCCCCTCCAGCTTCTCGACCGTCTTGCCCGCGGCCTGTTTGGAGATTCCGAGCCGTCGGCCGATCTCGCTGGCCGTCGCCCCGTCACGACCGACGGCCTGGAGCGCGAAACCGTGCGCGGGCCGCACATCGGGATGCCCCCGCTCGGCGAGCTCGCGGTGCAACTCATCGATGATCGACCGGAATCCGGCGAACATCAGCAGGGGCAGCTCGAAGCCCGCCCCGGCGCTCGCGGACGACCGGGCCGCCACCCCGGCCCTCGGCTCAGTCATTGCAAAACTCGACAACCTGGTTTACTTTTTCGTCAATCACGTTGTCGAGTTTAGCGTGAGCACCCACGGTGAGAACCCACCACGAGAGGTCACCCATGCCCGCGTCCACGTTCCCCGACCACACCCTCGAATCCGCCCCGCCCGCCGCCCGCCGCGCCATGGAGGCGGTGTCGCGGAAACAGGGCTACCTGCCCTCCGCGGTCGCCCGGCTCGCCTCGTCCCCCGAACTGCTCGACGGCTTCCTGAAGATCAGCGCGCTCTTCGAGTCGACCACCCTGGACCCGCTCTCCCGCGAGGCCCTGATCATGACGATGGCGGTCCGCAACGAGTGCCACGTCTGCGTGGCGATGCACAGCGCGAAGCTCACCGCCCTCGACGCCGCCCCCGAGGTGCTCGCCGCACTGCGCGAGCAGCGCGTGGTCCCGGACGAACGGTTGGAAGCGATACGGCAGTTCACCCTGTCCGCGATCGCGACGGCCGGAGCCGTGGACGACGGGACGCTCCAGGCTTTCCTGGCCCACGGGTACACCACCCGCAACGCCCTGGAAGTGGTCCTGGGCATCGGCGCGTACACGATGTCGACGCTGGGCAACCGGATGACGGGGGCCTCGCTGGATCCCCAAATGGCCGCCTTCGCCTGATCCTTGGCCGCCTCCTGCCCGGGCCGGAGGCGGCCGGGCCCCCCGGCGGAGGCAGCCGGGCCCCGTGGCCGCGACCGGCCCTCCCAGCCGGTCGCGGCGGCCGAACGGCTGGACGCCGCGCGCGCCAATGCGCCGGGGCACACCGTGACGCACCGGGGTGACCATCGCACGATTCGCTCGTTCTGCCGATCGTGCGCCCACTGCCCGAGGTACCTTCCGCAGCCGCCCCGGCCGGGGCGGAGCAGGCCGCGCTCGTCGCGCACTATCCGCGGCTGGTCCGGCTCGGCTATCTCGTGCTGTCGCCGTCCCTCGGCAGCCATCGCCGGGTTCTGACGGCGCACACGCTGGCCCAGCGGTCACTGTTGTCGGTGCGCCGGGAAGGGGGTGCGGCCGAGGGCGGCGTCCCGCTGCCGCGTCGGCCCGGTGGCCCGGCGGTGGACCCGTCCTACGCCCGCGCCCGCGAGCGGGTGCTGCGTGCGGCGCTGACGGCGGGCCGTCCATGGCGCCGCGTCCGGCTGCCGCCGTTCCTCCCGCTGGTGTGGGGGCTGCGGCTGCTGCCGCACTCGGGCGGATCGGATGAACTCGCCCTGGAGCACGCCCTGTCGGCGCTGTCCGGTCCCGGGCGCGCCGCCCATGTCCTGCGCGGCCTGGAGCGGCTGGCCGATGTCGAGGTGCGGCGGGTGCTGGCCGCCGCCGGGGTGGCGGACCCGCATGCGGCGCTCGCGGAGGCGGACGGCGTGTCGGCACCGTACGCGCTCCTCGCGTCCCCGGAGTTCGATCCCTGTTCGCTCCAGGCCCGCCCGCCGGATCTGCCGCGCCGTCGCAGGCGCGCGAAGGCGGCGGTGGCGGCCGTCGCCGCACTGCTGGTGTGCACGGCCCTGCTGGGGCTGCCGGGCGGCGGCTGGGGACGGGACACATCGCCCGCGTCGCGTCCCCGTCAGGCCTCCGCCGTACGGGCCCCGGATCCCGGCGCGTTGGGCCGGGTGCCGGCGACGTACTGGCGACGCTCGCCGCGTACCGACTTCAGCTCCTGGCCCACCCGGGGCGACCGTGCCCGGGACCTCCGGCTGCTGCGCCGCGCGCTCACCGCGTGGGCGCGGCCGGACGGCGCGGTGCGCGTGTCGGCGACCGCGGGCACTCCCACGGGGCCGCCGATGGGCGCCCCTCAGTTGCTGTACGCGGGCGGGGTGGGCCGGGCGACGGTGGTGCTGTTCTACGACGGGCTGCGCGTCGTGCGGTACGCGGAACCGCAGGGTCCCGCTCCGGCCGTGGGCGCGGTGCTCGACTTCGCCCGGGTCGACAGTGCCGACAGGGCCTCGGCGGGCGCCCTGGTCGCGGGCCGTACGGGCGACGGGATCCGCTATCTCACCGCGCCCTGGGTGCGTGCGGTGTCCGTACGGGATCTGCTCGCTCCGGGCGGCGGCGCGCGGCCCCTGCGCCGCACCGCCGACGGCGTGACCGCCGCGCTGAGGAGCACGGTCATGGCCCGGAGCTGTCGCGTCTGGGACGCGATCGAACTGCGGGACGGCTCGACGACCCGTCTGATGACGGACCTCGGCGAGCTGACCCCCGTCCGGCTGACGTCGGGCCCGCCGTCGGCCCCGCACGACGTCGACGGGCGGGCGGAGCGGGACAGTTGGGCGCGGACCGCCTGCCTGCTGCCGGCGGTCCGTTCGCACGGTGTGCGAACGGTGAACTCCTGGCAGTACGCGGAGCAGCCGCTGCCGGAGGACAACGGCTCGGCGCGCTGGCTGTGCACCAGGGCGGAGACCTGGCGGGGCGCCGGGAGCCGGGTGCTCGCCCAGTTCCAGGCCCCGTCGGCCCCGTCCGTGGCGACGGGCGGGCCGCCCGGAGCGGTCGCGGCCCGCGCCGAGGACTCACCGGCGTGCGGAACGCGCGATCCACGGGTGCTGGCCGGGGTGTTGTGGAAGTCGCACGGTGGCCACTGGTACGTACTGGCCGCGGGCAGCGAGCAGTTCGTCTCGCTGACCACGTCGGGCGGGGTGGAGGGGAGGTCCGACGGCCGGTTCCTCGCCGTACCCGCCGGGGCGGGCGACCGGGCACGGCTGAACGGGACACTGGCGGACGGCGGCCGGATGGGCGCCCTGCGCTGAGAGCCCGAACCCCCCGGGGAGGGCCGGGAATTTCGACGCACGCCTCTGTTCCCACGGCTTACCCATCAGTACATTGACACCATGTCTAACACGCAGCCGGCGCCGGTCGCGTCGGAGCGGGCGCAGCTCATGGCCCGCAAGGTCTCCTTCGCCTGGGAGAAGACGCCCCTGCACTGGGTGCCGGGCGATCCGTTCACCACGCACACCATCAATGTGCTCCATCTGCTGCTGCCCGCCGGGGAGCGATGGTTCATCCATGTGTACCGGCAGGTGCTGCCGTACATCCATGACGAGCAACTGCGCCAGGACGTCATCGGGTTCATCGGCCAGGAGGCCGTGCACTCCCAGGCGCACGACGACGTCCTGCCGCGTCTGAAGCAGCTCGGTCTCGATCCGACGCCGTACACCGCGCAGGTCGACTGGTTCTTCGAGAAGCTGCTGGGCGACCGGACGCTGCCGCCGGGCCGGGCGCGCAGATGGTGGCTGTTGGAGCGGGTGGCGACGATCGCCGCGATCGAGCACTACACCGCCTTCCTGGGCGACTGGGTGCTGAACGCCGACGAGCTGGACCGGCGCGGCGCCGATCCGACGATGCTGGACCTGCTGCGCTGGCACGGCGCGGAAGAAGTCGAGCACCGCTCGGTCGCGTTCGACGTGTTCATGCATGTCGACGGCAGCTACCGGCGACGGGTACGGACCTGGGCCACGGCATTCACCGCACTGCTCTTCTTCTGGCAGCGCGGCACGCGATTCTTCATGGAGAACGACCCGACCCTGTTGCAGGGCAAGGCCTCGTTCAAGGAGTTCTACATCAGCGGCAGGCGCGGCACCCTGCCGGCGACCGGTGATCTGCTGCGCTCCATCCCCCGTTACCTGAGCCGGGCCTACCATCCCTCGCAGGAGGGCAGCACCGCCCAGGCCGTCGGCTATCTCGCCCAGTCGCCCGCGGCCACGGCCGCCGAGGCCCGTATGACGGGAACCAGCTGACCATGCCCCTCCCCCTGCCCCGCCCGCGCACCGTCGTCCTCGTCACCGGCGCCGTGCTGCTCGCGAAGCGGGCCATGCGCAAGCGCATCCGGAACTCTCCGCTCTGGCCGCTGCCGGCCCTGGAGAACCCGGTCTCGGGCCACTCCGACCGCAGCTCCACCACCACCCGCCGGCTGCTGATCACCGAGCGGACCACCCCCGCCGAGGGCGTGGTCCGACTCCGCCTGGAAGGCCCCGACCTGCCCGCCTGGCAGCCGGGCGCGCATCTCGATCTCCTCCTTCCCTCCGGCCTGGTCCGCCAGTACTCCCTCTGCGGGGACCCGTCCGACCGCGACGCGTACACGATCGCGACCCGCCTGGTCGAGGACGGCCGGGGCGGCTCCCGCGAGGTGCACACCGGGCTCCACGAGGGCGTGGAGGTCGAGATCCGCGCCCCCCGCAACCGCTTCCCCCTCGCCGAGGCCCCCGCCTACCTCTTCGTCGCCGGCGGCATCGGCATCACCCCGATCCTGCCGATGCTGCGGTCCGTGGCCGCCTCGGGCGCCGACTGGCGGCTGCTGTACGGCGGCCGGTCCCGCGCCTCGATGCCCTTCCTGGACGAGATCGAGAAGCTGGGCGCGGAGGGCGGCCGGGTGACGATCGTCCCCGCCGACGAGATGGGTCACCCGGACGCGGCCGCGGCCCTGGCGGACACGGTCGAGGGCACAGCCGTCCACTGCTGCGGCCCGGAGCCGCTGATGGACGCGGTCGCCGCCGCCCTCCCACCCGGCCGCACCCTGCATCTGGAACGCTTCACGGCGGCGACCACGTCCTCCACCGCCTCCGGCCCCTTCGAGGTCGAACTGCGGCGCTCCGGCCGCACGGTCCGGGTGGCGCCGGACCGGTCGGTGCTGGCTGCGGTGCGCGAGGAGCTTCGTCACGTCCCGTACTCCTGCGAGCAGGGCTTCTGCGGAACGTGCCAACAGCGCGTCCTGGAGGGCGAGATCGACCACCGCGACGAACTCCTGACGGACTCGGAACGGGAGGATTCGATGCTCATCTGCGTGTCGCGGTGCCGGGGGGAGAGGCTGGTGCTGGACCTGTGACGGCGGATGGCCGGATGCCGCCCGGCGCGGTGGGCCGCCTCGGCCCGCCATCTCTCCCCCACAGCCCCACTCGGTACGCTGTCCACCATGACGACCGGGGTGCGGCGCAGGATGGGCGTCGAGGAGCGCAGGCAGCAGCTGATCGGTGTCGCGCTGGAGCTGTTCAGTCACCGTTCCCCGGACGAGGTGTCGATCGACGAGATCGCGGCCGCTGCCGGGATCTCCCGGCCGTTGGTCTACCACTACTTCCCGGGGAAGCAGAGCCTGTACGAGGCGGCGCTGCGACGGGCGGCCGACGAACTGGCGGCGCGGTTCGTGGAGCCGCGCGAAGGTCCTCTCGGGGAACGGCTGTTGAGGGTGATGGGCCGGTTCTTCGACTTTGTCGACGAGCACGGGCCGGGGTTCTCGGCGTTGATGCGGGGCGGACCCGCGGTCGGGTCGTCGACGGCCAACGCGATGATCGACGGGGTGCGGCAGGCGGCGTGCGAGCAGATCCTGGCCCATCTGGGGGTCGAGGATCCCCCGGCGCGGCTGGAGTTGGTCGTGCGGTCGTGGGTTTCGCTGGCCGAGTCGACGGCGCTGATCTGGCTTGACGGGCGGCGGATCGCGCGCGCGGAGCTGGAGTTGCAGCTGGTGCACGACTTCGCGGCGCTGGCCGCGGTGAGTGCCGCGTACAACACGGAGATGGCGGGCGTCGTGCTGCGGGTCCTCGGACAGGAACCGGCGGACGGGCCGTTCGGGGAGCTGTTGGACCGGCTCTCCGCGCTGGCGCCCGCCGTGCCGACCGTTCCCGTGCAGCGACTGCCTTAGACGGGACGGCCTTCAGCCGAGCAGTTCGCCCTGGAGCGCGGCCGCCAGGCCGACCTCCGCGTTGTCCGTCCGCCCCCGCTCGAAGGCGCGCTGGTAGGCGGCGTCGCCGACGGCCGCGCGGGCCTGGCGTTCGCACGCCTCGCGCAACGGGCCCAGTTCCGGGGTGCCGCGCTGCGGATGGCCGACCATGCGCCAGTAGACCTGTCCCGTGCCGTACACCCGGGCGGCGCGGGCGCCCGCGCCCTGCGCGGCGATCGCCGCGGCCAGGATGTCCAGGCCGAGCGCGATACCGAACCTGTCGCGCATGCGGTGCTTGCCCGCGAGCATCGAGCGGGCGTAGGAGGCGGAGGATTCGGCGTCGCCCCGCAGCAGGGCGATCAGGGCGAGTTGGTAGTCGACGTAGCTGCGGGTCCAGCATTCGTCCTGGGCTTCGCAGGCCGCGCGCAGGGCCATGGCCGCCTTCACCGCCTCGTCCAGCCGTCCCAGGCTGGTCAGCGCGAAGACCGTGATGAGGTGGCAGCGCAGCCGGTAGGCCGATTCGAGCGGGGTGGCGGCGCCGGTGATGCGCAGCACCCGGGCGACCTGGCGCAGACTCGCCTCGGGGCGGCCGGTCATCAGATGGGTGAGCCCGCACAGATAGGCGGCGGCGAGGATGCCTTCGTCGGTCCCGTCGTGGGCCGCCGACCGGGTGCACTCCCTGCCCAGGCGCCGGGCGGCCGGGTAGTCGCCCTGGAGCATGACGGTGATGCCCAGCACCCACAGGGCGCGGGTGCGGTGGGGGCCCTCGGCCGGTCCGACGTCCAGGGCGCGCTGTGCGTACTCACGGGTCTGCGGCAGATGACCGCAGCAGCACCAGAAGAAGCCGATCCGGCCCGCCATCTCCTGGGCGGCCGCGGTGTCGTGGACCAGCAGGTGGTCGAGGGCGGCGCACAGGTCGGCGTGCGACTCGGCGATGCGGTGGTACCAGAGGATCTGGTCGTCGCCGGTCCAGCCCGCGTGGGCGTAGCGGGCCAGGCCGAGGAAACAGGCCGCGTGCCGGTCGGCGGCGGCCCGTTCCTCGCCGAGTTCGGCGAGCCACATCCGGCCGTACTCGCGGATGGCTTCGAGCATCCGGTGGCGTGCGCCGTCCCGTCCGACGACGGACTTGGCGACCAGGCCGTTCAGCGCCTCGGTCACACCGTCCGCGGTGAGCGGCCCCTCGGCGCAGACCTCGCGGGCCACGGCCTCGTCGAAGTCGCCACGCAGCACGGTCAGCCGCGCCCAGAGCAGCCGTTCCAGCGGGGTGCACAGTTCATGGCTCCACCCGATGGCGGTACGCAGGGTGCGGTGGCGCGGCGGCCGGATCGACGCGTCGGCCGGTACGTCGAAGCGGGAGCCGATCCGTGCGGCCACCTGCTCGACGGTGTCCCGGCCGAGGGCTCCCGCCGCGAGTTCGATGGCGAGCGGAATGCCTTCGAGGCGGCGACAGATCTCTTCGGCGGCCTCGGCGTTGCCCGGCGCGTCGAGGGCCGGCCGCGGAGCTGCCGCGGCCGCCCGGTCCCGGAACAGGGTCAGTGCGTCACCGGCGCCCTCGACGGGCAGCGGTTGCACCTCGACGACCCGTTCGCCCCTGATGCCCAGGGGCTGCCGACTGGTCGCCAGCACGGTGAGGCCCGGTGACGTGGTGAGGATCTCGCCGAGCAGATGCGCGCACGCGGGGCGCAGATGCTCGCACGAGTCGAGGACCAGTAGCAGTTCCTTGTCGGCGAGCCATGCGCACAGCGCGTCGATGGGCATGCGCAGGGTGTGGTCGCAGAGCCCGACGGCGTCGGAGACGGTCGCGATGAGCAGTCCGTCGTCGTGGAGCGGGGAAAGGTCCGCCCACCACGCTCCGTCGCGGTGTGCGGGCGCCGCCTGCCGGGCCGCGCGGACCGCGAGCCTGGTCTTGCCGACGCCGCCGCTGCCGGTGAGGGTGGTCAGCCGGTGCGTGGCGAGGGTGTGTTCGAGGCGGGCAAGTTCCGCTTTCCGTCCGACAAAGCTCGTTGTCTCCTCGGGAATGTTGCTCGCCATGGTCACCGTCGCCGAAAACAGATGGACCGGCCGGTCCCGGCCCCTGGTTCCGTACGGTCAGGCATGGGAGGACACCTGACGTACCGGAAAGGGGGCCGGGACCGGCCGGGAGTGGGAGGGCGCGCCCGGAAGTGCGGTACTGCGGCACTCCCGGACGGCTGCTGCCTCCCAACGTAGACCGTTTCGGCTCAGCTCAGCGAGAAAACCGCCACTGTGCGTCCCGGGACGGTGAAGCTTCCCGAACTCCGCTCATAAGAGGACTTCTTCACGGTAGGGTCCGCGCCCGCGGCCTGGACGGGATGCAGGGTGTACCGCTTCCCCGCCAGACCGGCGATCCGCTGGGTCTCGGTCCCGGGGGCCGCGTTGAGGACGACCACCAGCCTGCCGAGCCGCATGGTGATCACCCCGGGCGTCTCGTCCTTCCCGGAGAGCGGGAAGGACAGGGCGGACTGCACCTGTCCGGTGGTGGCGAGATCGAAGTCCTTCTCCGTCGCACGGATGGTGAGCAGGTCCCGGTAGGCGGCCGACGCGCCGTCGATCTGCGCACACCCCGGCCTGAGCGCGGCGTCCGCCAGCAGCGGCCGCGCGAAGGACCACTTGGACGCGTTGTCGGCGGCCGGCGGCAGCCCGCGACCGAAGCCGTTGCCGTCGCGGCAGTCCCAGTGCAGGGCGTTGAACCAGTCGCCGCTGTCGTACGAGTTGCGGTCCAGGGACTTGGAGCGCAGCAGGTCGGTGCCCGCCTGGGAGAGCGAGGGGCCCTGCGAGAGGGTGGCCGTAGCCATCGCCAGCACCTGCATGCGGGCCCGGCCCGCCGCCGGGGTGCCCGCCGGGAGCTTGAAGGCGAGTGCGTCGTACAGCGACTCGTTGTCGTGGGCGTCCGCGTAGGCGAGGGCGTCGCCGGGGGCCGCGGCGTATCCGGCGGGGGCGCCGTTGTAGTCGACGCCGGACCCCTTGACGGTCTTCCCCGAGGAGTCGGTGAAGGTGTAGTCGGCGAGGCTGCCGGTGAGGCCGACCTTGATCAGGTCCTGGTAATGGAGCAGCCGGGCCTTCTGTTCGGCCCGGGTGCCGTTGGCGGTCGAGGTGTTGGGGTCGGTGTAGAGGCCGGTGGCGAAGCCCTGCACGCCGGGGTCCTCGTCGAAGGGGCTGCCGCCGCGGACGGCGTCGCGGGCCCGGTCGGAGAAGGTGGCGATGCCGGTGCCGGCCATGTTCTTCTGGGTGGCCTGGACGAAGCGGGCGTCGTCGGCGATCTCGCCGAAGTTCCAGCCCTCCCCGTACAAGATGATCTTCTTCCCGTCGACGCCGTCCTTCGCCGGGGTCAGCGCGTCCAGCGCCTTGCGGACGGCGAGGATGTTGGCCCTGGGGTGGTGGCCCATGAGGTCGAAGCGGAAGCCGTCGACCTTGTACTCCTTGGCCCAGGTGACGACCGAGTCCACGACGAGCTTGCCCATCATGGTGTTCTCGGGCGCGGTGTTGGCGCAGCAGGTGGAGGTGGCGACGGTGCCGTCGTCCAGCAGCCGCTGGTAGTAGCCGGGCACGATCCGGTCGAGTACGGACTTGTCGTCCTGGCCGGAGGCGACGGTGTGGTTGTAGACGACGTCCATGACGGTCCGCAGGCCCGCGCCGTTCAGCCCCTGGACCATCTGCCGGAACTCGACGGTGCGCCGGGTGCCGTTCGGGTCGGAGGCGTAACTGCCCTCCGGGACGGTGTAGTGCAGCGGGTCGTAGCCCCAGTTGAAGCCGTCCCGCGCCGCGGCCTTCGCGACACAGGCCTGCTGCTCCTCGGAGTCGGGGGCGTACACGGACAGGTCGCACGCCGGTTTCCGCTGGTCGGACTTCTTCTCGGGGATGGTGCCGATGTCGAAGGCGGGCAGCAGGTGGACATAGTTCGTGCCGGCGTCGGCGAGCCGCTTGAGGTGCCGCATCCCGTCGGAGCGGGTGTCGGTGAAGGCGAGGTATTCGCCGGGGTGGGTCGAGGTGCGGTCCGCGATGGAGAAGTCGCGGATGTGCAGCTCCTGGATCCGGGCGTCCCGCAAGGGGACGGAGGCGGGCTTCGTCAGTCCGGACCAGCCCTTCGGCGCGAGGCCCGGGTCGTCGAGGTCGACGACGAGGCTGCGTGCCGAGTCCGTGGTCAGGGCGGTGGAGTAGGGATCGGTGACCTTGTTGGTGACCATCTTCTGGACGGTGGGTGCCCAGACGTCCACCACGTAGCGGTAGGGCTTTCCCGTCCACTTCTGCGTGCCCGTGACGGACCACACGCCGGTGCGGTCGTCGCGGCGCATCGGGACGGTGCGGCCGTCGAGTTCGAGGGCGACGGTGCGGGCGGTGGGCGCCCAGACGGACAACGTGGGGCGGCCGTGGTCGAAGACCGGGCCGAGCGAGGCGCCGGCCGCGTTCTTCCCGTAGAGGTCGTCGAGCACGCCCGCGCTCTGTACGCCGGTGGCGGCGAGCAGGGCGCCGTTGGCGGCGCGCTGGGTGGCGATCAGCTGGCCACGCAGCGCCTCGCGCACCCGGTCCCGGTCCCGGACGTCGACGGTGAACGCCGGGTAGTCCTTGAGGTGCGGATACTTCGCCTTCTGGGCGTCGGTCAGCGCGGACGGGGTGAGCCGCAGCCACTGGCCCTCGTCGGAGAGCGCCCCGTCGACGACGGAGATCCCGCCGCCCTGTGCGTGGACGAGCTGCTGGCTGGTGGCCCCGGTGGCCTTCACCTTCCACACGACGGTGTCGGCGTCGATCCACTGCGCCTCGGCCTTGGTGAGGTCGGCCGTGGGTACGCCGCCCGTCTGCGGCAGCAGACAGCCGGGGGTGGAGCCGAGCATCCAGACCTCGTGCCCGTAGGTGGCGAGGTCGAGCGACTGGTCGCTGGGGAGGTCCTTCTCGTCGCCCTTGTGGAGGATGTAGCTGAGCGAGGTGGCGCCGTCGGTGAGCGGCACCTCGAAGGTGAGGCCGGAGGCGTCCTTCTTCACCGGCTGGAGCGGCTTGGCCCAGTCGGTGGGGTTCTTGGCGCCGGTCCAGGTGTGCAGCCCCCAGCCGTCGTAGTCGCCGTCGGCCCGGTAGTAGTGCAGTACGGCCTTCGTCGTGTCCTGCGGCGGATAGGCACCGGCGGGGGCCTCGCCGGCCTGGCCGTCCTTGTCCTGCTCGATCCAGACCTGTCCGGTCCTCGCGAGGTCGACGGTGCGCTGCGGACCGTCGGCGGTGCCGTTCTTCTCCACGGTGTACGGGAGCAAGGAGGCGCCCTCGGCGAGTTTGATCCAGGCGAAGGCGCCGTAGGCGTCGCGCCCGGTGAACGCGGCGGCCTCATCGCCCGCCTTGAGTTGCCAGCCGTCGTAGTCGCCGTCCGCGCGCCTGTAGTGGACGACGGCGTAGTCGCGTTCGACGGCGACGGGCTTCTCGGCGACGGGTGCCTGTCCGGCGGTGGTGGCGGCGAGGGCACTCGCGGTCCGGCCGGCACGGTCGACGACAACGGCCTTGTACCGCAGGGGTGTTCCGGCGGTGGCCTCGTCGCCCACCGTCTGGGTGACCTTGTACGGGGCGTGGTCGGCGGAGCCGAGGGTGACCCACTTCCCGTTGCCCGTCTGGGCGGCGAAGACGACGCGATTGAGCTGTCCGCCGTCGACGTCCGCGGAGATCTCGACGGTGCCGGTGGCTCCGGCGGCGGGCGCCTTCAGGGTGATCGAGGGCTTGGCGGCGGGCCGGCCCATCGTCTTCTCGGCGCGCAGGACGAGGCTGGACAGGGCGGGCACGGTGACGCTGATCTTCTGGTCCGCGCCGCTGCGGACGGTTCCCGAACCGCCGTACAGCGTGCGGAAGTCCATACCGGCGGACGCGGTGGGAAGTTCGACGGTCCGCGGCCCGGTGGCGTTGTTCGTGGCGACGACGTACTCGCGGCCCTGCCCGGCGTCCGTGCGGGAGAACGCGTGGACGGAGCCCTGGGCGTACCGCTCGGTCTGGACGCCGTCGCGCAGGGCGGGGTTCTTCCTGGTCAGCTCGGAGAGCGCGGCGATGTTCCGGTACAGGGGGTGGCTCGTGTCGTACGCGTCGAAGGCGTGGGTGCGGTCGGTGCCCAGTTCGTCGTCGTCGAGGTAGTCGGGGGTCTTCGAGGCGAACATGGTCTGGCGGGCGTCCTTGTCGCCGCCCGCGCCGGTGAAGCCCTGCTCGTCGCCGTAGTAGACGACGGGGTTGCCCCGGCCGAGGAACATCAGCTCGTTGGCGAGCCGGGCCCGCTGGACGAGTTCCGCGTCGTCCCCCTTCGGGTTGTCCTGCTTGAGGAACGACCCGATGCGCCCCATGTCGTGGTTGCCGAGGAAGGTGACCTGCTCGTAGGCGTTGGCCTTGTCGGTGGTGTAGCGGTAGTCGTCACCGAGGACGGCGGCGAGCTTCGAGGCCGGCGCGCCCTGCGAGGCGTACTGCCTGGCCGCTTCCTGGAACGGGAAGTCGAGCGTCGCGTCGAGCCGTCCCCGCGTGACGTAGGGCGAGGTCACGGCCGTGTCGGCGGAGTAGACCTCGCCGAACATGAAGAAGTCCTTGCGGCCGTGCTCGGCGGCGTAGGCGTCCAGCGCCGTCGCCCACCGGGTCCAGAAGTCCAGGTCGACGTGTTTGACGGTGTCGATCCGGAAGCCGTCGATGTCGAAGTCCCTGACCCACTTCTCGTAGATCTTCTCCATGCCGGAGACGACCTCGGGCCGCTCGGTCCACAGGTCGTCGAGCCCGGAGAAGTCGCCGTACGTGGTGGACTCGCCGGCGTAGGTCGAGTCGCCGCGGTTGTGGTACATCGTCGGGTCGTTGAGCCAGGACGGGACCTTGGTCCCGGTGTTCTTCGGGGTGTACGGGAACGAGTCCGCGTCCACCTTCGCCAGTCCCTTGGCGTCGTCGAACGGGCGGCCGTCCCGGTCCAGGTACGGGTAGGCGCCCTTGGGCCGGTAGCCGTAGGTCTTCTCGGCGTAGTCGAGGGTGTCCGCGGTGTGGTTGGTGATGACGTCGAAGAAGACCTTCATGCCCTTGCCGTGGGCCCTGTCGATGAGTTTCGACAGGTCGGCGTTGGTGCCGAAGTGCGGATCGACCTGGGTGAAGTCGGTGATCCAGTAGCCGTGGTAGCCCGCCGAGGCGTCCTTGCCGGTGCCCTGGACGGGGCGGTTCTTGAAGATCGGGGCGAGCCAGATGGCGGTGGTGCCGAGGCCCTTGATGTAGTCGAGCCGCTCGGTCAGGCCCTTGAGGTCGCCACCCTGGTAGAAGCCCTTGTCCGTGGGGTCGAAGCCGGTCTCCAGGCGCGAACCGGTGAGCTTTCCGCGGTCGTTGGCGGTGTCCCCGTTGGCGAACCGGTCGGGCATGACGAAGTAGAACTGCTCACGCGTCAGGTCGTGACGGGCGGGCTCGGCGGCCAGCCGGGCGTCCGAGGGCGGCCCCGGGGGTCTCGGCGCGGCGGACGCGGATGCCGCCGGGACGACGGGGAGGAGCGCGGCGCAGAGTGCGGCCACGGTTCCCCGTCTCAGGGTGGAACGGGACACGGGCAAGGTCTCCTTGTGTGCGGGGTGGGGATCTCGGGGCGGGCGGGACCGCCGGGCGGCGGCTTGGGCGGGGCGGGGGCCCACCAGGGCGTCTCGGCGGACGACACGGACGCGCCCCGCGAGCGTGGGCACGGGGCGCGGGGCGCTGGCTCGGGCGAGCCGCCTTCCGCCGCGTCGCTCCGCGGGGTTCGCCGTGGTGCGCTCCCCAGCCGGTCCGGGGCGCCGAGGACGGGCCCCGGACCGGTCATCGACGTCAGGTGCGCCAGACGTCAGCTGCGCCAGACGTCGCCCGTCAGCGTCGCCCTGCCGGACGACGGCACGGTCGCGGTGCGGTTCGCGCCGCTCTCCCAGGTGACGTTGCCGCTCGCGTCCTTGCGGAGGTACTTGTACTCGAACGAGGTTCCCGCGGGCATGTCCACATCGAGCTTCCAGACCGGGTACGTCGCCGGGTCGAGCTTCAGCGCGCTGCCGGTGTTCCAGTTGCCGAGCGCAGACCGGTTGCCGGTGACGTAGATGTTCTGGCCGAGCTGCGTGGTGGCGTTGACGCCGAAGGAGGCGCCGGAGGTGCCGGTACCGGGGTCCGTGGTGCCGCCGCCCGCGCAGGTACGGGCGTTGGCCTGCAGTGCGACGGCTGTGTCGGCGCCGAGCGTCGCGGTGAACCGGCCCGAGCCGTCGACCGTGACGCCCTTGCCGGACTGGATGTCGCAGTAGTCGCCGGCGGGCAGCGACGTCTGGAACGTACGGGTCAGCGAGGATCCCTCGTGGTTGATCGCGACATACGCCTTGGAGCCGCGGCCGAACGCGATCTGGTCGCCGCCGTTGTCCCACCAGTCGGTGACCGACTCGCCGCGGGCGGTGTTGCGGAAGCCCACCATGGAGGAGATCTCGCGCCAGGCGTGCTGGCACTTCCAGCCGTCGCTGTAACAGGCGTTCACCGTGCCGCCGCCGGGCGGACCGGCGTCCTTGTCGGACCACTCGTAGCCGGAGTGGACGTCGGGCGAGCCGTACGGCCAGGCCAGCATGAAGACACTGGCGAGGGTGTACTTGGCGCCGTCCTTGTAGTTCAGCGTGTCGCCGCCGCGCTCGGTGTCGTGGTTGTCGACGAAGACCGCGGCCTTCGACGAGGGCATGAAGCCCCAGCCCTCGCCGAAGTTCTTCAGGTGGGCGAGGTTCTCGTTGTTGAAGACCTGCTTGAGGCCGCGGGCGTACCGGAACTCCTGGACGTCCCCGGTGCCGGTGTACTCGTCGGGCGAGACGGCCTCGCCCGCCCCGTGGATCGCCTCCTGCTTCCAGTAGGCGTTCGGGTTGCTCAGCCGCGACTTGATGTTGGCGAGGTCGGCGGCGGGCATGTGCTTGGCGGCGTCGATACGGAAGCCGTCGACGCCGAGGGAGAGGAGGTCGTCGAGGTATCGGGCGATCCTCCCGCGGACGTACTCCTCACCGGTGTCCAGATCGGCGAGGCCGACGAGTTCACAGTTCTGGACGTCGGCCCGGTCCTGGTAGTTGCTGATCTGCGCCGTGCAGTCGTCCATGTCGGGCGCGGAGTACACACCGGGGTAGTTGTACTTGGTGTACGAGGATCCGCCGGTGCCGGTGCCCGAGCCCGCCGTCATGTGGTTGATGACGGAGTCGGCGACGACCTTGACTCCCGCGCCGTGGCAGGTACTGATCATGTTGGCGAAGGAGGCGCGGTCGCCGAGCCGGCCGGCGATCTTGTAGCTGACCGGTTGGTACGAGGTCCACCACTGGCTGCCCTGGATGTGCTCCTGGGGCGGCGAGACCTGTACGTAGCCGTAGCCGGCCGGACCGAGGGAGTCCGTGCAGGCCTTGGCCACGGAGTCGAACTTCCACTCGAAGAGGACGGCTGTGACGTCCGTGTCGCCCGGCGTGGACGCCTGGGCGGTCGTGGTGGGGGCCACCAGGGCGGCGGCGCCCGCTGTCAGAGCGAGCGCCGCGGACAGTGGTCTGCGTGCCATGCTTCCTCCTGCTGTGGGGGAAATGCGGGTGACGGTGCAGCCTCACGTGGCAACGCGCCCTGCCCTCAAGGCTCCTGAAGGTTCTTGCTGCAAGCATGCAAACCTTGCTGCGACCGAGACCGTACGATCCTGTCCGGCCGCGGTCAACCCTTTGGACACCGCCCGCTCACATCCGCGAAATACAGCAGTTTTCTTACTGCAAGGCCTTACGCAAAACATTGCAACGCTGTTACGTTTCTCCCGACTCCGGTCCGGTCGGCCGGGGGTTCCGGCGACCCCGGACCCCACGCGCCCGGCCGGCCGGGCCGGTCACGGGAGGCACCCGGAGTCGCTCACTCCCCGCCGGCCCGTTCAGGGCCGACTCCCGGTGCCTCTCCTGTACACCCGGATCCCGTACACCCGGATCCCGTACACCCGGACGCCTCCGGGCCGGGCCTCAGAGGCCGCGGACCGCCGCGGTGGATCCCCGTACCACCAGCTCCGGCTGGAACACGTACTCCGTGCGCTGCACGGGGCTGCCGCCGATCTCCTCCAGCAGGGCGCTCACCGCGGCCGCCGCCATGGCCTGTACGGGCTGACGCACCGTCGTCAGCGGCGGATCGGTGAACGCGATCAGCTGCGAGTCGTCGAAGCCCACCACCGACACGTCGCGCGGCACGTCGAGCCCGCGCTCCCGCGCCGCACGCACCACGCCCAGCGCCATCAGATCACTGCCGCAGACGATGCCCGTGCACCCCAGGTCGAGCAGCGCACCGGCCGCGACCTGGCCGCCCTCGACACCGAACAGCGCGGAACAGACCAGGAGTTCGGCCTCGGCGCGATCCAGGCCCAGCAGGTTCACGGCGGCCTCGACGAAGCCCTCCCGCTTGCGACGGGACGGCACGTAGCGCTGTGGTCCGACGGCCAGGCCGACCCTGCGGTGGCCGAGTTCGGCGAGGTGTCCGACGGCCATCCTCACGGCGGCGGAGTCGTCGGGCGAGACGAACGGGGCACTGATCCGTTCGTTGTAGCCGTTGATCAGGACGAACGGTACGCCGCGTTCGGTGAGCGCGGCGTACCGTGCGGGGTCGGTCGACAGGTCGGCGTGCAGCCCGGAGAGGAAGACGATCCCGCCCACGCCGCGTTCGACGAGCTGCTCGACGAGCTCGTCCTCGGTGGCGCCGCCGGGGGTCTGGGTGCAGAGCACCGGCGTGTAGCCGTGCCCGGCCAGTACCTGTTCGACGGACTGCGCGAAGGCCGGGAAGATCGGGTTGGTGAGTTCGGGCGTCACCAGTCCGATCAGCCCGGCGCTGCGCTGCCGCAGCCGTACGGGGCGTTCGTAGCCGAGGATGTCCAGCGCCGCGAGCACCCGCTGACGCGTGGTGTCCGCGACGCCCGGCTTCCCGTTGAGCACCCGGCTGACGGTCGCCTCGCTGACCGCCGCCTGGCCGGCGATGTCCGAGAGTCTCGGCGCACCGCCGGTTCCAGGGCCCTTCTTCCGGAGGTTGCCGGGCTCGGCCCGATCCGGAGGAGAGGCCCTGGGCAGGGGAACCGTCACACCGTCCACCACACCGTGGTGTCCGCGGGCAGCTCGATCTCGGCGCCGTCGGTGACGACGGGGGTGCTGGACAGCAGGACGGTGCCGCGCACGGGGATGCGCACCGGGCGGGCCGTCGTGTTGATGGTGCAGACGAAGCCGGGGCGGGCGAAGATCAGCAGCCCCTCGGGGGCCTGGAGCCACTCCACCCCGGTCCCGGCGCCGAGCCCCGGGTGCTCCCGGCGCGCGGCGATCGCGGCCCGGTACAGCTCCAGCGTGGAACCGGCGTCACCCGTCTGCGCCTCGACACTCAGCTCGCCCCAGCCGTCGGGCTGGGGCAGCCAGCTGCCGCCGCTGCCGAAGCCGTAACTGCTGCCGTCGCGGGTCCACGGGATCGGGACGCGGCAGCCGTCGCGGAAGCCGTCCTGGCCCTCCGCACGGAAGAACGACGGGTCCTGGCGGGCCTCGTCGGGCAGGTCGGTGACATCCGGCAGGCCGAGCTCCTCGCCCTGGTAGACGTACGCCGAGCCGGGCAGCGCCAGCATCAGCAGGGTGGCGGCGCGGGCGCGGCGCAGGCCCAGCTCACGATCGCCGGCGTTACGGATCTGGGTGCCGAGGCCGGGCGGGTTGGCGAACCGGGTGGTGTGCCGGGTCACGTCGTGGTTGGACAGCACCCAGGTGGTGGGGGCGCCGACCGGCCGCATGGCGTCGAGCGAGCTGTCGATGACCTTGCGCAGCTCGGCGGCGTCCCAGGCGGTGGACAGGTACTGGAAGTTGAACGCCTGATGCATCTCGTCGGGGCGCACGTAGTTGGCGGTGCGCTCGACGGTCGGGGTCCAGGCCTCTGCGACGAGGATGCGTTCCGACGCAGGCCCTCCGGGCCCCCTCTTCGCGGGGTACTCGTCGAGGATGGTGCGCCAGGAGCGGTAGATCTCGTGGACCCCGTCCTGGTCGAAGAACGGCATGACGTCGTTGCCGAGCAGCTTCAGCTGGTCGTGGGTGCCGAGGTCGGGCAGGCCCTCGGCCTTGACGAGGCCGTGGGCGACGTCGACCCGGAAGCCGTCGACGCCCATGTCGAGCCAGAAGCGCAGGATCGAGCGGAACTCGTCGGCGACGGCCGGGTGTTCCCAGTTGAAGTCGGGCTGCTCGGGCGCGAACAGGTGGAGGTACCAGTCGCCCGGCGTGCCGTCCGGGTTCGTGGTCCGCGTCCAGGCGGGGCCGCCGAAGATGGACTCCCAGTCGTTGGGCGGGAGTTCGCCGTCCTCGCCCCTGCCGGGGCGGAAGTGGTAGCGCTCGCGCAGCGCGGAGCCGGGGCCCTCGGCGAGGGCGCGCTTGAACCACTCGTGCTGGTCGGAGGAGTGGTTGGGCACCAGGTCCACGATGATCCGCAGGCCCAGGTCGTGGGCGTCCCGGATCAGCGCGTCGGCGTCCAGCAGGGTGCCGAACATGGGGTCGATGGCACGGTAGTCGGCGACGTCGTAACCCGCGTCTGCCTGCGGGGACGCGTAGAACGGGCTGAGCCAGACCGCGTCCACACCGAGGTCCTTGAGGTGCTGGAGTCTGCCGCGTACGCCTGCGAGATCGCCCATGCCGTCGCCGTTGCCGTCGGCGAAGCTCCGCGGATAGACCTGGTAGATCACCGCGTCCTGCCACCAGCCGGTCTGGTGGGCCGGAGCGTCGGCGGACGTGCCGGTGGAGGGGGCAGCGAGGTGCTGGGTCATGTCGTCCCTGGGGTGTCTGGGGTGGGGAGCGTCGCCGGACCGGGTCGGGATTCCGGCGATCACCCCGGCACGGGGTCGGCCCGTGCCGGGGGCGTGGTCGGTTGCGGTGGGGAAGGTGTTTCCCCGAGGTGCCGGCGGACGCCGTGACTTGGTGCGTGCGGGTCGTACGGGGCGGGCCGCGTCAGCCCTTGACAGCTCCGGCGGACATGCCGGTGACCAGATGGCGCTGGGCGAAGAGGAAGACGAGGGCCGCGGGTATCGCGATCAGCACGGACGCGGCGGTCATCGCTCCCCACTGGGCTCCGTACTGGTTGACGAAGAGCTGCAGTCCGCCCGCGAGGGTGAGGTTGTCCTCGCCGACCATGAAGGCGGAGGCGTACGCCACTTCGCCCCACGCGGTGATGAAGGAGTAGAACGCGGTGACGGCGAGGCCGGGCTTGGCGAGCGGCAGGATGAGCCGCCAGAACGTACCGAACGGGGTGAGGCCGTCGACCTGGCCCGACTCGTCGATCTCGCGCGGAATGGTGTCGAAGAAGCCCTTCATCATCCAGGCGCAGAACGGCACCGAGATGGTGAGGTAGGTGATGACGAGGCCGGCGGGCTGATTCAGCAGCCCCATGCCGGCCATGATGTTGTAGATCGGCACGATGAGGACGGCGACCGGGAACATCTGGGTGATCAGCAGCGTCCACATCAGCCCGCGCTTGCCCGGGAAGCGGAAGCGGCTGACGGCGTAGCCGGTGGAGGCGGAGACGATGACGCCGAGAAGTGTGGTGAGCCCCGCGATGAGCAGGGAGTTGCCGAACCAGGTCAGGAACTTCGTGTTCTGGATCAGGTTCGTGTAATTCTCGAACGTCGTCTCTTTGAAGAAGTCCGTGGTGGTCGCGTACGCGGCGGGCTTCAGCGAGGTGAGCAGGACCCACAGCACGGGGAAGACGGCGATCACGGACGCGGCGATCAGCGTGAGGTGCAGCGCGACGGAGGCGATCGGCGAACGCTCCCCGCGCAGCCGGACCTTGCGCACGGAGCGCCGTGCGGGCGTCGCCGGGGCGGTGGTTGCGGGGGCGGTGGTCACCAGTCGTCTCCCTGGGTGCGCAGGACTCGCCGGTAGACGGCGGCGAAGATCAGCAGGAGTACGAGGATCAGTACGCCCCAGGTGGAGGACTGCGCGAAGTCGCGCGGGCTGATCTCGAAGGAGAACTTGTACGCCTGGGTGACCAGGATCTGGGTGGCCTCACCGGGTCCGCCGCGGGTCAGCAGGAAGATCACCGGGAACATGTTGAAGGTCCAGATGGTGGAGAGCAGGATCACCGTGGTGGAGACCGGCCGCAGTCCGGGCAGCGTGATGTGGCGGAACCGCTGCCAGGCGGTGGCGCCGTCCATCTCCGCGGCCTCGTAGTGCTCGCTGGGGATCGACTGCAGTCCGCCGAGCAGGGCGACCATCATGAACGGCACGCCGAGCCAGACGTTGACGGCGATGACGGAGAACTTCGCCCAGGTGGGGTCGTTCAGCCACGGGACGGCGTCGATCCCGCCGCCGGAGAGGATCTTGTTGAGCAGCCCGCGGTCCTCGTTGTAGAGGAAGCGCCAGGCGAAGACGGAGACGAAGCCGGGGATGGCCCAGGGCAGGATCAGCGCCATCCGGTACGCGGAGCGCCCGGCGATCCGGCGATTGAGGATGTTGGCGAGAGCCATGCCGAGGGAGAAGGTGATGGCCACGCAGGAGACCGTCCACACCAGGGTCCAGCCGAGCGTGCCGAGGAACTGGTCGCCCGTGAGCGCCTCGGTGTAGTTGTCCAGACCCACGAACTTGTACGTGGCGGGCGAGTGGTTGACCCCGATGGACCGGGCGACGTTGCGCTCGTTGGCGTCGGTCATCGACAGGTAGATGCCGCGGACCAGCGGATAGCCGATGATCACGCCGATCACGACGACGACCGGGGCGACCATGGTCCACGCGTACCAGTGGGTCGACAGGGCCCGCCGGAGCCTGCTCGGCGGCGGGGGGTTGCCAGTACCGCGGCTCCGGCCGCGGGCGACGTCGTCGCCCGCGGCCTTCGCCACCGACTGGCTGGTGTGGACAGCCATCAGCCGGCCTGCCTTCCTGTTACTTCCAGCCCTTGAGGAGCTTGCGGTAGGAGTCGCCGGTCGTCTTGACGGCCTTCTCCGGCGTGGTCTGGCCGGTGAGGACCTTGGTGTACTCGGTGACGAGCGGCGCGAAGAGGCTGCCGGTCTCCGGGATCCAGGGGCGCTCGACGGCGGTCTCGACGACGGGCTTGAAGAAGCCGACGATCTCGTTGTCGACGACGTCCTGCTTGGCGTAGGCGGAGGTACGGGTCGGCAGGAGGCTCAGCTCCTTGGTGACCTTGGCCTGGGTGTCCGCGGACGTCATGTAGTCGACGAACGCGTAGGAGGCGTCGAGGTTCTTGGAGCCCGCGTAGACGGCCAGGTTGTGCCCGCCCTGCGGGGCGCCCTGCGCGGCGGAACCGGCCGGGACCGGGGCGATGCCCAGGTTGGCCTTGTCCTTGAACTCCTTGCCGGCGTAGGTGTCGGCGACGGCCCACGGGCCGTTGATCATCATGGCGACCTTGCCGTCCTTGAAGGACGTCTGCATGTTCTCCCAGCCGTCCGTGGCATCGGTCTTGGCCGCACCGGAGTCGACGAGGTCCTTGACGACCTTCATCGCCTTGACGCCCTCGGGGTTGTCGATGGTGACGGACTTGGTGGAGGCGTCGACCATGTCGCCGCCCTCGCCGTAGAGGAAGGAGAGGAACCAGTACGCGTCGTCGCCGCGCAGGTACATGCCGGTCTTGCCGGTCTTCTCCTTGATTTTCTTGGAGACGGTCTTCAGCTCGTCGAGGGTCTTGGGGACCTCGACGCCGGCCTCCTTGAAGATCTTCTTGTTGTAGAAGATGCCCATGGAGTCGATGACCTGCGGCACCGCGTACGTCTTGCCGTTGTACTTGGTGGACGCGGCGGCCTGCTTCAGGAAGTCGTCCGGGTTCTTCAGCGCGGCGGTGCCGTCGAGCGGGGCCAGGTAGTCGAGGTCCGCGAACTCGGGGGTCCAGGCGACCTCGGAGCGGATGACGTCGGGAGCGTCGGAGCCGGACTGGGCCGCGTTCTTGAACTTGTTCTGCGCGTCGCCGAAGGGCACGTTGACGTACTTGACGTGGACCTTCGGGTGCTGCTTGGTGAAGTCCTCGGCGATCTTCTTGAAGACCTTGTCCTCGCTGCCCACGGTGGAGGTGTCCCACCACGTCACCGTGCCGGAGAGCTCGCCCGAGCTCTTGCTCGTGCCGTCGGACTCGCTGTCGCTGCCGCAGGCGGTCGCCGCGAGCGCCAGGGCCGCGACCAGGGCGGTGGCCGTTATGCCACGTCGCATCTGAACTCCTTCAACTGCCGTACCGCTCCGTCGCGGCGCCGGGTCGACGTGAACGTAACAAGGATGAAAGAACGCCGAAAGAGTTTGCGGAAGATTTCTGCAAGCTTCGACGATCGTTACATTCGCGTGTCCTCACGGTTGCCGTCAAGCCTCTTGACGGGAGCAGTCGATCCCTGACAGAGGCAGGCCACAGCCCGTGAACCCGTGGTGCGACGATCTGACCGCAGTCGGCAAACCGGGCCCGCAAGGCTTTGCAAGAAGTTGCCGCGGCGCCCTCCCGGACCGGCGGTCGGTTGCGGCCGCCCGATTCCTGCGGATGGTGGGCAATCCGACATACGCCCGGTACAGTCCACTTCCATGACCGCACGGCTTGCCGATATCGCAACTCAGGCGGGGGTCAGCGAAGCGACGGTCAGCCGCGTACTGAACGGCAAGCCCGGTGTTGCAGCGGCCACCCGTGAATCCGTTCTCGCCGCGCTCGACGTTCTCGGCTACGAACGGCCGGTACGGCTGCGCAGGCGCAGCGCGGGGCTGGTCGGGCTGATCACGCCCGAGCTGGAGAACCCCATCTTCCCGGCGCTGGCCCAGGTCATCGGCCAGGCGCTGACCCGGCAGGGCTACACCCCGGTGCTGGCCACCCAGACCCCCGGCGGCTCCACCGAGGACGAGCTGACCGAGATGCTGGTCGACCGCGGCGTCTCGGGCATCATCTTCGTCTCCGGGCTGCACGCCGACACCTCGGCCGATATGCAGCGCTACGAGCAACTGCGCGCCCAGGGCGTCCCGTTCGTCCTGGTCAACGGCTTCTCCCCCAAGGTGCAGGCGCCGTTCATCTCACCGGACGACCGGGCCGCCATGCGGCTCGCGGTGACGCATCTGGTGTCGCTGGGCCATCAGCGGATCGGCCTGGCGGTCGGGCCCAAGCGGTTCGTGCCGGTCCTGCGCAAGATCGAGGGCTTCCGTTCCACCGTGCAGGAGCAGTTGAACCTCGCTCCGGACGCGGTGGAGGAGCTGATCCAGCACTCGCTGTTCACCCTGGAGGGTGGTCAGGCCGCCGCGTCGGCGCTGATGGAGCGGGGCTGCACGGCGGTGGTGTGCGCGAGCGACATGATGGCGCTCGGTGCGATCAGGGCGGCCCGGCGGCTGTCGCTGGAGGTACCGCGTGATCTGTCGGTGGTCGGCTTCGACGACTCGCCGCTCATAGCGTTCACCGATCCGCCGCTCACCACGATCCGTCAGCCGGTGACGGCGATGGGCCAGGCCGCCGTCCGCACCCTCCTTGAGGAGATCGGCGGGACACCCGCTCCGCACAGCGAGTTCGTCTTCATGCCGGAGCTGGTCGTTCGCGGCTCAACGGCCGCAGGCCCCGGACCCGCTCCGACCGCCGCGGCCGGAACCGTTCCAGGATCGCACGCCCGCTCCTAGCCCGCAGTCCGGGCGCGGACTCCCTGGTTCCGGCGGTCAGATGTGCGGCCCGTTCCCGAGCGGCGGATGATCGGGCGGGAGGAACATTTCTGGCAGACTCTGTGCCTATGGGTGAATTGAGTGTGACGTCACAGGAAGGCCCGTCGGAGGCCACCCCGTCACCCATCGTGGACGAGGCGGCCCCTGCGGCTCACGCGAAGCGGAACGCCAGGCGGCGCGACAGCGGCCTGGCGAGACTGCGTTCCCTGCGATGCCCTCGCCGGCCGCGCATCTGGTTCGAAATCCTGCTCGTCGCGGCCAGTTACTGGGTGTACTCGCTGGTGCGCAACGCCGTCCCGGAGCAGAAGGCCGAGGCTCTGCGCAACGCCGACCGGATCTGGTCGGTCGAGACCTCTCTGGGCATCGCCGTGGAACAGACCGTCAACCACGCGGTGAATTCCGTGACATGGCTGATCGTGTCGATGAACTACTACTACGCGACGCTGCACTTCGTCGTCACCGTCTGCGTGCTGGTGTGGCTGTTCCATCGTCACCCCGGCCGGTACGCGGCGGCCCGGCTGGCCCTGTTCGCGACCACGGCCGTGGCGTTGCTCGGTTACTACCTGTTTCCACTGGCACCGCCCCGCCTGATGAACGGCGGCCATTTCATCGACACCGTCCTGGCCCATCACACCTGGGGTTCGATGGCCTCGGGCAATTTCAAGAACATGTCGAACCAGTACGCGGCCATGCCCTCGATGCACATCGGCTGGTCGCTCTGGTGCGGCCTTACCGTCTTCGCGCTGGTCTCCGCCCCCTGGGCCCGCGTCCTGGGTCTGCTCTACCCGGCGGTCACCCTGCTCGTGATCGTGTCGACGGCCAACCACTTCTGGCTGGACGCGCTGGGCGGCATGACGTGTCTGGTCCTCGGTTACGCGGTCGCACACGCCTGGCACGGCTCGCTGCCGCACCATCTCCCCAAACGGGTGCCGCCGACACGGGGGAGGCTGCGGCCGGCCGGCCTGTCCACGGGCACGTCGGTCCGGACGTCGCGTCCGACGGCGGACGCGACGGTGCGCCGCTGAAGCACCGGCCGGCCGGCCCGAGGACCGAGGCCGGTACGGAGACCATCGGGGAGCAGGCGCCCGGCGGGCCCGCTCCCCCACCGCCTCACCCCCGGTGCACCACACGCCCCCCGCACACCGTGAGCCGCACCGGCGCCTCCCCCAGCTCGTCCGCCGGGGCGGCCACCGGGTCCACCCCGAGCGCCGTCAGGTCGGCCCGGTACCCCACGGCGATGCGCCCCGCGACCCCCTGCTCCCCGGCGGCGACCGCCGCGTGCGAGGTGCAGCCCTCCAGCGCCATCAGCCCGGTCAGCGCCTGCTCGGCGGTGACCGGTTCGGTGTCGTACGCCCCGGGCAGCCGGCGCAGCCGGGCCGTGGCCAGCACCTGCCGTACGTCGTAATGGGCGATCGGCCAGTCCGAGCCCAGTGCCAGGTACGCCCCGGCGTCCCGCAGGTCCCGGCAGCGCCAGGCCTGCCCGGCCCGCTCGTCGCCGAGCCGCTTCGACCACTCGTCGGTGTGGTCGGCACGCGTGTACGCGGTGTGTGTGGGCTGCATGGAGGCGATCACCCCCAGTGAGGCGAACCTGGCCGCCAGACCGTTCGGCACGGTCTCGATGTGCTCGACGCGGTGGCGGAGCCGGCCGCTCTCCCCCAGCGCCTGAACCGTGTCCAGCACATGCCGGACGGCCGCGTCCCCGATGGCGTGCGTGGCGGTCCTCACCCCGGCACGGTGCAGATGGTGCACGGCCGCGGTGTACGCCGCCGGGTCCGGCCAGAACGCCTCGGTGCCCTCCCCGTGGCAGTCGGCATGCTCCAGCCACGCGGTTCCGCCCTCGACGGTGCCGTCCATGAAGAACTTCACGCCGCCGACCCGCCAGAGCCGGCCTGCCTCGCTCTGCACCCGTACCAACTCGTCCAGGGCTTCCTTGTCGGCTCCCGGCATGCACCAGGGGGCCAGCCGGAGCCGTACCGGCAGATCCGTCCGCTCCTCCACGCCGGCCAGCAGCTCGGGTACGGAACCGTCGCCGAGGTCCATCACATGGGCCCCGGTGAGGCCGGTGGCGGCCATTTCGGAGAGGAGTTCCACGAGCCGGCCGCGGCGCTCGGCGGACGAGGGCCTGGGCAGCCGTTCGGCGACCAGATCCATCGCGGCGTGCTCGACGAGATGGCCGGTGGGACGCCCGTCGGGGTCGCACACGACGGCGGAGCGCTGGGCGAAGGCGCGGGTGCCCGTGATTCCGGCGCGTTCCAGGGCCGCGCCGCTGACCAGCGCGGAGTGTCCGTCGTAGAGCCGGATGAAGGCGGGGGCGCCGCCGACGGCGTCTTCGATGAGGGCACGGTCGACGGGCCGGCCGCCGAAGGCGTTGTGGTCCAGCCCCCAGGCGATGACCCAGCCCTCGGTCCGTTCGGCCCCGGCGAGTGCGGCGCGCAGCTGGTCGAGGTCGCGGACGGCGGTGAGGTCGGCGCCGTTGGCCATCTCCAGACCCCAGACGGGGTGGCTGTGCGCGTCGACCAGGCCTGGCGTGAGGGTGGCCCCCGCCAGGTCGATGCGCTCGGTGCCGGTACCGCGCCACTCGCGCAGCCCGGCCTCGTCGCCGACGGCGGCGATCACCCCGTCCCTGACCGCCACGGCGGTGGCCTCGGGCCGGGCCGGGTCGAGGGTGCGGACATGGGCTCCGGTGAGGAGGAGATCGGCTGCGGGCACGGTGGGACTCCTTAGACGGTGAGGGAGGCGGGCGTGGTGGGGTCGGGGTCGGTCGCGGCCCCGTCCTCTCCCGGCGGCGACGGCTCGGCCGCGAACCGGGCGTACACCTCGGGTCTGGTGCGCTTCAGCCGGTACGCGAGTCCGAGCCCGATCAGGAAGACCGCGGGCACCAGCGAGACGAGCACGACGTTCACACCGGTCGAGGCCCCGGAGAACAGGTCGACGTTGTCCGTGACCAGCACGATCGCGGCGGCGAGCAGTACGGTCGCGACAACCGGCGCGACGACGGTGCGGAGCCTGCCCTCGCTGTGGTCGAACCGCCGGAAGTAGAGCGGCACGGCGATCGCGGCGAGCAGTTGCAGCGCCATCAGGCCGATCATTCCCGGGGTGTTGACCCAGAGCAGCAGTTGCGCGTACGGGTCGGCGCCGGCCGCCGCGAAGCCGATGACGATCACGGCGCCGAGCACGGACTGGGCCACGCCGGCCACGTACGGGGAACGGTGCCGGGGGTGGACGCGGCCGAGGGCGGCGGGCAGCACCCCCTCCTCGGCGAGCGCGAGCCCGTAGCGGTTGATGGCGTTGTGGAAGGCCAGCAGCGAGGCGAGCACGCTGGTGACGATGAGGATGTGCATCAGGTCCGCGGCCCAGCCGCCGACGTAGTGGGTGATCGCGGAGAAGAACAGCCCGCCCGGGTCGGTGGCGGCGGCCTTGACGACCTGGGCGTCGCCGAAGGCCTGGATGACGGTCCAGACGATGAACGAGTAGAAGAGCCCGAGGAACGCGACGGCGATGTAGGTGGCGCGCGGCACGGTACGGTCCGGGTTCCGCGCCTCGCGCCGGTAGATCACCGTGGACTCGAACCCGGTGAACGCGGCGAAGGCGCAGGCCAGTACGGCTGCCATGCCCGGTACGAAGACATGGCCGGCCGTGAACGAGGCGAGCGAGATCCCGTCGGCTCCGCCGTCCAGCAGCACACCGCCCGCGAGCAGCACGAGGATGCCGGTCTCGGCGACGAGCAGCACCCCGAGGACCTTGGCGCCGAAGTCGATGGAGCGGAAGCCTCCGTACCAGATGAGCAGCAGCCCGGCCAGGGAGACCGGCAACCAGGGGATGTCGATGCCCCACAGGGCCTGGGCCGTGTCGGCGGTGGCCGAGCCGAGGAGCCCGTAGACGCCGATCTCCATGCCGTTGTAGCCGAGCATCGCCAGCAGGGCGGCGGCGATGCCGAGGGGGCGGCCCATCCCTCGGGTGATGTACGCGTAGAACGCGCCTGCGCTGCGGACATGGCGGCTCATCGTGGTGAACCCGACCGCGAAGACCGCGAGGGTGATGCCCGCCAGCAGATAGCCGACGGGGGCGCCGATGCCGCCGAGCAGGATGGCGATGGGGGCGACCCCGGCCATCACCGTGAGCGGTGCGGCGGCCGAGACGACGAAGAAGGCGATGTCGGCGGTGCCGAGGGTGCCTCTCCTGAGGGTGAGCGCGGACATACGAAAGGAAGCCCTTCTGCGACTGGCGGGGCAGGGACCGGGAACCAGAAACCTAAAGGCTTTCGGTTTTGGCAATGTAGCCTCGCCCATGGGCATCCGGGAAGACCTTTCAGCAGACTTGCCCGCAGGCATACGTCAGGAGAACGGCACATGGGACGGCCGCGCACGCCGCTGCTCGACCGGGAGCGCATCACCGCCACGGCGCTCGAACTCATCGATGAGCAGGGCGAGTTCAGCGTCCCGCAGATAGCCCGGCGACTCGGGGTACAGACCGGGTCGGTCTACCACCATGTGGACGGAAGAGGCGGAGTCGTCGAGCTCGTCCGGGAGCGCGTCTGTTCGGCGATCGACTCCGCGACCCTCGACGTGGAGCCGTGGGACGCGGCGATGACGGCCTGGGCCCGTTCCTACCGTGCCGCGTTCGCCGCCCACCCGCAGGCGATCCCGCTGCTGACCACGTCACCGGTGCGCGCCCCGAAGGTCCTGGAACAGTACGAGCGCGCGGTACGGCTGCTGCTGGGCGTCGGCTTCGCCATGGCCGAGGTGATGACGGTGATCACCGCCCTGGAGAACCTGGTCCTCGGCTCCGCGCTGGATCTGGCGGCGCCGGAGACGATGTGGGAACTGCCGGACGACAGCACGACACCCCGCCTCGCCGAGGCGCTGGCCGCGGTGGGGACGGGCCGGGCGGACGCGGCGTTCGAACTGGCGCTGGGGGCCTTCATCGGGCACTGCCGCGCGCTGCTGGACGAGGACGCGTCGAGCCCGTCCGCCGACTGAGCACCGGGCCTTCCCGGGGCGCGGCCTTCGAAAGCCCCGCGCAGTACCCCCTCACGCCCCGTAGAACCGCTCCTCCACCACCGCCCGCGCCCGTCGCGTGATCCGCCGGTAGTCGTCCAGCATGTCCCCGACATGCCCAGGCTCATACCCCAGATACCGCCCCACCGCGGTGAGTTCACGTGGTCCGGACGGAAACGTGTCGCCCGGCCGCCCCCGTACCAGCATCACCGCGTTGCGGACGCGCGTCGCCAGCACCCAGGCCTCGTCCAGCGTCTGCGCGTCCTCGACCGGGATCAGCTCCGCCGCGCACGCCGCGGCCAGCGCCTCGCGGGTGCGCGTCGTGCGCAGCCCCGGTTCCACCCAGCCGTGCTGCATCTGCATCAGCTGGACCGTCCACTCGACGTCGCTCAGCCCGCCGCGCCCCAGCTTGGTGTGGAGCGTCGGGTCCGCGCCGCGCGGCAGCCGTTCGGACTCCATCCGGGCCTTCAGGCGGCGGATCTCGCGGATCGCGTCCTCCCCGAGACCCTCCATCGGGTAGCGCAGCGGATCGATCAACTCGATGAACCCACGGCCGAGTTCCTCGTCGCCCGCCACCGGTTCGGCGCGCAGCAGCGCCTGACTCTCCCAGACCAGCGACCAGCGCCGGTAGTAGGCCTCGTACGAACGCAGCGTACGCACCAGGGGTCCGTTCTTGCCCTCCGGCCGCAGATCCGCGTCGATGATCAACGGCGGGTCGGCGGTGGGCAGTTGCAGCAGTCTCCGCACCTCGGCGACCACCGCGTTCGCGGCCTGCGCCGCCTCGTGCTCGTCCACGCCCTCGCGCGGTGAGTGGACGAACAGCACATCGGCGTCGGAGCCGTATCCGAGCTCGTGCCCGCCGAATCGGCCCACGCCGATGACGGCGAACCGAGTGGGGAGGGTGTCCCCCCACCGTTCGCGCACGGCGGCGCGCAGGGCGCCCGCGATCGTGACGGCGTTCAGATCGGTGACGGCACTGCCGACCCGGTCGACGAGGGCCCCGGGATCCTCCTCGGCGGGGCGCTCCTCCGTACCGTACGAGCCGATGAGGTCCGCGGCCGTGGTCCGGAACAGCTCCCGCCGCCGCACTCCGCGCACCACGGCGACGGCGGATTCGGCATCCTCCGCTCGCCCCACCGCGGCCAGCACCTCCTGTTCCAGGTGCCCCCGGCTGCGCGGCTTCAGTCCCTGCGGATCGCCGAGCAGCGCCACCGCCTCGGGGGCGCGCAGCAACAGGTCGGGGGCGAGCCGGCCGGCCGACAGCACCCGGGCGAGATTCTCGGCGGCCGCGCCCTCGTCCCGCAGCAGCCGCAGGTACCAGGGGGTCTTGCCGAGCGCGTCGGACACCTTGCGGAAGCCCAGCAGTCCGGCGTCCGGGTCGGCGGAGTCCGCGAACCAGCCGAGCAGCACGGGCAGCAGGGTGCGCTGGATGGCGGCCTTGCGGGAGACCCCGGACGACAGCGCCTCCAGGTGCCGCAGCGCGGCGGCCGGGTCGGCGTATCCGAGGGCTTCGAGCCGGTGCCCGGCCGCCTGGGCACTGAGCCGGGTCTCGCCGGGCGCGAGCTGGGCGACGGCATCGAGCAGCGGCCGGTAGAACAGCTTCTCGTGCAGCCGCCGCACCACGGAGGCGTGCCGCTTCCAGGCCTGGTTGAGCTCGGTGATCGGGTCCGTGCGCATCCCCAGGGAGCGCCCGAGCCGTCGCAGATCCCGCTCGTCCTCCGGGACCAGATGGGTACGGCGCAGCCGGTAGAGCTGGATCCGGTGCTCCAAGGCGCGCAGGAAGCGGTACGCGTCGTCCAGTTGCGTGGCGTCCACGCGTCCCACGTAGCCGCCCGCGGCGAGCGCCCGAAGCGCCTCCAGGGTGGAGCCGCTGCGCAGCGTGGCGTCGCTGCGGCCGTGCACCAACTGGAGCAGCTGTACGGCGAATTCGACGTCCCGCAGCCCGCCGGGACCGAGCTTGATCTCGCGGTCGACGCGGTCGGCGGGGATGTTGTCGACGACGCGTCGGCGCATCTTCTGCACGTCGGCGACGAAGTTCTCGCGGTCCGCGGCCTGCCATACGAGCGGCGAGACGGCCTCGACGTACTCCGCGCCCAGTTCGGGATCGCCGGCCACCGGCCGGGCCTTGAGGAGCGCCTGGAACTCCCAGGTCTTGGCCCAGCGCTGGTAGTACGCGAGATGCGAGGACAACGTCCGGACGAGGGGCCCGTTGCGGCCCTCGGGGCGGAGGTTGGCGTCGACGGGCCAGATGGTGCCCTCGACGGTCGTGTCGGAGCAGATCCGCATCATGTGTGCGGCCAGCCGGGTGGCGGCCTGCACGGCCGCGCTCTCCTCGACGCCGTCGGCCGGTTCCATGACGAAGATGACGTCGACATCGGAGACATAGTTCAGCTCGTGCCCGCCGCACTTGCCCATCGCGATGACGGCGAGCCGGCACAGGGCGGCGTCGCCGGGTGCGGCCGTTCGGGCGATGGCGAGCGCCGCCCGCAGGGTCGCCGTGGCCAGATCGGCCAGTTCGGCGGCGGCCTCGGCGACGTCCGTCGTACCGCACACGTCGCGGGCCGCTATGGCCAGCAGGCACCGGCGGTAGGCGACGCGCAGCGAGTCGGGGTCATCGGCTCCGGCGAGCTCCTGCTCGAATTCGTGCACCCCGGGGTGCAGGTCGGTGGCCTCGTAGGTGACGAGCGCGTGCCAGTCGCGGGGGTGGCGGGCCAGATGGTCGCCGAGCGCCTCGGACGCCCCGAGCACTCCGAGCAGCCGGTCCCGCAGCGGTTTGGCGGTGACGAGGGTGTCCAGCAGGATCTGCCGCTCGTCCGGCTCCTCGGACTCCACCAGCCGGACGACCCCGCGCAGCGCCAGATCGGGGTCCGCGGTGGCACCGAGGGCGTCGAGCAGCACCGGATCGGAGCGTACGGACGACAGCACGGGCAGATCGAGGAGGCGCTCGGCGGCCGAGGGGTCGGTGAATCCGTGCCGCAGCAGTCGGGTGAACGTACTGCTCCTGCGTCCCGGCACCGTCGTCATTCCACGCTCTCCTGCTCGCCGCCCACACACCATCCAGCATTCCGAGCCTAAGGGCTGTCCCGTGATCCTTGGCGGGCGCACGACGACAGCTACGGCACCTCGCCCCATTGTCGGACCATCCGAATACATCCGGTATGCGGATGCCCCTCCGCCTTGCGAGGCACCGCATCCGACGCCGCGCGCCGGCCAGCAGGGATTACAGGACAGTCTTTTGTCCCGCGCCGATGAATCCGGAGCAGGTGCACGGTCCACACTTCGCAGACAGAATGCTTCAAGAACCCGACCGGAGGCCCGCATGTCCACATTCGAACCCGTCGCCGAGCTGGATGCCCGCTACAGCGCCGAGGGGGCGACAGCGGGCTCGTGGCCGGCGGCGGAGTCACTGCTGACCAGGGCGGAGATCTACTGGCTGAGCACGGTCCGGCCGGACGGCCGCCCGCATGTCACCCCGCTCATCGGGGTGTGGTCACAGGGCGCGCTGTACTTCAGCACGGGGGCGTCGGAACGCAAGGGCCTGAATCTGGCCGCCAACCCGGAGGTGGTGCTGACGACCGGTGACAACACCCTTTCGGAGGGGGTCGACGTGGTGGTCGAGGGCCGGGCGGAGCGGGTGACGGACGAGGACCGGCTGAACGGGCTGGCCACGGCCTGGGAGTCGAAGTACGGCCCGCAGTGGCACTTCGACGTCCAGGACGGCACGTTCCGGCACGCGGGCCACGAGGCGCTGGTGTTCGAGGTGTCGCCGCGTACGGTCTTCGGCTTCGGCAAGGGCGCCCTGTTCAGCCAGACGCGGTGGCGGTTCGCCTGAACAACCGGGGCCTCATGTCGACACCCGTGTCCTCCCGGGCCTCCCGTCGCGGGCGTCGGGCGGTGCGCTCTCAGCCACCGGAAGGGGCCGAAGGGCCGGAAGGGTCGACGGAGCCCGGCCGGGTCGCGATGACGACGGTGGCGTACAGCTCGTCGGAGGTGACCACACGCGGGATCAGACCGCTGCGGGCGACGGTCTCCTCGGCCCGTGCCGCCTGCCGCTCGCTCGTCTCGACCAGCAGATGCCCGCCCGGCGCCAGCCACCGCGGCGCCTCGGCGGTGACCCGCCGCAGGACGTCGAGGCCGTCCGCGCCCCCGTCGAGTGCGACGCGCGGCTCATGGATACGGGCCTCCGGCGGAAGCAGTTCGACATCGTCCGTCGGTACGTACGGCACATTGGCGAGCAGGATCTCCACCCGGCCGCGCAACGAACCGGGAAGCGGATCGAAGAGGTCGCCCTCGTAGACCCGGCCCGCGCCACCGACGTTGCGTCGGGCGCACCGTACGGCCGCGGGTTCGACATCGGCGGCGTGCAGTTCGATCCGGTCCAGCGTCGCGGCGAGCGCGGCGCCGAGGGCTCCGGAGCCGCAGCAGAGGTCGACGACGACCGCCCCCGGCCCGGCGAGGGCGACGGCCTGCCCCACCAGGAACTCGGTGCGGCGGCGGGGTACGAAGACGCCGGGGTCCACGGCGATCCGCAGGCCACCGAACTCGGCCCAGCCGAGGACGTGTTCCAGGGGAAGACCGGCGACCCTCCGTTCGACCATGGCCGCGAGTCCGGCGGCGTCGGCGGCCGTGGAGACGATCAACTCCGCCTCGTCCTCGGCGAATACGCAGCCGGCGGCGCGGAGAGTGGTGACGATGGAGGAAACGGTGAGCGGTGAAGCGGAAACCGACATGAAGCGCAGCCTTTCGGGAAGCCGATGGGCGCTCCGCGGTCGATTATGTCGCGTCGACCGTGCGATCGTGCGGGATGAGCACCCAGCCTGATACAGCGGTAATGGGGCTCACCTCCTTGGTCGGTCCCGTGTTCGGGATGGGTCACACTACCTCAGCCGCGGCGCCGTTGGAGGTCACCTCGCACGAAGCGGCCGTCCCGGGCTCGTCCTTGGCGTGTGCGGCGCACATGGCTGTGCCCCGCGCCGTCAGGACGCGGGGCACGGTACGAGAACCGGCCGGGCAAAACCGGCCACGGGTCCACGCAGATCAGCTGCGGATCAACCACAAATCAGTGGGGACCTGCTACAGGTCGACGCTGTCGCGCAGCTTCGTCGGCGTCAGGAACAGCGCGGCGATCACACCGATCACCGCGATGCCCGCCGAGATCAGGAAGATGGTGCCGGTCGCGTCACCGTACGCGGCACGCACCACCTCCTGGATCTGCGGCGGCATCGCATCCATGTTCAGCGTGGAGCCGCCGCCCGAGGACGAGACCGCCGGGTCGACGCCGAGCTTCGCCAGGCCGTGGGTGATCTTCGTGGCGACCTGGTTGGCGAGCACCGCCCCCAGCACCGAGACTCCGATCGTGCCGCCGAGCGAGCGGAAGAAGGTGATCGCGCCACTGGCCGCGCCGAGTTCGCCGAGCGGGACGGTGTTCTGCAGCACCAGGACCAGGTTCTGCATCGACATGCCGACACCGATGCCGACCGCGAGCATGCCGATCGAGACAAGGACCAGTGAGGTCTCGTGGTCGATGGTGGACAGGCCCAGGAAGCCCAGGGTGAGGACGACGACGCCGGTGATGATGTACGGCTTCACCTTGCCGGTCCTGGAGACCAGGCGTCCGGCAACGGTGGAGGAGACCAGCACGCCGAGCATCAGCGGAATGGTGAGGAGTCCGGCCTCGGTCGGTGAGTAGCCGCGGCCGATCTGGAAGTACTGGCCGAGGAAGACCGCGCCGCCGAACATCGCCATGCCGACCGCGAGGCTCGCGACGATGGCGAGCGCGGGGTCGCGGCGGCGTACGACGTGGAGCGGGACGACCGGCTCCTTGACCCGGCTCTCGACCACGACGGCCGCGATCAGGATCAGGGCACTGGCGCCGACCATGACGACGGTCTGCCAGGACAGCCAGTCGAAGTCGTTGCCGACGAAGGTGACCCAGAGCAGCAGCAGGCTGACGCCGCCGGCGATGAGCGAGGCACCCAGGTAGTCGACCTTCGCCTCCGGGCGGCGCACCTCGGTGAGATGCAGGGTGCGGGTGAGCATCACGAAGGCGATCAGCGTGAACGGTACGGCGATGAAGAAGCACCAGCGCCAGCCGAGCCACGAGGTGTCGGTGATGAAGCCGCCCAGGAGCGGTCCGCCGACGGTGGCGACGGCCATGACGCCGCCCAGGTAGCCGTTGTAGCGGCCGCGTTCCTTGGGACTGATCATCGCGGCGATGATCACCTGGACGAGCACCTGGAGCGCGCCCATGCCGAGTCCCTGCACGGCGCGGAAGGCGATCAACTGCCCGGTGGACTGGGCGAATCCGCAGGCGATCGACGCGAGAACGAAGATGCCGATGGATATCTGGAGCAGCAGCTTCTTGCTGAACAGATCGGCGAGCTTGCCCCAGATCGGGGTGGAGGCCGTGGAGGCCAGCAGGGTCGCGGTGACGACCCAGGTGTACTGCGACTGGGTGCCGTTCAGCGAGCCGATGATCTTCGGCAGCGCCACCGAGACCACCGTGCTGCTGATCATGGCCACGAACAGCACGATCAGCAGCCCGCTCAGCGCCCTCAGTACATGACGGTGATCCATTGGCGCGACTTCGGTCGGCGCGGCCGTTTGTGCGCTCACGCGCAACCTCCGGAAGGTTCGAACAGGGGGCGGGAAAGACTTCACCATACATGCCCACTGGGCAATTTTGCTCACTGGGCAATTATGCCCGCCGGGGCGATACTGAACCCATGGAGAGCTCTGTGGGACTGCGGGAACGCAAGAAGGAAGCCACGAGGCAGGCCGTGCACGAGGCGACGCTGCGGCTGACCGTCGAGCACGGCTTCGACCACGTCACGGTGGAGGCCGTCGCGGACGCGGCCGGAATCTCCCGCAGAACGTTCTCCAACTACTTCATGGGCAAGGAGGACGCCCTCCTGTACGGCGAGGAGCAGCAGATCAGGGCCCTCGTCCGGACCGTGCGCGACCGCCCCGCCGAGGAGAGCGCCTGGACCGCACTGCGGGCGGCCATGACACAGTTCGCCGAACGGGTCGCACCGCCGGAGCGCGAGTGGGCCCTGCGGACCAGGCTGGCGATGCGGCACCCCTCGCTGCTCGCCCGGCAACTGGCCAACCACGCGGCGCTGGAAAGGGACTTGGCCGATGCCATGGCGGTGCGCCGGGGCCCGACGGAGAAGGCGGTCCGCCCCCCGGTCCTGGCTGCGGCGTTCCTGTCCTCGCTGCGGATCGCCATGCGCATGTGGATCGAGGAGGACCTGGCCCGGGAGCCCGCCGAGGTGATCGACGAGATCCTGGACGAGATGGGCTGCCGGTTCGACTGACGAGGGGTGCGGCGGAGGGCGGCGCCGACCGCTGGAAACCACCGCCGGCACCGGCCCTCCGCTCTGCGATTCCCGGCGCGGGGGAAGCCGGGCGGGGCGGGTCCGGAGAACGGGACGAATCCGGGAAACGGTGTCCGGAGAGCGGGGCGGGTCCGGAGAACGGGGCCGGGTCCGGAGAGCAGGGCCGGGACCGGAGAGCAGGGCGCCGCCGCCGTCGACCCGGGTCGGCCGGGAGGTGGGGGCAGGGCTCCGTGCCCGACGTACCGGCAGCGTCCTGATCCGGCCACACCGAAGCGGCTATGGTTCCCGGACCGTGTGCCTCGGCCCGTCAACCGCGTTTCTGGGCCTCACGCGCACGGTCACACATGATCCGCATGAGCTGCTCCGCCTGGCGCTCGGAGCCTGCCTCGTCGCGGATCGGCCCGTAGTGCATCTCGATGACGACGGTCCCGACGCGCGCCCTCGACATCAGGTGCTGACCCACCTGAGTGGGGTCTGCCAGGTACTCGTCCTCGACCTGGTACGTGGTCGTCGTGCTCTCGTCGCCGAACTTCCGTGCCGGGAACGGGTACTCCTTCCCGCTCCCCGGGTTCTGCCGCAACCTCACGCGGCCGGTGTACCCCTCGGCCGCGAGCGTGGTGTCCGGGCAGGCATAGGTCAGGAACCGCACCTTCAGATCATTCGGGCCGGAGCCGTTCGCCCCCTCGTACTCCGCCCCGCCCTCGTGGCACTTCCCTTCACCGCTCGCGCCCGGCGCTATGGAGGTCGCCCACGTTCCCGGCAGGTCCGTCAGACCGGGCATCATCTGCTCGGTCTCGGCCACGCTCAGCGCCCGCGCCTTGACGGTTTCGCCCTCGCCGCTCTCCGGTGAGCCGTCGACGACGAACCGCACCCCGCCGTAGACGAGGAGAGCGACGGCGACCAGAAGAGCGGCCGCCAGGGCGAGCATCCCACCTGTCGTATTCGGCTTGTTGACGGTGATCGGCCCGAGCGAGATCTGATTGCCGCGCAGCTTTCCGCCGTTGATGACGACGCTGCCGGTCGTATGACTCACCGACGTGTTCAGATGCGTCTCCAGAGTGCTCCGGAGACCCGGGTCCTCCCGGACCTCTTCCCGGAGCACCGCCTCCGCTTCCCGCCGCGCGCCGGCGTCGCCCGGCACGGCGTCCAACCCGGCCAGAGCCGCCCGGCCCCGCGATGTCGCCCCCAGACGCTCCCTCACGGCCCGTACCAACGCGGACGCGGCCTCCTGCCCGAGGTTGGTCGCCGTCCCCGTCAACGTCGCGGCCAGCACCCCCACAGCCACAGCAGCGAGATCGGTCTCCACGAGCACCCCCCTGTATCACGCGGTAATCCGGAACCATGGTGTTCCCCCGTCCGACGAGGAGCACACCGTTCCGCGATACGGTCCGACATCCGATCGCCATCGGCTGCGTACCGTCCCCGGCCTCCCCGGCTCCACCGCCACGACGATGTGCTTCGCGCGTCGTGCTGCCGGTTGCCGGTTGCCCCGGAAAACGGTTCAACGGTTTTGCGGGATCCTGGCACGGTGGCGCGCCAAGGCGGACTCCGAGCCTGTGACCGCCGCGGACGTACGGCTCATGCAGGGACTGGCGCCGCGTGTCACCGCCACCCGCCCGGACCTGGTGAACAGCGACGCGACGTTCGGCGAGCTGGCCTGGACCCGGGGGCGACGGTGCGGCGGCGGACATCGGGCGCAGGGTGATACCGAGCGCCGCCGATGAGTTCGCCCTGAAGCGATGGGCGGCGCACTGCTATGAGACCGACCCGGCCTCGCTCGGCGACGCCGGGTCATGGACCCAGCTCAACGAGCGGGACCTCACCGACGTGGAACAGCCGGTGCTGCCGGACGGGTTCCGGTTCCGCACCGCGGACGAGGCCGGGCCGGAGGCCGAGGTCCAGGCCCATCACGACGCGCACGGCGCCGGCCTGCGCCTACAGCACCGGCAGCAGCGCCTTCAGCTCGAAGGCCGTGACCTCGGAGCGGTACTCCTCCCACTCCTGCTTCTTGTTGCGCAGGAAGAAGTCGAAGACATGCTCGCCGAGCGTCTCGGCGACCAGTTCGCTCTTCTCCATCAGCGAGATCGCCTCGCCCAGGTTCTGCGGCAGGGGCTCGATGCCCATCGCGCGGCGCTCCGCGTCGGACAGCGCCCAGACGTCGTCGTCGGCACCGGCCGGGAGTTCGTAGCCCTCCTCTATGCCCTTGAGGCCCGCGGCGAGCAGCACCGCGTACGTCAGGTAGGGGTTGGCGCCGGAGTCGATGGAGCGGACCTCGACGCGCGCCGAACCGGTCTTGCCGGGCTTGTACATGGGGACGCGGATCAGGGCGGAGCGGTTGTTGTGGCCCCAGCAGATGTACGAGGGGGCCTCGCCGCCGGCGCCCGCGGCGCGGGAGGAGCCGCCCCAGATGCGCTTGTAGGAGTTGACCCACTGGTTGGTCACGGCGGAGATCTCCGCGGCGTGGGTGAGCAGGCCGGCGATGAAGGAGCGGCCGACCTTGGACAGCTGGTACTCGGCGCCCGACTCGTAGAAGGCGTTGCGGTCGCCCTCGAAGAGGGAGAGGTGGGTGTGCATGCCCGAGCCGGGGTACTCGGAGAACGGCTTCGGCATGAACGTCGCCTGCACGCCCTGCTCCAGCGCGACCTGCTTCATCACCAGGCGGAAGGTCATGATGTTGTCGGCGGTGGAGAGCGCGTCCGCGTACCGCAGGTCGATCTCCTGCTGGCCGGGGGCGCCCTCGTGGTGGCTGAACTCGACCGAGATGCCCATGGATTCGAGCATGGTGATCGCCTGGCGGCGGAAGTCCATGCCGACGTTCTGCGGGGTGTGGTCGAAGTAGCCGGAGCTGTCGGCGGGAGTGGGGCGGCTGCCGTCCACCGGCTTGTCCTTCAGCAGGAAGAACTCGATCTCCGGGTGGGTGTAGAAGGTGAAGCCCAGGTCGGAGGTCTTGGCGAGGATGCGCTTGAGGACGTAGCGGGGGTCGGCGAAGGACGGCGAGCCGTCGGGCATCAGGATGTCGCAGAACATCCGGGCCGTGCCGGGGGCTTCCGCGCGCCACGGCAGGATCTGGAACGTCCCCGGATCCGGCTTGGCGATCATGTCGGACTCGTACACCCGGGCGAAGCCCTCGATGGCCGAGCCGTCGAAGCCGATGCCCTCGTCAAACGCCTGTTCCAGTTCGGCGGGGGCCACGGCAACGGATTTGAGGTAGCCGAGGACATCGGTGAACCACAGCCGTACGAAGCGGATGTCGCGCTCCTCAAGCGTTCTGAGGACGAATTCCTGCTGCTTGTCCATAGCCACATCCTTGCAGTTCAGACGGTCCGTGCACCACCACCCGGGGTAGGGGAGGGGCTCCAGTGTCACGACCCGGGATTTCACCCAGATTACGCACACGACGTGAGAGGGAGCACCCGGCCACCCACTACGATCGGCGCCCATGGTGCGCACGGGGTGGAGCGGCTCCGCGACCGCCCGGTGCACGCCGGTTCTCCCGACCGATTCCTGTCACTTCCCGCCCCTTCGCAGAAGGACCCGACGCCATGAGCTTCGACCGCAGGCCCCGTATGGAGCAGATGCGCAACGCCGACCGCGCCCGCGAGCGCCGCAACCGTGTCCTGGCCATAAGCCTGAGCGTCCTCGTCGTCGTGGGGCTGGTCGGCTTCGGCTCGTACATGGTGCTGGACAAGTCCGAGGCGTCGGAGAAGAAGCGGGACGTCGGGGCCGAGGACGCCAAGGCGCCCTCGACGGATCGGGAGAAGCCGGCCGACGGGCCGATCGAGGGCCTGAAGACGTGGGACGCCAAGAAGCTGACCCGCAACCACGTCACGACGCCCGTCACGTACCCGATGAAGCCCCCGGTCGGCGGTGACCACAACCCCGTATGGATGAACTGCGACGGCGAGGTCTACCGGAAGGCGATCCCCGACGTGAACGCCGTGCACTCGCTGGAGCACGGCTCGGTGTGGGTGACGTACACCGACAAGGCCTCCGACGCCGATGTGGCGAAGCTCGCCGAGCGGGTCGGCCGGACGCCGTACTCGCTGATGAGCCCGTACAAGGACCAGGCCGGGACGATCATGCTGAGTGCCTGGGGCAATCAGGTCACGGTGGACGGCGCCGACGACCCGCGGGTCGGCCAGTTCTTCGCCGCGTTCGTGCAGGGGCCGCAGACCCCCGAGCCCGGCGCGGCGTGCACGGGCGGGCTGGGGGCCCGGTGACCGCTGTACGGCGTGGCCGGCGCGTCGAGTGGGTGGCGGGCTCCACCGTCGGGCTCGCGCTGTTGTTCGCGGGGGTGGCGACGGTCGCCTCCGCGCGGGACGACGGTGCGGGCCATGCCGCCGCCCCCGCCCCGCGCACGCCCGCGGTGGACTCGGCGGACGCCGGTTTCGCCCGCGACATGGCGGTCCACCATCAGCAGGCCGTGGAGATGTCCTTCATCGTGCGTGACCGCACGCGTGACGAGGAGGTGCGCCGCCTCGCGTACGACATCGCCAATACGCAGGCCAACCAGCGGGGCATGCTGCTCGGCTGGCTGGACCTGTGGGAGCTGCCGAAGGCGGCCGCCGGGCAGGAGCCGATGGCCTGGATGGCGGCCGGCGGGCACGAGGGACACGGCATGGACGGCATGGACGGCATGGCGGGGATGGAGAGCACGGGGACCGGGTACCGCGCGCACGACGGCTCCCTCATGCCCGGCATGGCCACCAGGACCGAGCTGGACCGTCTCCGCAGGGCGAGCGGCAGGAGTGCCGAGGTCCTGTATCTCCAGCTGATGACCGACCACCACAAGGGCGGCATCGACATGGCTCGCGGCTGCGCCCGGCTGTGCACGGTGAAGGTGGAGAAGCGCCTGGCCCAGGGGATGGCCGACGCCCAGCAGTCCGAGCTGGACACGATGACGCGGATGCTGGCGGCACGAGGGGCGAAGCCCCGGTCCTGAAGCATTCCCTCCGGGCCGCAGATGCACCCGAACGGGTGATAGCGGTCGCGTCCGCCGAACGGGCCGATGACGATGAGTTGACTCGGGGTCGTACAGCATGCCCGACGGCACGCAGGAGGAATCCCTCATGACCACCGCCAAGGACATCATGCACACCGGGGCCACATGGATCCCCGCGCACGAGACGCTCGACCGCGCCGCACAGCTGATGCGCGACCACAAGGTGGGCGCGCTGCCCATCTCGGCCCACGGCGAGAAGGACCGGATGATCGGCATCCTCACGGACCGCGACATCGTGGTCGGCTGTGTGGCGATGGGACACGATCCGTCGAGGATGACCGCGGGCGACCTCGCCCACGGCACCCCGCGCTGGATCGATGCGGGGGCGAACGTGGAGAAGGTTCTCGAGGAGATGCAGACCCATCGGATCCGCCGGCTTCCGGTGGTCGAGAACAAGAAGCTGATCGGCATGATCAGCGAGGCGGATCTGGCGCAGCACCTCTCCGAGGAACAGATCGCCGCCTGGGCGGAGAAGGTCTACGCCCGCGGCTGACGGTTCCGCGAACGCACCGCTCAATGGCCCGGTACCCCTCGTGCGCGAGAGGTACCGGGTCGCCGTGCTGTGCGCCCCGCCGGGCCCCTCAACACTGAGGAGATACGTTTCAGCACTCCGTCGGCACATCTCCCCGCGCGGTGCATACCCAGCAGGGGTAGGGTGCCTGACATGACACTGAGTAGATGTGCGACATACGGACAGTTGTCTCCGTCCGTCGCGCTGCCCATCGAGGTCGCCCACCTCGTCGGGGGCGGCACGGCGCGAGTGTCGCCGGTTCCCGGGCCGGACGCCCGGCCGGGCCGGACGCGTCGTGTCCCGTTGTCGGTGCTGCGGATACGGAAGGGGCGCCGCCCCTCCCCCAGCAGGCCGTCCACCGACAACACCCCGAGGTGCTCTCCGTCATGCGCACTCCACCCACCCGGCGCGCCGTGCTCGGCGCCGCTGTCGCCACTGCCGGTACGACGGTCCTGGCCGCTTGTTCCGGCGAATCCGAGACGGGCCGCAGCGGCACGAAGGCCGGCGGCGCCGACGCCGACGGCACGGCCCGCGGCAGCGTGAACCACGGAACCTCCCCCCGGAGGAGGTCCACGGGCGAGTACGTCTCCCCCGACGGGGAGGAGGTCGCCGCGGCCGAGGCGAAGCGGCCCTCCGGTCCCTCACGGAAGATCGACCTCACCGCCACCCCGTCCCGTCTCGATCTGGGCGGCGGGCTCGTCGTCGGCTCCTGGGCCTACGAGGCCCGGCTGCCCGGCCGGGAACTCCGGTTCGCGGTGGGCGACAACGTGACGCTCACCCTCGCCAACCACCTTCCGGCCGAGACCACCCTGCACTGGCACGGCCTCAACGTGCGCAACGACATGGACGGCGTCCCCGACCTGACCCAGAAGGCGATCAAGCCGGGCGCGGAATTCGCGTACCGCTTCAAGGTGCCGCACCCGGGGACGTACTGGTTCCACCCGCACACGGGTGTGCAGCAGGACCGCGGGCTCTACGCGCCACTGATCGTCGACGATCCGAAGGAGCCCCTCAAGTACGACAAGGAGTGGGTCGTCGTCCTCGACGACTGGGTCGACGGGGTGGACGGCTCCACGCCCGACTCGGTGCTCGACGAGCTGAGCCGGGGCAGGGGCGGCATGGACCACGGCGGCTCGGACCAGGACGGCATGGACCACGGCGACATGGACCAGGACGGCTCGGACCACGGCGACATGGACCAGCAGGGCGACATGGACGACAAGGGCGGCGCGGGGGACAGCGGACACGGTGGGTCCCCCAAGTCCGCCAAGCGCCGCTTTGGCCCCTCGCGAATCATGACGGACTCCTTCAGCAGACTGCTCGACAGCCACGGGGGCAATGTCGCGTACCCGTACTACCTGATCAACGGCCGCATCGCGAAGTCGCCCTCCTCCTTCTCCGCCAAGCCCGGTGACCGCATCCGGCTGCGCATCATCAACGCGGGCGGCGACACCGCGTTCCGCGTGGCGCTCGGCGGTCACCGCATGACGATCACCCACACCGACGGCTACCCGGTCCGGCACACCACGACGGACGCCCTGCTGCTGGGCATGGGCGAGCGGTACGACGTGATGGTCACCGCCGGGGACGGGGTGTTCCCGCTGACCGCGCTGGCCGAGGGCAAGCGGGCGTCGGCGCTGGCCCTGCTCCGTACCGGAAAGGGCACGGCACCCTCCGCCTCCGTGCGGCCGAGGGAACTGGACGGAAAGCTGGTCGAGGCGGGCGAACTGTCGCCGGACGGGTCCGTGGCGCTGTCCGTCCGCGAGCCCGACCGCACCATCCGGTTCAAACTGACCGGCAGCATGAAGGCGTACGACTGGGCCTTCGACCGCGAGCCGTACAACCCCCGGCGACGCCATCCGGTCAAGGCGGGCGAGCGGGTCAGGCTGGAGTTCTACAACGTCACGACGATGTGGCACCCCGTCCATCTGCACGGGCACTCGTTCGGCGTGGTGGGAGCGGCCGGACCGCAGCACCGGGCCTCTCACCGGCGCGCGGCCACCTGGGCGCGCAAGGACACCGCGATCGTCCGCCCGCACAGCTCGCTGGCCATCGAGTTCGACGCGGACAACCCGGGCCTGTGGATGCTCCACTGCCACAACATCTACCACTCGGACGTGGGCATGATGACGGTCGTCGGCTACCGCCGCTGACCCGCTCCCGGCGGGCCACCCAGCGGGCGCGCGGCCCGCGAGGACATCGCGTCAGTCAGACGATTACACTGGTGCGCGTGCCTCAACTACGCCTCGCACTGAATCAGATCGACTCGACCGTCGGTGATCTCTCCGGCAACGCCGAGGCGATCGTCCACTGGACCCGGCACTCCGCCGAGCAGGGCGCCCACCTGGTGGCGTTCCCCGAGATGATGCTGACCGGCTACCCCGTCGAGGACCTGGCCCTGCGGTCGTCCTTCGTCGATGCCTCGCGTCAGGCCCTGCGCGCGCTCGCCGCCCGTCTCGAAGCGGAGGGCTTCGGGGAGCTGCCGGTCGTCGTCGGTTACCTCGACCGTTCCGAAACGGCCCAGCCGCGCTACGGCCAGCCGGCCGGCGCCCCGCAGAACGCCGCCGCGGTGCTGCACCGCGGACAGGTCGCGCTGACCTTCGCCAAGCACCACCTCCCCAACTACGGCGTCTTCGACGAGTTCCGGTACTTCGTGCCGGGGGACTCGATGCCGGTGGTGCGGGTCCATGGCGTCGATGTGGCGCTCGCGATCTGCGAGGACCTCTGGCAGGACGGCGGCCGGGTGCCGGCCGCGCGGGCCGCGGGCGCCGGGCTGCTGCTGTCGATCAACGCCTCGCCGTACGAGCGGGACAAGGACGACACCCGGCTGGAGCTGGTCCGCAAGCGGGCCCAGGAGGCCGGCTGCACCACCGCGTATCTGGCGATGATCGGCGGCCAGGACGAACTGGTCTTCGACGGTGACTCGATCGTCGTCGACCGCGACGGCGAAGTGATCGCCCGTGCCCCGCAGTTCGCCGAGGGCTGCGTCGTGCTTGATCTGGACCTGCCGGCCGCCGAGGCCGAGACGCCGTCGGGCGTGGTGAACGACGGGCTGCGGATCGATCGCGTGGTGCTCTCCGAGGAGCCCCTCGCGGCGTACGAGCCCGAGCTCGCCGGCGGATACGCGGAGCGGCTCGACGACGACGAGGAGCTGTACTCCGCGCTGGTCGTGGGCCTGCGCGCGTACGCCGCCAAGAACGGCTTCAGCAGTGTGCTGATCGGGCTCTCCGGCGGGATCGACTCGGCGCTGGTCGCGGCCATCGCCTGCGACGCGCTGGGCGCGCAGAACGTGTACGGCATCTCGATGCCGTCGAAGTACTCCTCGGACCACTCCAAGGGCGACGCGGCCGAGCTGGCCCGCCGTACCGGGCTGAACTTCCGCACCGTACCGATCGAGCCGATGTTCGACGCGTACATGGGCTCGCTGGGGCTCACCGGTCTCGCCGAGGAGAACCTCCAGGCACGGCTGCGCGGTACGACGCTGATGGCCGTCTCCAACCAGGAGGGCCAGATCGTCCTCGCGCCGGGCAACAAGTCCGAGCTGGCTGTCGGCTACTCGACGCTGTACGGGGACGCGGTCGGGGCGTACGGCCCGATCAAGGACGTCTACAAGACGTCGATCTTCCGCCTGGCGAAGTGGCGCAACCGGGCCGCCGAGGAGCGCGGGCAGACCCCGCCGATCCCGGAGGCGTCCATCACCAAGCCGCCCAGCGCCGAACTGCGGCCGGGCCAGGTCGACACGGACTCGCTGCCCGACTACGAGGTACTGGACCGGATCCTGGAGCTGTACGTCGACCGGGACCAGGGTCTGGACGAGATCGTCGCGGCCGGGTTCGACGAGGCCCTGGTGACGAGGACGCTGCGGATGGTGGACACGGCGGAGTACAAGCGGCGGCAGTACCCGCCGGGCACGAAGATCTCCCCGAAGGGCTTCGGCAAGGACCGGCGGCTGCCGATCACGAACCGGTGGCGCGAGTCGGGCTGAGCCGTGCGGTACCGGGCCGTCCGGTGGCCGGCCTGTCCTCGGTCACCGGACGCCCCGTGCCGGGCTCGCCCTCCGGGGACCAGCCGGGCCCGACCCGGCCCGCACCTCAGCGCGCGTCCGCCCGGACCTCGCTCCGTACGGTTCGTGCCTCCGCGTCGGCGCTCGCGACGATCCGCGACGGGGACGGTCCCGGTCCAGCAGGCCGGCCACGGCCGCGACCGCCAGGCCCGCGCCGACCAGGGCCAGGGACGTCCAGCCCCGGCCCGCCGCGATCGCGGCGCCGCCCAGCGCCGCACGGGCCGGGGTCGGGCCGGGTGGCGGCGGGCCTACCTCGTACCTGTCACAGCTTCAGGCGTGCGGCGATCGGGAGATGGTCGCTGCCCGTCGACGGGAGCGTCCACGACGACACCGGTTCGATGTCCTTCACCAGGATCTGGTCGATCCGCGCCATCGGGAACGACGCCGGCCAGCTGAAGCCGAAGCCGTTGCCGGCCGCGCCCTGGGTGGACCTCAGCTGCGAGGTGACCGCGTTGAGCGAGCGGTCGTTCATCGTGCCGTTGAGGTCACCGAGCAGGATCACCTTGCCGAGCCGTTCGTCGGCGATGGCCTCGCCCAGGGCGTCCGCGCTGTCGTCGCGCTGGTTGGCCGTGAATCCGGCGTGCAGCTTGACCCGTACGGACGGCAGATGGGCCACATAGACGGCCACCTCGCCCCGGGGCGTCTTCACCGTGGAGCGCATCGCCCGGGTCCAGCCCATCTTGATGTCGACCGGCCGGGTGTCGCTCATCGGGTACTTGCTCCACAGGCCGACGGTCCCCTGCACGGAGTGGTACGGGAAGCGTTCGGCGAGCGCCGCCTCGTACTTCGACACCTGGCGCGTCGGCAGCTCCTCCAGGGCGATGATGTCGGCGCCGGAACCCGCGACCTGCCGGGCGGTACCCGCCGGGTCGGGGTTGTCGGCGTTGACATTGTGCGTGGCCACGGTGAGGTCGCCGCCGCTGCCCGACTTGTCGGTGAGCAGCCCGCCGAAGACGTTGAACCAGACCACGATCGGCAGCAGCAGGGCGATCAGCGCGGTCGCCGAGCGGCGTACCAGACCCAGGATCAGCAGCAGCGGGACGAACGCGCCGATCCACGGCAGGAACGTCTCGGAGAGGCTGCCCAGGTTGCCGATGGTGTTCGGGATCTTCGCGTGGAAGGCCATCACCAGGGTGAGGAGAACCGCGCAGAGGGCGAGCACGATTCCGCGCCGCCAGATGCCCGGGTCGCGGGTCCACTTGTCGCGCAGGTCCCGGAAACGGGATCCGGACCCGGTGCGCTGCGGCCCCGTACGGTCGTTCCCGGTGTCCGCTCCGTACGCCTGCACCATCGCGCTGTCCTCACTGCCTTGCCGTGCGTATCGCCGCGCCCTCGACCCTAGGTGATGGGCGGCGTGTTTCCTGCCGTCCACGACGGCTGTACTGCCACGAGGACGAAGGGCGGGGCCCAAAGGGTTCCTGACAGGAGCGGTGTGCGGGGGCTTGTGACAGAACGATCACACTCGCGCGGGCCCCGGGCGCGTCAGCCGTCGGCGGCCGGGGCGGAACCCGTCCGGGCGGCGAGGCCCTCGGTCAGGGTCCGGATGATGCGGTCGGCGAGGTCCTCGGGCAGCGGAGCGTCGGGCCGGTGGATGGTACGGACGAGCATGGGCCCCAGGAACAGGTCGTTCATCAGCTCCACGTCCAGGTCCCCGCGCAGCTCGCCCGCGTCGACCGCCCGCCGCACGGCGGCCAGCATGGCGGCGCGGCGGGGCGCCATGACGGTGCACTGGTATTCGGACCACAGCTTGGGGTGGCTCTTCATCTGCGCGAAGACGTTGTGGAGCAGGACGGAGGAGCGCTGGGCGAGACCGCGTCTGCGCAGGGAGTCCAGCAGCAGCCGCAGGTCGTCGAGGCCGGCGGTGCCGGAGACGGTGGGTTCGGGGGGTTCGATGTCGCGCAGGACGTCGACGAAGAGCTCCTCCTTGCCGCTCCAGCGCCGGTAGATGGTTGCCTTGCCGACCCCGGCGGTCCGGGCGATCCGCTCGATCGACACGCCGGCGAGGGGCTCACCCGCCTCCAGCAGTCGGACGACGGCGTCCAGGATCGCCCGCTCGGCCGCCGCGCTGCGCGGCCGACCCCTTCGCGGTTCCGGATCCTGCCGGACCGGGTGGTTCCGGCCCTGTGCCTGCGCCTCTACCTGCATCTGAATCCGCCTCTCGCCGCACCGTCCGCTCTTCCGATTCTCGCCGAGGGCGGCGTGGCCCCGGTGCGCCGCCTCCGGGTCCCGGGGCCGGCCGGGACCCGGAGGCGGCACTTTTCAGCTCTCCGGGGCCGTCACCGGCCCGCCTCGGCAGGTATCGAGGGCTCGCCCTCGTCGGAGCCGCTGGAGCTCTGTTCGACGGGTGTCTTCCCCGGAAGGAAGAGCGCGACCACGAGCGTGCCCACCAGGGCGACGGCCGCCGAACCGATGGCGGTGACATGCATGGCTTCCAGGAACGCGTCGTGCGCCGCGGCGACCAGCGGGGCACCTGCCGGGCCCAGCTTGTCCGCGATGCCGAGCGTCGCCTCGATCGACTCCCCCGCCGCCTGCCTGGCGGCGGCAGGGAGCGCACCGAGGTGACCCTCGATATTGCCGCGGTAGACGGTGGACAGCACCGAGCCGAGCACGGCGATGCCGAGCGCCCCACCGACCTGCCGGAACGTGTTGTTGACCGCCGATCCGGAACCGGCCTTCTCCCTGGGCAGTGCCTGCATCACGGAGACCGTGACCGGCGTCATCACATGCGCCATGCCTGTCCCCTGCACGAAGAAGAGCACGCACAGCACCCAGACCGGCGTGGTGGCGTCGAACAGCGCGAAGGCCGCGAGGCCGAACGCGACGAGCAGCATGCCGACGCTGCAGACCAGGCGGGCACCGAACCGGTCGACGACCAGCCGGGCGCGCGGCGCGAAGATCATCTGGGCGACGGCCAGCGGCAGGATCAGCAGACCGGCCTCCAGCGCGCTCCAGCCACGCACGCTCTGCATGTAGAAGGCGGAGAAGAAGGTCACCCCCATGAGCGCGAAGAAGACCAGCGCGATGGCGGCGACGGCCGCGGAGAACGACGGCTCCTTGAAGTACGTGAGGTCGAGGGCCGGGTGGCTGGTGCGCTTCTCGTACCCGACGAACGCGGCCAGGACGATCAGGCCGCCGACGACCGAGAGGAGCACGACGGGGTCGGTGAAGTCGGCGAGCTGTCCGCCGCGGATGATGCCGTACACCAGCAGGACCAGACCGACGATGGACAGCAGCACCCCGACGGGGTCCGTCCGGCCCGGCTTCGGGTCCCTGGAGTCCGGCACCAGCAGCACCATCGCGATCAGCGCGACGACCACCACGGGCACGTTGACCAGGAAGATCGAGCCCCACCAGAAGTGTTCGAGAAGCAGCCCGCCGGTGATCGGGCCGATCGCGATGGCGAGGCCGACGCTGCCGGCCCAGATACCGATGGCCTTGGGCTGCTCGTCACGTTCGAAGACGTTCATCAGGACGGCGAGCGTGGCGGGCATGACGAACGCGGCGCCGAAGCCCATCACGGCTCGCCAGGTGATCAGTTCAGCGGGCGAGCCGGACATGGACGCGAAGGCGGAGCCGACTCCGAACAGGAGGATGCCGAAGAGCAGCACCTTCTTGCGGCCGACGCGGTCGCCGAGCAGCCCCGCCGTGAAGAGGAGTCCGGCGAAGACGAGCGTGTAGGCGTTGATCGCCCACTCCAACTCGCTCTGGGTGGCACCGATGCCGGTGGGCGCGGGGCTGGCGATGGTCTTGACCGCGACGTTCAGGATCGAGTTGTCCAGCACCACGATGAGCAGACTGAGCATCAGAACGACGAGGATCGCCCAACGGCGGCGGTGAACCGCCTCGGGAACCTGGGGCAGGGCGGGGCGAGCGCCCGACGGTATTGACATGTCAGGAGCTTATATGATTTCGATACGACACCGTCTCGTATTGGAAAGTCTTTACCGGGCGCCGACATGGACGCGGACGGGTGGGCCCACTTCCCGTGGACGGCCGCGGGATGCCACCATGGAACCGGTCCGGGGACGCCGTCAGGGCGCCTCGAGATGACGAAGGAGCCGTTGGCAATGTCGCTTCAGGCTGCGCAGAACAAGTCCGCCGCCACCCCCGCGGGAGCCACCACCGACAGCAGCAAGGCGCTGTACGGGGGCAAGGGCACCCGCCGTATCTCCATCCATGACATCGCCGCCGCCACCGAGCGCGGCGAGAAGTGGCCCATGCTCACCGCCTACGACGCGATGACCGCGTCCGTCTTCGACGAGGCCGGCATCCCGGTCATGCTGGTCGGTGACTCCATGGGGAACTGCCACCTCGGTTACGAGACCACCGTGCCCGTCACGATGGACGAGATCGCGATCCTCTCCGCCGCTGTCGTACGGGGCACCAAGCGCGCCCTGGTCGTCGCCGACCTGCCCTTCGGGGCCTACCAGGAGGGGCCGGTCCAGGCCCTGCGCAACGCCACCCGGCTGATCAAGGAGTCGGGTGTCGGCGCGGTCAAGCTGGAGGGCGGCGAGCGCAGCCACGAGCAGATCCGGCTGCTGGTCGACGCCGGTATCCCGGTCATGGCCCACATCGGTCTGACCCCGCAGTCCGTCAACGCGATGGGTTACCGGGTGCAGGGCCGCGGCGAGGAGGCCGCCCAGCAACTGCTGCGCGACGCCAAGGCCGTGCAGGACGCGGGCGCGTTCGCCGTCGTCCTGGAGCTCGTCCCGGCCGAGCTGGCCGCCGAGGTCACCCGCACCCTGCACATCCCGACCGTCGGCATCGGCGCCGGTCGGGACACGGACGCCCAGGTGCTGGTCCACACCGACATGGTCGGGCTGACCGGCGGCAAGGTGCCGCGCTTCACCAAGCAGTACGCGAACCTCCGCCAGGTGCTGGGCGATGCCGCGAAGGAGTTCGCGGAAGAGGTCGTGGGCGGCGCGTTCCCGGCCGCGGAGCACACCTTCCACTAGGGCCTTTCGTCCGGATCCGGCGTGATCCGGACGAAGGCCCCGGTTCTCCCGGGGCCCGCCCGGTCAGCGGGTCGGGCCCCGGATCCGGACCACTGCCCGCACCACCGACAGCCCGCCGACATCCCCCATCGGCGGGCTGTCGGCCCGTTGTCGGCGGACTGTCGGTGGCACCTGGTCCCATGGTGGGCATGACGCGAATCGACAAGAACCCCAGGAGCGGCCCGAACGCCGTCGAGGTCCGGGGACTGGTCAAGCACTACGGCTCGACCAAGGCTCTGGACGGCGTGGACCTCGATGTCCGCGAGGGCACCGTGCTCGGTGTGCTCGGCCCCAACGGAGCCGGCAAGACCACGCTCGTACGCTGCCTGTCCACCCTGATCGTCCCCGACGCCGGGCACGCCGTCGTGGCGGGCTACGACGTGGTGAAGCAGCCCCGGCAGCTGCGCCGCACCATCGGCCTGACCGGGCAGTACGCCTCGGTCGACGAGAAGCTCTCCGGCTGGGAGAACCTCTACATGATCGGGCGGCTGCTCGATCTGCCGCGCAGGACCGCCCGCGCGCGTGCCGACGAGCTCTTGGAGCGGTTCTCGCTCACCGACGCCGCCAAGCGCGCCGCGATGGACTACTCCGGCGGCATGCGGCGCCGACTCGACCTGGCCGCGTCGATGATCGGCAGCCCGGCCGTCCTCTACCTCGACGAGCCGACGACCGGGCTCGACCCCCGGACCCGCAACGAGGTCTGGGACGAGGTGCAGCGGATGGTCGCGGAGGGGGCGACCGTCCTGCTCACCACCCAGTACATGGAGGAGGCGGAGCAGCTCGCGAACGAGCTCACCGTCATCGACAAGGGCCGGATCATCGCCAACGGCGGGGTCGACGAGCTCAAGGCGAAGGTCGGTGGCCGCACCCTGCAGATCCGGCCCTCGGATCCGGCGCAGCTGCCCGCGATGGCGCAGGCGCTCAGGGAGGCCGGCCTCGACGGCGTCGCGGGCGCGCAGGCCGTGCCGGACGAAGGGCTGCTGTACGTACCGATCCTCAGCGACGAGCAGTTGACCGCCGTCATCGGCCTGCTCGGCACCCGGGGATTCTCGCTGGCCCATGTCGCCACCGCGCTGCCCAGCCTGGACGAGGTCTTCCTGGCCATCACCGGCGAGAAGAGCACTTCCGCCACCGACTCGATCCCCGCGGAGGTCGCGGCATGAGCACGACGATCCAGAAGCCCGCTCCCGCCGACACCGCCACCACTGCGGGCCGGCCGAAGGCGCCCGCCGGTGAGGGCCGGATCGGGCTGCGCGGCAACATCCGGCACATCGGGGCGCTGATGCGGCGCAATCTTCTCCAGATCAAGAAGGATCCGGAGTCGATGTTCGACGTGCTGCTGATGCCCATCATCTTCACCCTGCTGTTCGTGTACGTCTTCGGCGGGTCCATCGGCACGAGCCTGGGCGGCGACCGGCAGACATACATCAACTACGTGGTCCCCGGCCTGATGGCGATGATGGGCATGAACATCGCCACCGCGGTCGGGACCGGTGTCAACGAGGACTTCCACAAGGGGGTCATGGACCGGTTCCGGACGATGCCGATCGCCCGGTCCTCGGTCCTCGTCGCGAAGATCGCGGTCGAGCTGGGCCGGATGATGGTCGCCACGGCGATCCTGCTGGGCATGGGCTTCCTGCTCGGCATGGAGCTGAAGACCTCGGTGCTCGGTCTGCTCGCGGCGGTCGGCCTGTCGGCGGCCTTCGGTGCCGCCATCATGTGGATCTTCATTCTGCTCGGGCTGTCCCTGAAGACACCCCAGGCGGTTCAGGGACTGGGGATGCTGGTGCTCATTCCGTTGCAGTTCGGCTCTTCGATCTTCGCCCCGACCGCCACGATGCCCGGCTGGCTCCAGGCGTTCACCGACTACAACCCGCTGTCCAACCTGGCGGACGCGGCGCGCGGGCTGATGATCGGCGGGCCGGTCGCCCACTCGGTGTGGCTGACGCTCGGCTGGGCGGTGGCGATCACCGCGGTGACGGCTCCCCTCGCGGTCGCCAAGTTCCGCAAGCGGACCTGACGCGCACCGGTGACGGTTCAGTCCTGGCACGCCTCGACGAGGGCGGTGGCCTCCTTCAGGGAGAGGTCGCCGCCCTCGGCGTACGCGGTCTCGTAGGCGGCCCGGCCGAGGACGGCCACGGCCAGCCTCTCCGCCTCGGCCCGGTCGTGCCGCTCCATCGACGTCGGTACGTGGCCCAGGGGCAGCAGCGCTCGGCCCGCCCCCAGCAGCCGGGCCGCGAGTGCGGCCCGGCGCTCGCCGCCGATGCCGGCCGACGACCGTGCGAGACCGACGAGATGGGTGACGGACATGTGGGGCGCCACCATCTGGGACAGTCGGTCCTGAGACCGGACCAGCGCCTCCCGTCCCTTGGGCAGGGCCTCGGCGTACAGGCCGTCCTGGTTGTCCAGCCAGGCCAGTCCGCCCAGCATGAAGCCGTCGAAGAAGGCCAGCGTCTCGGAGCGGAACTCCTCGCGCACCGCGTCCAGTTGTTCCCGCGCCTCGCCGGTTCGTCCGGTCCGTCCCAGCCACAGGGCGAGGTAGAGCCGGGCGGCGGGCATCGCCTCGTGACCCGAGCGTCCCTCCGCGACCACCTCCCGAAGGATCACCTCGCCCTCGTCGCCGCGGCCGAGTTCGGTGAGCACGGACGCGTACCGGGACCGCAGGACCGACACCTGGGACTGGGCGCCGAGCTTGCGCGCGTAGCCGATGGCCGCCTGGTAGTCCTCGGCCGCGCGCGCGTACTCGCCCCGCTTCTCGTTCGCCTCGCCCCGGGAGGAGAGCGCTTCGGCGACGCCCCAGTCGTCGCCGAGACGGACGAAGATCTCCAGGCTCTCGTCCGCGTCACGGCGCGCGTCCCCCGCCCATTCGGACCGGTTGGCCAGCACGTTGGCGCGCATCTGGAGGGCACCGGCCAGTTCCCACGCGTAGCCGAACTCCCGGCTGGCGCGGACCGTTTCGTCCAGCAGCTCGCGCAGGTCGTCGACCCCGCCGGTCAGCATGACCGCGAAGAACCAGAGCGACGCCGGGGTGCGGCAGGTCTGCGGCTGGCCCGCGTGGTAGGTCTCCGCGATGACGCGCAGCCGGGCCATGCCTCGCGCGTCGGTCCACAGGTCCTGGGAGTGGTCCATGCTGACCAGTTGGACCAGGGCCACCTGGCGCCGTGCTTCCTGGAGCAGTTCGGGCGACATGGGCGGCGGCGCGTCGGTGCAGCGCTCGTGGAGGGACGGCGCGGGTTCGGCGGGCCCGGCGAACGGATCGGGGCCCAGCGTGGCGGCCGCGTCGGCCCAGTGCAGGGCGTCAGTGCGCAGATCGTGCATCTGCCAGTACCAGCACAGCGACAGCACGATGCAGAGCGCCTCCTGCTCGTCGCGGGCGGCGACGGCCCGGCGCAGAGCGGTGCGGAGGTTCTCGTACTCGCGCTGGAAGAGGTCGATGGCGGCACGCTGCCCGGCGCCGCGGAGCCGGGGGTCGGTGGTCCGGGCCAGTTCCCGGAAGTGCACCAGGTGGCGCCGCTCCACGGCGTCCCGCTCCGCCGCCTCGTCGAGCCGTTCGGCGGCGTACTCGCCGACGGTCTCCAACAGCCGGTAGCGCATCTCGCCGTCGTCGGCGGGCGCGGCGACGACGAGGGACTTGTCGACGAGCGAGCCGAGCAGCCCGGCGACGTCCGGCACGCCCCGCGGGTCGTCCGTGCAGACGGCCTCGGCGGCGGCCAGGGTGCAACCGCCCGCGAAGACCGACAGGCGGCGCAGCACGGCCCGTTCGGAGTCGTCGAGCAGGTCCCAGGACCAGTCGACCACGGCACGCAGCGTCTGCTGGCGGGGCAGGACGGTGCGGGCGCCGCTGGTGAGCAGGCGAAACCGGTCGTCGAGCCGGTCGGCGATCTGGCGCGGGGTGAGCATCCGGAGCCGGGCCGCGGCGAGTTCGATGGCGAGCGGCAGCCCGTCGAGGCGGCGGCAGATCTCGGCGGCGGCCGCGGCGGTCTCCTCGTCCGCGTCGGCCCGGAAGCCGGGCCGCGCGGCGGCGCCGCGGTCGGTGAACAGCCGGAGCGCCATCGGGTCGGGCAGCGGGTCGACGGGCCGCACGAACTCGCCGGGCACCCCGAGGGGTTCGCGGCTGGTGGCCAGCACGGTGAGTTCCGGACAATGGGCGAGCAGATGGTCGGCGAGGGTGGCGGCGGCCCCGACGACGTGCTCGCAGTTGTCCAGCAGGAGAAGCATCCGGCGCCGTGAGCAGTGCTCGACGAGGCGTACGAGGGAGTCGCCGGCATTGCCCTCGGCGACCCTCAGTTCCTCGGCGCCGGCCCCGCGCAGCACGGTCTCGCGGGCGCCGAGCGCGGTCAGCACGGCCTGCGGTACCGCCTCGGGGTCGTCGACGGGGGCGAGTTCGGCCAGCCAGACGCCGTCCGGCCAGGCGGCGGCGACGGATTCGGCGGCCTCCTGGGAGAGCCGGGTCTTGCCTGCCCCGCCGGGGCCCAGGAGGGTGACCAGCCGGGCGTGCGAGAGGTCCTCGCGCAGGGCGTCGATGTCGCCCTCGCGCCCGACGAAGCTGGTGAGCCGGGCCCGGAGGTTTCCCTGCGGGACGGCGGGGGCCCGGGTACGGGCGGCCGGGACCGGCTCGGCCGCCACGACCGGTCGCTCCGGGGCCTGGTGCAGCAACTCGGCGTGCAGGGAACGCAGTTCGGGACCGGGATCGGCGCCGAGACGGTCGGCGAGCAGAGTGCGCATCTCGTCGTACGCGGCCAGCGCCTGCGCCGGGCGTCCGGCGTCGCGCAGGGCCCGCAGCCGCAGTGCCTGGAGGGGTTCGTCGATCGGGTGCTCGGCGCAGAGGGCGAGCAGTTCGGGCAGGACCTCGTCCGCGCGGCCGAGCGCGAGGGCCGCGGCGAGCCCGGTGCGCCGGGCGTCCAGACGCCGGGCCGCCCAGCGGGCCGCGACGGCGCCGCGGTCGGGGAGATCGGCCAGGACCGGCCCCCGCCACAGGGCGAGCGCGTCGGCGACCACGGCCCCGGCCTTCGCCGCGTCCCCCTCCTCCAGCGCCCGCGCTCCCTCCGCCGCGAGCCGCTCGAAGCGGTACAGGTCGACCGCGTCCGGCTCCGCGGCGAGCCGGTAGCCGCTCTCCGCCGAGGCGACGGCGGCATGGCCGAGCGCCCGCCGGAGCCGGCCGACGAGCGCCTGCAGGGCGCCCACCGCGTCGGCCGGCGGGTCGCCGTCCCACACCTCGTCGATGAGGACGGCGGCCGGGACGGCGCGCCCGGGGCGCAGCGCGAGAACGGTGAGGAGCGCGCGCAGCCGTGCCCCGCCGAGGGCGACGGCCGTGCCGTCTTCGCGGAGTGCCAGAGTGGTTCCGAGGATGCAGTAACGCACGCGCCTATTCTCCGTGACCGGGATCGGGAAGGAGACGCACGTTCGGTCGTACCCGTGTTCGCCGTGTGCCGGAATCGCTCGTCATGCCCCCACCCTTCACGGAACCACCGCCCCGGCGCGAGACGTTTGTGACGTGTCGGCTGTACGGTCGCTCTCGCCGCCCGTCGCCCCGCCCCCCTTCCGGCCAGCCACCAGGAGTTCGCCGATGACCACCGCAAGCGCCCGCAGCGACCGGCGGATCAGCCCGGTCTTTCTCGGGATCGTCGCCGTGATGGCGGTGTCGGCATGGGCGGTGTGGACGGATTTCGCGAAGCAGCCCGGGATCGCCTTCTTCCTCTTCGTGACGGCGGCCTGGGTGGTGTCGCTCTGTCTGCACGAGTACGCGCATGCCCGTACCGCGCTGCACAGCGGGGACATCTCCATCGGGTCGAAGGGCTATCTGACCCTGAATCCGCTGAAGTACACCCATGCGCTGCTGAGCATCGTGCTTCCGGTGCTGTTCGTGATCATGGGCGGTATCGGTCTGCCCGGCGGTGCGGTCTTCATCGAGCGGGGCCGGATCAGCGGTCGCTGGAAGCACAGTCTGATCTCCGCGGCGGGCCCGCTGACGAACGTGCTGTTCGCGATCGTGTGCACGGCGCCGTTCTGGCTGCACGCGCTGGACGGCGTGCCGGTCGGCTTCCGGTACGCGCTGGGATTCCTGGCGCTGCTCCAGGTCACCGCGGCGATCCTCAATTTCGTCCCGGTGCCGGGGCTGGACGGCTACGGCGTGATCGAACCCTGGCTCTCGTACCGGATCCGCCGACAGGTCGAGCCGTTCGCCCCGTTCGGGCTGATCGCGGTCTTCGGCGTGCTGTGGATCCCCGGGATCAACCACGCGTTCTTCGACGCGATCCACGCGCTGCTGCGGACACTGGGCATCAGCGAATTCACGACGTACTGCGGATTCGACACCTACCGCTTCTGGCAGGCGGCCGATCCGGTCTGCTCCGTCAACCCCTGAACCATCGCTCAGCCGGCGGCCTGTGCGCGCTGCCGGCGGAGGTAGAACCACGCCATGTTGGACGAGAGGCCGGCCAGCAGCACCCAGACGATCCCGAGCCAGCTGCCCTGGACGAACGAGATCACGGCCGCGACGACGGCCAGGACGCAGACGGCGATGGCGTAGAGAGCGAGGCGGGGCATGGGGGGCGGCTCCTGTCCGGGGGTGGTGCACGGTCCCGTCCAGTGTCCCCCATGCCCCGTTCCGCTCACCGCAGGGTGGGGCGGGAACGTGCTCAGACGTCGGTGGTACGCAGCCCCGCGTGCGCCTTGTAGCGGCGGTTGACGGAGATCAGGTTGGCGACCAGCGACTCGACCTGGTGGGCATTGCGCAGCCGCCCGGCGAAGATGCCGCGCATGCCGGGGATCCGGCCCGCCAGCGCCTGCACGAGGTCGGTGTCGGCACGGGCCTCGCCGAGCACCAGCACATCGGTGTCGATCTCCTCGATGGCCTCGTCCTGCAGCAGCACGGCGGAGAGGTGGTGGAAGGCCGCGGTGACCCGGGACTCCGGCAGCAGGGCGGCGGCCTGCTCGGCGGCACTGCCCTCCTCGGGCTTCAGGGCGTAGGCGCCCTTCTTGTCGAAGCCGAGCGGGTTGACGCAGTCGATGACGAGCTTGCCCGCGAGCTCGTCGCGCAGCGACTCCAGGGTCTTGGCGTGGCCCTCCCACGGCACGGCGACGATCACGACATCGCTGCGGCGCGCGCATTCGGCGTTGTCCGCGCCCTCGACACCGTGGCCGAGCTCGTCGGCGGCGGTCCGCGCGCGGTCGGCGGCACGGGAACCGATGATCACCTTCTGCCCGGCGCGGGCGAAGCGGTAGGCGAGTCCGCGGCCCTGCGGCCCGGTGCCGCCGAGCACGCCGACGGTCAGTCCGGACACATCCGGGAGGTCCCACGGGTCCTTGGCGGGGGGCTTGGGTGCGCTGCCGCTGTCATTCGTAGTCATGGCTGCGACACTACTGCCCGCGATGGGAAGGAACGTTCCGTCGCCCCCTCGGCGGTCCGGCTCGCGACGGCGGACCCGTTCGGGGGGTTCCGGCGTCGTTCACCGGTGGCGGGGCCGGGCCCCGGGGCAGGATGCCGGGCCATGGATGCCGTACGTGTCGCCCTGCTGCGCGAAGTGCTCGCCGGGACGGAGTGGCCCGCGGCGGCCCGGCGGTTCGCCGGGGCGCTCAGGTCCTCCGTCGTCCCGCACGGCGGTGGTCTGCTGCTGGTGGGCACGGTGGCGTACGAGCCGTGGCATCTGGCGGCCCATCTGGTCGACGAGTCCGCCTGGTCCGGGCTGCCGGAGCTGGCGCCCACCCTGGTGCGCCATCGGGTGGATCCGGGTGATCCGGCGCATCTGGCCGTCGGGCTGGCCCGGATCGAGGCGGCCGGAAGGGGCGAGACGCTGCTGCTGGTGGCTCCGGAGCGGCCCGGCGCCGGGCTGCTGGAGCGGGTGCACGACGCCCGTCGGGCCGGGGCGACGGTCCTCTCGCTGGACGGCGGCGACCCCGAGGTGCGGGGGCTCGCCCACGAGACGCTCGCGGTGACCGCCACCGACGATGTCGGCCTGGACACCGTGCAGCACCTGGTGAGCGCGGCCGCCGGGGAGAACAGCGTCCCCGCGCCGCGCGGCCGCCGTCGCTTCCGGGACCGGCTGTCCCGGCTCGCCGACCGGCTGACGGCGCCACCACCGGCCCGGTGGTGAGGGCGGCACGATCCGCTGGGGCCCCGGGACGCCGCGAAAAACTGTTGCAGCTGCACCCGCGGCGCCGGAGCATGGCCTCTCGTGACCTCAGCTCCCTCCCCGGCCACCCGGCTGCGCGCCCTGCTGCCCGACCTCTCGCCACTGCGCTCCTCGGCCGACTTCCGGCTGCTGTGGATCCAGGGCCTGGTGACCTACTTCGGCAGCTTCATGGCGTTGATCGCGCTGCCGCTCCAGATCAAGGAGCTGACGGGTTCACCGCTGGCCGTCGGCGCGATGGGCGCGGTCGAGCTGGTGCCGCTGGTCGTCTTCGGCCTGTACGGAGGGGCGCTCGCGGACTCCGCGGACCGCCGCAAGGTGATCCTGGGCACCGAGGCGGGGCTGGGGCTGCTCGCCCTCGTACTCCTGGTGAACGCCGCGCTGCCCGACCCCCTGCTCTGGCCGCTCTATCTGGTCGCGGGCGGTGTCTCCGCGCTCGCCGGGCTCCAGCGGCCCGCACTGGACTCCCTGATGGCCCGGATCGTGCCGCACGACCAGCTGACCGCGGCCGCCGCGCTGAACTCGTTGCGCTGGCAGTTCGGCGCGATCACCGGCCCCGCGGTGGCCGGGCTGGTGGTGGCCTACGCCGGACACGCCACGGCGTACACGGTCACGGTGGTCACGTTCGCCGTCTCCGTGCTGCTGTGCCTGCGGCTGGCACCCGCGCCGCCCTCCCCGGACAGCCCGAAGCCCTCGCTGCGCGGCATAGCGGAGGGGGCGAGGTACGCCTGGAGCCGGCCGGTGCTGCTGGGGACGTACGCGGTCGATCTGGCGGCGATGTTCTTCGCCTTCCCGAACACGATCTTCCCGTTCCTCGCCGACGAACTGGACGCCGAGTGGTCACTGGGCCTGATGTACGCGGCGGGGTCGGTCGGTTCCCTGGTCCTGGGCCTGACCAGCGGCTGGACGTCGCGGGTACGGCGGCACGGGCTCTTCGTGGTGTTCGGGGCGGCGGCCTGGGGGCTGGCGATCGCGGCGGCCGGGTGGTTCGGCAACGTATGGCTGGTGCTGCTCTGTCTGGCGGTGGCGGGCGCGGGCGACATGCTCAGCGGTCTCGGCCGCTCCACGATCTGGAACCAGACCATCCCTGAGGAGCTGCGGGGCCGGCTGGCGGGCATCGAGGTGCTCTCGTACAGCGTCGGCCCGCAACTGGGCCAGGTGCGGGCCGGTGCGATGGCGGGGTGGACGGGGACCCGCTCCGCGATCTGGAGCGGGGGCGTGGCGTGCGTCGCCTCGGTCGCGCTGCTGACCGCGGCGCTGCCGAAGCTGCTGACGTACGACTCCGAGACGGACGAGGACGCGGTGCGCAGGCGTGCGGCCAGGGTGTCGAGCCCGTCCGGCGTGTGAGGAACGGGGACCGGGGGCGTGCCCCCGTCCCCGCACGCCGGTGTCCCGGTCCCGGCCGCCCCGGGGTCCCGGTCCCCGGCAGCCGGTCAGGCCTCCGGATCAGACGGTGTGCCCCGGTCGTGCCACTTGGGGTCCGTCTCCCACTCCAGATTCCGCTCCTGCGCCGTCTCCATCGCGTGGCGCGCCTCCTCGGGGGAGGCGTACGGCCCGAAACGATCCTTGGCCGGGCACTCGGGGCCTTCCTCGACCTTCTGATGCTGCAGGCAGTAGTACCACTCGCCCGGCTTGCCGACCGTGCGCTTCTTGAACAGGGCCATCATCGGCTCCTTCCCTCGGGGCCATGCTGCCCCAAGCGCGCTGGTTAGACTCGCTGACATGTCTGGCCAGTCGCTGCTCGTACCCGGGGAGATCACTCCCATCCGTTCCGTACCCGGAAACATCCGGCGCCCCGAATACGTGGGCAAGCCGGGCCCCACCCCGTACACCGGTCCGGAGCTCCAGGACGCCGACACCGTCGAGCGCATGCGCATCGCGGGGCGAATCGCCGCGCAGGCGATGGCGGAGGCCGCGAAGCACATCGCCCCGGGCGTCACGACGGACGAACTCGACCGGGTCGCCCATGAGTTCATGTGCGACCACGGCGCCTACCCGTCGACGCTCGGCTACCGGGGATTCCCCAAGTCGCTCTGCACCTCGCTCAACGAGGTGATCTGCCACGGCATCCCGGACTCCACGGTGCTGCGCGACGGCGACATCGTGAACCTCGACGTCACGGCCTACATCAACGGGGTGCACGGCGACAACAACGCCACGTACCTCTGCGGCGACGTGGACGAGGAGTCCCGGCTGCTCGTGGAGCGCACCGAGGAGTCGCTGAACCGGGCCATCAAGGCGGTCCGGCCGGGGCGGCAGGTCAATGTGATCGGGCGGGTCATCGAGTCGTACGCGAAGCGCTTCGGGTACGGGGTGGTGCGGGACTTCACCGGGCACGGGATCAATTCCTCGTTCCACTCCGGTCTGATCATTCCGCACTACGACAGCCCGCACGCGACCACCGTGATGCAGCCGGGCATGACGTTCACCATCGAGCCGATGCTGACGCTGGGCAGCCATGACTACGACATGTGGGACGACGGCTGGACCGTGGTGACGAAGGACCGCAGGCGTACGGCCCAGTTCGAGCACACGCTGGTGGTCACGGAGACGGGCGCCGAGATCCTGACGCTCCCGTAACGACGCGGACAGTTCTTCCCTCAAGCGGCCGCCCCCGGGCGGCCGCTTTCGCATGTCCCCGCTGCTCCCGCCGCCCGCGCGAACTCCCGCACGGAGGCGGAACCAGGCGTATCGTTTTTACCGACAGGCTGTCGGGAAGCCGTTGACTTAGGTAAGCCTAAGTAGGAAGATCGGGGATGTCGACAGCCACCGCCGCACGCGGTCGCCGCCGATGTTTCTGTCCCTTTCCGGACTTCCCGTCCCCCTCGGCCCCCGGAGGCCCGCCTTGGACGCAACCGCCGCTCCCACGCCCTTCTCGACGCTCATCCGCACCGCCTCGCACGAGCAGCACACCGAGGCGGAGACCTCGACCTTCATGAGCGACCTGCTCGGCGGGCGGCTCGGAGTGGACGCGTACGCGCGCTACACCGAGCAGCTGTGGTTCGTGTACCGGGCACTGGAGGAGGGGGCCCAGGCGTTGCGGAGCGACCCGGTCGCCGGTCCGTTCATACGGCCCGAGCTGATGCGCACCGCCGAACTGGAGCGCGATCTGGCCCATCTGCGGGGTGCCGGCTGGCGCGAGGGGCTGGAGCCGCTGCCAGCCACGGCCGCCTACGCCGCCCGGGTCGCCGAGTGCGCCCGCACCTGGCCCGCCGGTTACGTCGCGCACCACTACACCCGGTATCTCGGCGACCTCTCGGGCGGCCAGATCATCCGTGACAAGGCGGAGAGGACCTGGGGCTTCGCGCGCAAGGGCGACGGGGTCCGGTTCTATGTCTTCGAGGAGATCTCCAACCCCGCCTCGTTCAAGCGGGGTTACCGCGAGCTGCTGGACGCGGTGAACGCGGACGACCTGGAGAAGCAGCGCATCGTCGACGAGTGCAAGCGCGCGTTCGCACTGAACACGGCGGTGTTCCGGGAGCTGGGGGAGGTGTTCCCGCTCAGCGCGTAGGGTCCTGGCGGCGCGGCCGGCGCGGCCGGCGGGGTCGACCGGGGTCCGCCGGTCGGCCCCTCCCGCCGCGCCGCTCCGTCCTCAGACGCCGGAAGGTCTCCGACTCCCGCCGGACGGGATCGATCGAGCGGCCGGCCTGACGCGGCCCCCGATCTCCACCGTGCCGTCCGGTGCGGGTGCGGTGAGGATCTGGGAGCCGCGTCCCTGTGTGATGTTGAGGGCACGCCCCAGCTCCGCGCTGAGCAGCAGGGCCGCCGCGCCCGTCGCCTCGTCCTCCACTGTGCCCATGGTGCGGGCCCCGGCTCCGTCGGCGCCGCGCCCCTCGACACGCCTCGGGAACGCCCGCGCCCGCACCCGCCCCGCCGCCTCGTCCTCCCAGGCCCATACGTACAGCCAGCCCTCACCCGGCGGCGGCCCGGTCAGCGCCTCGACCTCGGCGACGGACGCGTACCGCTCCAGCGTGCGCGGCGGCGCCCACTCGGGGCGGGCCGTGATCCAGGTGAACTCCCCGTCCTGGCGGGCGAAGACGTCCCCGACCGGCAGTTCCAGGATCTCCAGATCGAGCAGCCAGGCGGTGCCGACGAGCGGATGCCCGGCGAACGGGAGACGGAGTCCCGGGGTGTGGATGTCGACGTGTCCGCGCTCGGGGTCGTCGACGAACACGGTCTCGCTGAAGCCGAGCCGCACGGTCAGGGCCTGCCGGGACGCCTCGTCGGGGTACCTGCGCCCGTCGCGCACCACCCCGAGGGGATTGCCGTGCCGGCCGTCGGGGCCGCAGAACACCCTCAGTACGTCGATGCCCGCGGGTAGGTCGAAGTCGCTGTCGCTCACCCGGGCATTGAAACACCGCCCGAGCGGCGGCCGTACAACTGGGCCGTCACCCGGGCGGTGTCGTCGCGCGGCGGAGTCCTGCGGTGCGGACGGATCAGACGGTACGGCGACGGCGGGCGGCGAACACCGCTCCGGCTCCGGCCGCCAGGACGACGGCCGAGGCGGCGAACAGGGCGCCGGCCGGGATGTCGGAGCCGGTGGAGGCGAGGGAACCCGGGCCGCCGACCGAGCCGCCGCCCGCGCTGCCGCCGCCGGCGGTCGCGGAGCCTCCCGCCAGGCCGGTGGAGCCCGTTCCACCCGCGCCACCGGGGAGTTCGGCGTCCTCGTCGAGGGCGACCGCGACGGTCAGCGCGTCGAGCTGCTCACCCGTCGGGTACATGCCCCCGAAGGCCTTGGTGCCGTCGGCGCTGAGGGTCGCCGGCACCGCCGAGAGGGTCACCACGCCGTTCTTCGCGGCGAGTTCGCCCTTGGGCAGCTCCAGGTCGGCGATCGCGAGAGCGGTGTAGGTGGAGACCTTCTTCGTCTCGCGGTCCTTGGTGGTGACGTCCGCGATCAGCGTGCCCTTCGTCCCGTTCACCTGGATCTCCAGGCCGGTCAGGGAGAGGTCCAGGGTGTACGCGCCGTTCTCCTCGTGACCCAGGAAGCGGACCTTGCCGTCGAACCCGGCGTTCAGGGTCTGCTTCGCGGCGTCGAAGCGGCCGGTGGCGTCGGGGAACCGGTAGCCGTCCCCGGACGCGGTGGCACCGCCCGTCGTCTCGACCCTGCCGTGGGCGACGGGGCCCGTGACGTAGGCACGGAAGGACTTCTTCACGCCCCAGTCCAGGGTGCCGTCGACGATCGCGCCCGGGTCGGCGGCGGCCGCCCCGTCGGTGGCCGGGGCGGAGGGGGACGGGGACGCGGGCGAGGTGGGCTTCCCGGTCGGCCCGGTGGACGGCTCCGTGGTGGGCTTCCCGGTGGGTTCGGTCGTCGGCTTCCCGGTCGGCTCGGTGGTCGGCTCCTCCGTGGGCTTCCCGGTCGGGGCCGTGACCGCCTTCACCGAGAGCGTGGCCGGATCGAGCGCGTCGCCCTCCTCGTACTGGCCGTCGAATGCCTCGGAGCCCGCCTTCGTCAGCGTCGCCGGGATGTCCTCGAAGACCATCGCACCGCCCGCACCCCGGCCCGGCTTCACCGCCGAGAGGTCGAGAGTCGCGAATGCCACGTCGTCGCGGGTGCCCTGCGGGGTCGTGACGTCGACGGTGATCGTGCCGCCGGTACGGGTCGTGGCGAGCTTCACGTCGGAGAGCGTGATGTCGAGAACGCCCCCATGGGCGTAGAAGTTGACGCCGCCGCCGAAGGCGGTGTCGGTGCCGTGCGTGGCCGTGTCGTAGGTGCCCTTGCCGTCGGCGAAGGTGAACACACCGTTGTCGGGTGCCTGGGTGGCGCCGTCCTTGACGGTGATTCTCCCGCCGGAGAACGACGAGGCGAGGTACTCGCGGAAGGACTCCTTGACGCCCCATTCCAGCGTGCCGTCCTTCAGCTCCAGCTTCGGCGCGGTGGCGGTCGCCCCGCCGGAGGCGGTGCCGTCGGCGGCGAGCGCCGGGAGGGCGAACACGGTCGCGCCGAGGGCGGCCGCCGTGGCGAGGGCGGCGGCGAGAGCTGTGGGACGGCGGGTGGCTGCCATGGTCGGTGGTCTCCTCAGGGGATGGAAAGCGAGGGTGGGACGGGGGTCTAGTTGTTGCTCTGCTGGGTGTTGTTGTTCTGCTGGGTGTTGTTGTTCTGCTGGGTGCCTCTGCGGCGGGCGAGGTACAGCGCGCCCGCCGCGGCGGCGAGTACGCCCGCACCGCCGATGCCGAGGTACAACCCGGTCCGGGGACCGGAACCGGAACCGGGATCGGCGTCGGATGCCGACGCGGCGGTGGTCGTGCTCTTCTGCGCCGGCGGGCCGGACGGGTCGGGTGTGCTGCCCAGGTCGGGCAGGGCGGGGAGTTCGGCCCCGGTGTCCACGGCGACGGCCAGCGAGACCGGGTCCATCGCGGTGCCGGCCCGGTAGAGCGAGCCGAACGCCTCCGCACCGTCGGCGGTGAGGGTCGCGGGGGCCTCGGTGAGAACGGCGAGCCCGTTCTTCGGCGTGAAGTCCTTCGCGGTGAAGGTGACGAGCGGGACGGCCTTGCGCCGGTCGCCGCCGCTCGTGACGTCGGCCGAGAGCGTGCCCTTGCCCGCCTTCACCCGGACCGCGACCGCGGAGAGTTCCAGATCGAGCCCCTCGGCGCCCGTGAAGCGGACGCTGCCTGCGAAGCCTGCGTCCAGGGTCCGCCCCGCCGGGTCGTACGTGCCCTTGCCGCGGGGGAAGCGGAAGAGCGCTCCGCCGTCCTGGGCGCCCTCGGCGAGGGTCCACTTCCCCTTGCCGAAGGAGCCCGTGACGTATTCGCGGAAGGTCCGGCGCACGCCCCAGTCGACGGCGGCGTCCTCGAAGCGTCCCGCGGCCTTCCGTACCTTCTCCGTCCTCTTCGAATCCTTCGGCATTTCGGGGGACTTGGACGCGGACGGCTGCCCGGCGGGGGCGGAGGTGTCCACGGAGAGGCTGATCGGGTCGAGCGGCGTGCCGGCCGTGTAGTAGCCGGCGAACGCCTTCGCGCCCTGCGAAGTCAGCGTCGCCGGAATGTTGTTGAGGGCGATGGGGGTGGAACCGCTTTTCATGTCGATCCCGGACAGCCCGAGCCTCGCCAGCGGCACCTGGGCGGCCGAGGTGACGCGACCGCTCCCCCGGTCCTTGCTGACCATGTCCGCGTGGACGGTGCCGCTGCCGCCCGTGATGCGGACCGTGGGGCGGCTGATGGTGAGGTCCAGCTCGTAGCCGCCGACGGGCTTCTTGTGGCCGAGGAACCGGACCCCGCCCGCGAAGCCGGAGCTGAAGGCACCGGTCGCCGGGTCGTAGGAACCGGTGGCGGAATGGAAGCGGAACTGGCTGCCGCCGACCGTGGCGGCACCACCGGCCAGGCTCCAACTGCCCTTCGCGACGGGGCCGGTGACGTAACTCTGGAAGGTGGACTTGATGCCCCAGTCCAGCCTGCCGCCCTGCACCGTGCGACTCGCCGCTTGCGCGGGGGTGGCCGGGAGCAGCGCTCCGAGCAACACCGCGAGAAGCGCGACAGTCAGGGCAGGTCTGGACGACAGCATGAGGACCCCTCCGAGGCCTGGAAAGTGAGGTAAGGCTAACCTAAGTCACGCGAGCCATCCGGTGGGACCCCCTTCCACCGCATTGCTCGCACACCATGCCCAACCACTCACCGCAGAAGGACAGGACGGTGCCCTCAGTGCGCTTCTCGCAGGACTTCGCCCCGCCGGTCCGGGGCGCCCGGCGACCACGGCGCGGGCCGGTCAGGACCCGTGGACCGCTGGCCGCGCGGACGGCCGTCGCCGCCCTTGCCCTCGTTCTGAGCGGCTGCGGCGGCAGTTCGCACACGGGGGCTCCCGTCGCCCGTTCCGACAACGCCGAGGCCGATCGCGTCGAGCCCCTGACCACCGCACCGAAGCCCCGGCTGCCGGTCACGGTGGAGTCGGCGCACGGCACCGAGGTCACCGTCACCTCGACCGACCGCATCGTTCCGCTGACCGGTGGCCTGAGCGAGATCGTCTTCACACTCGGCCTCGGCGAGCGGGTCGTGGCCCGTGACATCACCGCCACCTTCGAACAGGCCGCGAAACTCCCGGTGGTGACCCGCGCTCATGACGTCTCGGCGGAGAGCGTGCTCTCGCTGAAGCCGACGGTCGTCCTGGCGGAGACCACGACCGGCCCCGCGGAGGCCATCGACCAGATCCGCGATGCCGGCATCCCGCTCGTCGTCGTCGCACCGGCCAAGGAACTCGACGACGTCGGCCGCCGGATCGACGCCGTGGCGGCAGCCCTGGGCGTGCCGGACTCGGGCGCCGAACTCGACGCGCGCACCCGGTCCCGCATCGAGGCCGTACAGAAGTCCGTGCCCGCCCCGGCCGACGGGCGCGAGAAGCCCCGGGTCGCCTTCCTCTATCTGCGCGGCTCGGCCTCCGTCCATCTGCTGGGCGGCAGGGATTCCGGCGCGAGTTCGCTCATCGAGGCGGCGGGGGCCGTCGACGCCGGCAAGGCGTCCGGGCTGAAGAAGGACTTCACCGCCATCACCAGCGAGGCCCTGGCCAAGGCCGCACCCGACGCCATTCTGGTGATGACCAAGGGACTCGACTCGGTGGGCGGCGTCGACGGTCTGGTGAAGATCCCGGGCGTCGCCGAGACCCCGGCCGCAATGGACCGGCGGATCGTCTCCATCGACGACGGCGTGCTGCTGAACTACGGGCCGCGCACGGACCGGGTGCTGAGCGAACTGGTCGCCCGGCTCCACCCGAAGGACGGGGCGCGCCGGTGACCACCTCGCACGACGAACGCACCCGGCCGGCCACCACCACCGCGGCCGCGGAGCCGCGGACGCCCGGACCCCGGCGCTCCACCGGCCTCGCGCTGGCCGGGGGGCTGCTCGCCGCCCTCGTGGTGTGCTGCCTGCTCTCCGCCGGACTCGGCGCGTACAGCATCCCGCTCGGCGACGTCCTCGCCTCCGTCCAGCACCGGCTCGGCCTCGGCGGCGCCGCGCTCGACCGGGTCGGGGAGAGCGTGCTGTGGAACGTACGGCTGCCGAGGGTCGTCCTCGCCCTGCTCGTCGGGGCGTCGCTGGGCTGCGCGGGCGCCCTGATGCAGGGCGTGTTCGGCAATCCGCTCGCCGAGCCCGGGGTGATCGGGATCTCCTCCGGCGCGGCGGTCGGTGCCGTCGCCTCGATCGCGCTCGGGCTGAACTTCCTCGGCAACTGGACCATCACGGTCTGCGCGTTCGCCGCCGGGCTCGCGACCGTACTGCTGGTGTACACGCTGTCGCGGTCGGGCGGCCGGACGGAGGTCGTGACGCTGATCCTCACCGGGATCGCGGTCAACGCCTTCGCGGGTGCGCTGATCGGGCTGTTCGTCTTCTTCGCCGACAACGCGCAGATCTCCCAGATCACCTTCTGGCAGCTGGGCTCGTTGGCACAGGCGACCTGGCCCAAGGTGCTCGCCGTGCTGCCGTGCGCGGCGCTCGGGCTGCTCATGGCGCCGCTCCACTCCCGGAGGCTGGACCTCCTCGCGCTCGGCGAGCGGCCCGCCCGGCATCTGGGGGTCGACGTCGAGCGGCTGCGGATCGTGCTCGTTCTCGTGGTGGCGCTGCTGACCGCCGCCGCGGTGGCGGTCGCCGGGATCATCTCGTTCGTGGGGCTGCTGGTTCCTCATCTGCTGCGGATGGCCAACGGACCCGGGCACCGTTTCCTGGTCCCCGGCAGCGCGCTCGGCGGCGCCCTGGTGCTGGTCGTGGGTGATCTCGCGGCCCGCACCATCGCCGCTCCCGCCGAGTTGCCACTCGGCGTGCTGACCGCACTCTTCGGCAGTCCGTTCTTCTTCTGGCTGCTGCGCAGGACCCGTCGTGGGCAAGGTGGTTGGGCATGAGGTCACCGAGGAATCCGTTCCGGGTACGGAGCCGACGGCTGCCCGCTCCCGTCCCGCCCGGCTCCCCCGTCACCGAGGCGCGCCGGCTACGGGTGCGGCTGGGCCGGCGGCCGGTGCTGGACTCCGTCGAACTGACCGCGTACGCGGGCGAGGTGCTGGCGCTCGTCGGGCCCAACGGAGCGGGGAAGTCGACCCTGTTGGCGGCGCTGGCCGCCGATCTTCCCGCCGAGAGCGGCGCGGTACGGATCGACGGGCGTCCGGCCACCGACTGGTCCGCCGCCGAACTCGCCCTGCGCCGGGCCGTGCTGCCGCAGTCCGCCGCGCTGTCGTTCCCGTTCCCGGTGGCGGACGTCGTACGGATGGGGCGGGCACCGTGGGCCGGGACGGAGCGGGCGGGCGAGGACGATCGGGCCGTCGCCGCGGCGATGGCCGCCACCGAGGTGGCCGAGTTCGCCGGACGGCCCTTCTCCGCGCTGTCCGGTGGGGAGCGGGCCCGGGTCGCGCTGGCCAGGGTGCTGGCACAGCGCGCCCCGCTGCTGCTGCTCGACGAGCCGACCGCCGCGCTCGATCTGCGCCACCAGGAGCTGGTGCTGCGACTCTGCCGGGAGCGGGCCGCCGCCGGGGACGCGGTCGTCGTCGTGCTGCACGATCTGGGGCTGGCCGCGGCGTACGCGGACCGGGCCGCCGTGCTGCGCGACGGGCGGATCGCGGTGGCGGGCCCGCCCGTCGAGGTGTTCACGGGCGAACTGCTCGGCGAGGTCTACCGGCAGCCGGTCGAGGTCTTCCCGCACCCGCGCACCGGGGCACCCCTCGTCGTACCGACACGAGGGACTTGACTATTGCTTGACCTTCCCATGAACCTTCCATGAGGCGATCGTGATCTCTCCGTTCCCGCGCCGCCGGGATGAGAGCTGAATCACTGCACAGGTGGGGCCGGGTCAGGTAAGCCTCGGTTAAGTTAGGTTCGCCTCACCTGTCTTTGTCCGACCTTCTCCCGCTTCTCCTTCATCCTCTGTGGAGCCCGCATGCGAGCCGTTCGTTTCTCCGTCGTCACCGCTGCCGCGACGGTGGCAGCCCTGACCGCCGTCACGGGCTGCGCGCAGAAGAGCGACGGAAAGGGGGACAACGCCCTGCAGGTCGTCGCGAAGGACGACGCCTGCGAGCTCTCGAAGAAGAAGCTCCCGGCCGGCCACGTCGAACTGGCCGTACAGAACAAGGGCTCGAAGGTCACCGAGGTCTACGTCCTCTTCCCGGACGACCGCATCGCCGCGGAGCGCGAGAACATCGGCCCCGGCACCAAGGCCACCATCACCGCCGAGGTGAAGGCCGGCTCGTACAACGTCGTCTGCAAGCCCGGCATGAAGGGCGAGGGCATCCGGCAGCAGATCGAGGTCGCCGGCGGCACCGTCGCCAAGCGCAGCCCCGAGATGGACAAGGCCGTCGCGGAGTACCGCACCTACGTGCAGGCGCAGGCCGACGAGACGCTGCCCAAGGCCAAGAAGTTCACGGACGCCGTGGCCGCCGGTGACATCGAGGCCGCCAAGAAGATCTACGCCGACTCCCGGCTCGGCTGGGAGCGCACCGAGCCGGTCGCCGAGTCCTTCGGCGACATCGACCCGAAGGTCGACCTCCGCGAGGACGGTCTTCAGGACGGCCAGAAGTGGACCGGCTGGCACCGTCTGGAGAAGGCGCTGTGGCAGGAGAAGAAGTTGGGCGCCGAGGAGAAGGCCCTGGCGCCGGTGCTCTACAAGGATCTGCTCGACTGGCAGAAGCGGGTCGGCACGGCGGAGATCACCCCGACCTCGATGGCCAACGGCGCCAAGGAGCTCCTCGACGAGGTCGCCACCGGCAAGGTCACCGGTGAGGAGGAGCGCTACAGCCACACCGACCTGATCGACTTCAAGGGCAACGTCGAGGGCGCGGAGAAGTCCTACGAGCTGCTGAAGCCGATCGCCTCGAAGAACGACCCGACGCTGACGGCGACCCTGGACAAGCAGTTCGCGGCGCTGAACACGCTGCTGGACAAGTACCGCAAGGACAAGAGCTCCTACGAGTTCACCTCGTACGAGAAGGTCGGCAAGGCCGACCGCAAGGAACTGTCGGACGCCGTCAACGCGCTGGCCGAGCCGCTGTCCCGGCTCGCCGCCGCGGTGACGAAGTAACGGGCCGGGAGGGACCGGGATGTCCGAGGACACGCAGAACAACACCGCCGTGGACGACACCGGGACCGGTGGCCGTGCCCCGTCCCGTCGGGCGCTGCTGGGCTGGGGAGGCGCCGGACTGGCGCTGGGCGCGGCCGTGGCGGGTGGCGCGGTCGCCGCGGTGCGGCCGGGGAGCGACGCGGTGCCGACCGCGGACAGCGGTGCGGCCGTTCCGTTCCACGGTGCGCACCAGGCCGGTATCGCCACCGCCGTACAGGACAGGCTGCACTTCGCCGCGTTCGACGTGACGACGAAGGACCGCGCCGAGCTGATCTCGCTGCTCAAGGAGTGGACCCGGGCGGCCGAGCGGATGACGGCCGGTCACGCGGTCGGCGACGGCGCCTACGGTGGTCCCGCCGAGGCCCCGCCGGACGACACGGGCGAGGCGCTGGGGCTCAAGCCGTCCCGGCTCACGCTCACCATCGGCTTCGGCCCCTCGCTCTTCGCCAAGGGCCGGTTCGGCCTGGAGGACAGGCGTCCCGAGGCACTCGTCGAGCTGCCGAAGTTCCCCGGCGACAACCTCGACGCGGCCCGCAGCGGCGGCGACCTCTGCGTCCAGGCGTGCGCGGACGACCCGCAGGTCGCGGTGCACGCCATCCGCAACCTAGCCCGGATCGGCATGGGCCGCACCGCGATCCGCTGGTCCCAGCTCGGCTTCGGCAAGACGTCCTCGACGACGCCCGGCGCCCAGACCCCGCGCAACATGTTCGGCTTCAAGGACGGCACCCGGAACGTCTCCGGAACCGACACCGCCGCCCTGGGCAAGCACGTGTGGGTGGGCGAGAAGGACAAGGCGGGCTGGATGACCGGGGGTTCGTACCTGGTGGCCCGGCGCATCCGGATGCACATCGAGACCTGGGACCGCACCGCGCTCCAGGAGCAGGAGGACGTCTTCGGCCGCGACAAGGGCGAGGGAGCCGCGGTCAGCAGGTCCAAGGAGCACGACGAGCCGTTCCTGAAGGCGATGCTGCCGACCGCGCACGTGCGGCTCGCACACCCGGACAGCAACGACGGTGCGACGATCCTGCGCCGCGGGTACTCCTTCACCGACGGCACGGACGGCCTCGGACGGCTCGACGCCGGGCTGTTCTTCATCGCCTACCAGCGCGATTCCCGCAAGGCGTTCATTCCGCTGCAGCGGCGCCTCGCGGCGAACGACGCACTCAACGAGTACATCCAGCACGTGGGTTCGGCGCACTTCGCCGTCCCGCCGGGCGTCCGCGACAAGGACGACTGGTGGGGCCGGGCGCTGTTCTCGTAGAGAAGGAGAACCGAGACGTGTTCAGCAATTTCCTGATCGGTCTGCGCGAGGGCCTCGAGGCCAGCCTGGTCGTCTGCATCCTCATCGCCTATCTGGTGAAGACCGGCAACAAGAACAAACTGGTGCCGATCTGGATCGGTGTCGGTATCGCGATCGTCGTCAGCCTGGCGTTCGGCGCCGGTCTCGAATTCGGCTCGCAGGAGATGACGTTCAAGGCCCAGGAGGCGCTCGGCGGTTCGCTGTCGATCGTCTCGGTCGGCCTGGTCACCTGGATGGTCTTCTGGATGCGGCGCACCGCGCGGCATCTGAAGACGGAACTGCACGGCAAGCTCGACACGGCGCTCGCGATGGGTACCGGCGCGCTGGTCGCCACGGCGCTCCTCGCGGTGGGCCGGGAGGGCCTGGAGACCTCGCTGTTCGTGTGGCGTGCGGTGCACGCGGCGGACGACGGCTGGCACCCGATGATCGGCGCGTTCCTCGGTATCGCGGCCGCCGTCGTGCTGGGCTGGCTGTTCTACCGCGGCGCGCTGAAGATCAACCTGTCGAAGTTCTTCACCTGGACCGGCGGCATGCTGGTGATCGTCGCCGCGGGCGTGCTCGCGTACGGCGTCCACGACCTGCAGGAAGCCGGGTTCCTGGGCGGTATCCACAACCAGGCGTTCGACATCAGCGCCACGATTCCGCCGGACAGCTGGTACGGCACGCTGCTGAAGGGCACGTTCAACTTCCAGCCGGACCCGACCGTTCTTCAGATCACGGTGTGGGCGCTGTATCTGATCCCCACCCTCGCGCTGTTCCTCGCCCCGGTAGGGTTCGGACGGTCAGAGGGCCGGGCAGTGGGCAGCGCGGGTTAAGGAGCGGGGCCGGGGTGCGTGCATCGCAAGGCGGAGGATCGAGGCAGATGGGGCCTCCCCTGCTCGAGCGAAGCCGAGAGCTTGGGGAAGGAGCGTTGGTGATTGACGACAACGCCGCGAGGTGCGTGCCCCGGCCCCGCGACGCCGCGAAGTCCGCTGCCCGGCCCTCCCTGTGGGGGCGACGGATCAGAAGGCGCGGAAACCAACGGATGAGAAGCCCGAGGCCGATTCGGCCGGCGGCGGTGCTCGCGACGGTGACGATGCTGTCCTTGACGGCGAGCGGGTGCGTGACGGTGCACGGCGAGCTGGAAGTGGTGCCGGCGGCAACCAGGTCCGAGGCCGCCCGGGCACTGAAGGATTTCACCTCCGCGTACAACGCGGCGGACAAGGCCTACGACCCGGCTCTGGACGCGGACCGGGTCGCGGGCCCGCTCGGCGCGATCAACCAGGCCGGGCTGCGGGCGCGGCAGAAGAACAATCCGAACGGCAACGCGAACCACAAGCCGTTGGAGCTGACCGACGCCAGATATCTCATCCCGAAGAAGGCCGGCTGGCCGCGCTGGTTCCTCGCGGACACCGACTCCAACCGCGACGAGGACACCGGGAAGCTGGACACCCGCTGGCTGCTCGTCTTCGTCAAGTCCGGGCCCGGCGCGGGCTGGAAGACCTCGTATCTGTCGGTCGTCCCGTCGTCCCAGGTTCCCCGCTTCTCGAAGGACGCCGACGGCCGGGCCGAACCGGTGGCCCCGGACGGTCCCGAACTGGCCGTGGCACCGGAGGATTTGAGCACCCGGTACACGGAGTACCTACAGAAGGGCACCCCGGACGTCTTCGCCCCCGGTGCCGCCACTTCGGGCTGGCGGGAGGCGCGCCGTACCACCCGGCGGGCGGGTTTCTCGTACCAGTACATCGATCAGCCGCTGGACGGAGGCACGTTCGCCCCGCTCGGTCTGAGGACGGACGACGGCGGGGCGCTGGTCTTCTTCAGCAGCAAGCACTTCGAACGGCAGACCGCGGCGAAGGGGCTGCGCCCGCCGCTCAACGCGGATGTGGAGGCGCTGCTGACCGGTGAGGTGCGCTCCACCCTCACCAAGGAGCGGGTCTCCAGTCAGCTGGTGTACGTCCCGAAGAAGGGTGCGAAGGACGGCAAGGTGGTCATGCTGAACCGGCTGCCGGGCCTGACGGCGGCGAAGGGTTCGTGACCGGGGCGGAATCGAGCCCCCGCCCAGGATTCGTCCGGGCCGGTCCACCGGACCGGCCGGATCACAGCGCTAGCGGCTCATCGGCCACGCCACCGAGCCCTGGTCGAGATCGCCCTGGTCCGCCGCGTCCGCGTACTGCGCACACGCGTCGGTGAGCGTCTCCAGCAGCGTCAGCGGATCGGGCAGCGGGTTCTCCGGCCCCCGGACCCACTGCACGTCCAGCTCACCGGGAAGCCTCGCCGGCGGCAGGAGTACGTAGCTGCCGCGGCAGTGCCAGCGCAGTCCCGGGTGCTCGTCCATGGTCTCGGGGTGGCAGTCCAGCTCGCACGGCCACCACTCGTCCTCGTCCTCGGGGGTACCACGGGTGGCGGTGAAGAAGAGCATCCGGTCGTCGCCGGACCGGGCGACGGGGCCGACGTCGATGCCCGCGGCGAGGAGCCGCTCCAGTGCCTGGCCGCCCGCGGACAGCGGGACGTCGAGCACGTCGTGGATCATGCCGGTCGCCGTGATGAAGTTGGCCTGACGCTGACTGCGTGCCCAGCGCTCGATCTGGGCCCGGTCGGTGGTGGACTGCGTCTGCCAGGCGAAGGAGATGGGGTGCCGGGCGGGAGTGGGACAGCCGATGCGTTCACAAGAACATCGGTAGCCGACCGGGTGGGCGGCGGGCGCGATCGGCATTCCGGCCTCGGCGACGGCCAGGAGCAGCGCCTCCCGGGCGGTGTCGTCGACCTCGCGCTGCTGCGGTTTGGGTCGGCGGCGAAGCCATTGGGAAAATTTGCTCTCGGAGCCGCGATAACGGCCGAAATCGGCGCCCATCTATCCCCTTACCTCTGCGTTGCCCCTGTCCATCGTCCCACCATCCTGCGCCTCGGGTGGCCGGAGTCCCGAAGCGGGGTACGGCAGACAGCGCGATGAGCTGGGCGCTATCACGCTTCTTGTCATGAAATGACGGGTGCGTCTCAGTGCGGTGTCAGCCCGCGCAGGGTGTAGTCGACGACCGTGTCCACGTACGCGTGGGTGAGCGGGAGGGTCCGCAGCAGCCAGCGGTGGGTGAGCGGTCCGACGAGGAGTTCCAGGGCGATCCGCGGGTCGACGTCGGCGCGCACCTGGCCCGCCTCCTGGGCGGCGCGCAGCCGTGCGGCGTACAGCTGGAGCGACGGGTCGAGGAGCTTCCGGACGAATTCGGCACCGAGCCGCGGGTCGACGATCCCCTCGGCCGCCAGCGCCCTGGTCGGCGCCTCGAAGGCGGGGTCGGTGAGCTCGTCGACGGTGGCCCGCAGCACGGCCCTGAGGTCGGCCGCGAGATCACCGGTGTCCGGAATTCCCTGGGCCGCGCCCCCGCCGCTCCGCTCGGCGGCCCGGTCGCCGAGGGCGACGAAGGCGTCCAGGAGGACGGCCGCCTTGGAGGGCCACCACCGGTAGATCGTCTGTTTCCCGACGCCGGCCCGTGCGGCGATGGCCTCGATGGTGGTCCTGGGGTAGCCGACCTCACCGACCAGGCCGAGAGCCGCGTCATGGATCGCGCGGCGCGAGCTCTCGCTGCGGCGGCTGGAGTCGGGCGGCCTGTTCTCTGCCATGCCGGTCAATCTAGCAGCGGCACGAGCCGATACGTATCGTCTCGTCATTGTCAGGAACCACCCGATCGGATCACTGCACAACCGGCCCCGGAGAGCGGACCATGGGCTCACGCACACACCCGTGCGAAGTCCCCGCAGGCCACCCCTGCCGTGTTCGTGAGGAGCCTTCATTGCCTCGTGAAGCCACACCCCGCCGTTACCTGATGTGCGCTCCCGCCCACTTCAGGGTGACGTACTCCATCAACCCCTGGATGGACCCCAGCAAGCCCGTGGACCTCCCTCTGGCCCAGACCCAGTGGGAGGACCTGCGCGACCGCTACCGCACCCTCGGGCACACCGTGGAACTGCTCACTCCCCGGCCCGAGCTGCCCGACATGGTCTTCGCCGCCAACGGCGCCACCGTCGTCGACGGCCGCGTCCTGGGTGCCCGGTTCGCGTACCGGGAGAGGTTCGAGGAGGCGGAGGCCCACCGTGAGTGGTTCCGGGCCGACGGCTTCACCGAGATCCACGAGCCGGCCCACGTCAACGAGGGCGAGGGCGACTTCGCGGTCACCGCGTCGTACCTCCTGGCCGGTCGGGGCTTCCGGTCCAGCCCGCTCTCGCACGACGAGGCGCAGGAGTTCTTCGGCCGCCCGGTGATCGGGCTCGATCTGGTCGACCCGCGCTACTACCACCTGGACACGGCGCTGTGCGTGCTCGACGAGGCGGGGGACGAGATCATGTACTACCCGGGTGCCTTCTCGCCGGGCAGCCGGTCGGTGCTGGCGCGGCTCTTCCCCGACGCGCTGATCGCCGGGGAGGCGGACGCGGCGGCGCTCGGCCTGAACGCGGTGAGCGACGGGCTCCATGTGCTGCTGCCGCAGGCGGCCACCGGGCTCTTCGATCCGTTGCGGGCACGCGGCTTCGAGCCCGTGCCGATGGATCTGGGCGAGCTGCTGAAGGGCGGCGGCAGTGTGAAGTGCTGCACGCAGGAGCTGCGCGGGTAGGGGTTGTCCCGTAGCCGGCCCGTGCGGCGGTTCGGTCGTCCGGCGGGCCTCAGTCGCCGGAGCGGCCCGCGTCGTGCGGCGGCCACGCGTCGCCCCACGCGATGTCCCGGGCGGCCCGGTACAGCTCGCCGTGCCGCTTGGTCACCGTGGCGCGCCGCAGCGCCTCGTCACGGGTGCACAGGTCCAGCAGTACCTGCCCCTTGCGGATCTGCGGTTTGCGGGTGACCCGCGCCCGGACGGGCTCCGTCCCGAAACGGGTCGCCACGACGTAGCTGAACTTCTCGTCCTCGTACGGCAGCGAGCCGCCCTTGACCTGCCGGTGCAGCGAGGACCGGCTGACCCGGGCCGAGAAGTGGCACCAGTCCGTGCCCGGCTCGATGGGGCAGGCGTCGTCGTGCGGGCACGGGGCGGCGACCTTCAGCCCAGCGGCGATCAGCCGGTCGCGGGCCTCGATGATCCGGGCGTAGCCGTCCGGGGTGCCCGGCTCGACCACCACGACCGCCTGTGCCGCGGCCGCCGCGGTGTCGACGAGGCCGGTGCGGACATCCGAGGTCAGTTCCTTGAGTACGTAGGAGATGGTGACGAGGTCCGTGGGGGCGAGGTCGAGGCCCGCGCCGATCCGGGCCCGGCGCCACTCGGCGGCGCGCAGGGCGGGGATGCCGGAGAGCGCGGCCAGTTCACGGCCGAGGGCGAGTGCGGGCTCGGCCCAGTCCAGGACGGTCGTCCGCGGCCCCTCCCAGGCCCCTGCCACGGCCCAGCTCGCCGCTCCGGTACCGCCGCCGATGTCGGTGTGCGTGGCGGGCGCCCAGTCCGGGGCGGCCTCCTGGAGCGCGGCGAGGGCAGCTCGTACGGCTTCGAAGGTCGCGGGCATCCGGTACGCGGCGTACGCGGCGACGTCGGAGCGGTCACGGAGCACCGGGGCGTGGGTGGGGGTGGTCCCGCGGTAGTTGGCGATGAGCCGGTCGACGGCCTGGGCGGCCTGCTTGGGCGGCAGCCCGTCGAGCAGTCCGGCCAGCGCCGCGCGCAGGGCTTCCGCGGTGGGGAGGGTGGCGTTCACCGACGAATTGTAGGCGCAGGACACCTGCCCGCTTCCGGCCCGGCACCGGTGGTGAACAACAATGCCGGCGAACTGCCGCGAGCCCTGCGCCAGTTGCTACGCTGACCGGCGCGAGGTCGGGATCGCCCATCGAGGGAAACCATGAGACAGAAGATCGTGCGCCTGGTTCTGGTCGGCGGAGTTCTCCTGCTTGCCATGCTTCTTCTGCTGGCCACCTGCGGCAGCGGTGAGAAGAGCTCCGACAAGTCGAAGAAGCAGGTGAGGACGAGTGCGTCCGCGGTGACGCGGCTCACCGTTCCCTCCGTGTTCGCGCCGGAGCGCGGCTGGGAGCTCATCGGCACCTCGCCCGACTACGCGATCTCCCGGACGACGGGCGCTCTCGCCTACCTGGCGCGGGTCTCGGAGGGCAAGTACCAGCTGCGGACCATCGACTCGGAGACCGGAGAGGCGGGCTGGCACGGAGAGGCGTGGCGGCCCCCGTCCCCGCAGCACTTCCCGAAGCTCGTCCCGGTCACCGTGGGCGACCACGAGTACTTCGTGACATGGGCGTACGGGAAGGTCGGCGAGAACGCACTGACCCCCGCCGACACGATCGTCTCGCTGGATGTCTACAACGTGCAGGACGGCTCCCGGCGACGCGTCGAGGTGCCGTGGAACTCCGTGCCGACGGTCTCCACCACCGGCCCCGGCATCCTCATCAGCGACGGCCGGACGAACAGCGCGGTCGTCGACCCGGTGACCGGCCGGGTGTCCACGGTCACCGCCCCCGCGCTCAAGTACCCGAAGGGCTGCACGAGCTGCAAGCAGCTCACCGAGGTGCTCGGCATGACGGAGAAGGGCCTTCTCGTCAGCGGGGCCAAGGAGTTCTGGGTGCAGGGCGGCTGGTTCAGCCGCAATATCGCCCCCAAGGGCACCGACCGGCTCAGCGGCATCCCGACCTCGGTGATCCCGGGCATGGTGCTGGCGAAGTGGCAGCTCGCGAAGGGGGCCAAGCGCGCCACCACCCACGACCTGTGGACGGTGCACGACGTGGAGACGGGCAAGCCGCTCGCCTCGGTGGAGTGCAGCAAGCCCGCGATCAAGCCGGGCCAGTACCCGCAGCTCGTCTCCGCGCCCTCGGGGAACTTCCTGGTGGCCGGGCCGCTCGCCTTCGACCTGCTGACCAAGCGGGGCTTCTGCTTCGAGGGGACGGACGGCACGAAGCCGCTGACGCTGGCGTCGGTGAACGACGACGGCATCGCGTACGGCGCGGCGAACGCCCGCAACGCGGCGGACGTACTGGCCGGCGGCGGCACCCCCGTCGCGGTCGCGATCAGGAGCGGCACGACGGGGGCCCTGCCCTCGAACCAACTGGTCCCGGGCGAGGTGACATCGGACGGTGTCGGTCTGTTCCACTGGACGGACGAGAAGGACCGCCCGCATCTGATCGGCTACCCGAGCGCCCATTAGGGCCTCTCGTCCGGATCGTGCCGGGCGGATCCGGACGAAAGACCCCAGGTCCTGTCCGGCCGTACGGAAACCCGCTCGCGCCGCACCCCGCTACGCCGCCCGCTGCCAGGGCCGGCACAGCCCCAGGAAGCAGGCCATCGCGCCCGCCGCGCACACCAGTTGCACGAGCGCCATCGGGACGGCCGTGTCCTCGCCCGCGATCCCGACGAGCGGCGAGGCGACGGCTCCGATCAGGAACGACGACGTGCCGAGCAGCGCGGAGGCGGACCCGGCCGCGTTCTTCGTACGCATCAGGGCCTGCGCGTTCGTGTTCGGCATCGCGAGCCCCATCGCCGACATCAGCACGAAGAGACCGGCCGCCACCGGGACCAGCCCCACGTCCCCGAAGACCCCGGAGGTCATCAGCAGCAGCGCGGCCGAGGCCAGCACGATGACCGAGAGGCCGAAGGCGAGCGCCTTGTCCAGGCTGACCCGGCCGACCAGCACCTTGCCGTTGATCTGGCCCACGACGATCAGGCCGACCGAGTTGATCCCGAAGAGCAGGCTGAACGTCTGCGGCGAGGCCCCGTAGATCTCCTGCACCACGAACGGCGAGGCGCTCACGTACGAGAAGAGGGCGGCGAAGGCGAGGCTGCCCGCGATCATGTAGCCGGTGAAGACCCGGTCGGCGAGCAGCCCGCGCATGGTGCGCAGCGCGTCGCCGATGCCGCCGGTGTGCCGGTCCTGCGGCGGCAGGGTCTCGTGCAGCCACTTCCAGACGATCAGGGTGAGGGCCACGCCGACGACGGTGAGGACGGCGAAGATCCCCCGCCAGTCGGTGAACCGCAACACCTGGCCGCCGATCAGCGGGGCGACGACCGGCGCGACGCCGGAGATCAGCATCAGGGTGGAGAAGAACCTGGCCATCTCCACGCCGTCGTACATGTCGCGCACCACCGCGCGGGCGATGACGATCCCCGCCGCACCGGCCAGACCCTGCAGGAGACGGAAGCCGATGAGGAGTTCCGTGGTGGGGGCGAAGACACAGATCGCGGTCGCGACGACGTAGATGATCATGCCGAGGAGCAGCGGCCTGCGTCTGCCCCACCGGTCGCTCATCGGTCCGACGACGACCTGTCCGAGCGCCATGCCGGTGAGGCAGGCGGTGAGGGTCAGCTGGACGGTCGCGGCGGAGGCGTGCAGGGAGTCGGTGACCGCGGGCAGCGCCGGAAGGTACATGTCCATGGAGAGCGGCGGCAGCGCGGTGAGGCCACCGAGGACCAGGGTGACGAGGAGTCCGGTGCGCCGGGCCGCTTCGGTGGCGGCCGGATTCCCGGGAGGTGCGCCGGTGGCCGCGGGCTCCTCGGCCCCGGTCCCGGTGGTCGATATGTGCGTGCGTTCCTGCTGGGCCCGGCTTGCGCCGCTCTCCGGCATTCTCATCTCCATGTCATTGAATCCGCCTCTATGCTCTCAGCTCAGCCGCACTGGTCGAGACCTTTTTGGGGAGCAGTCATGACAGGCATGAGCAGGTCCGTGCGTTGGGGCGTACTGGCGACCGGCGGCATCGCCGCGACGTTCACCGAGGATCTGCGGGCGATGCCGGACGCGGAGGTGGTGGCCGTCGCATCCCGTACGGACGCCTCGGCGCAGGCGTTCGCGCAGCGGTTCGGGATACCCCGGGCGTACGGCAGCTGGGCCGCTCTCGCCGCCGACGACGAGGTCGACGTGGTGTACGTCGCGACGCCGCACTCGGCGCACCGGGAGGCGGCCGCCCTCTGCCTGGAGGCCGGCAAGCACGTGCTGTGCGAGAAGGCGTTCACGCTCAACGCGCGGGAGGCGGGCGAGCTGGTGAAGCTCGCCCGGGACCGCGGTCTCTTCCTGATGGAGGCCATGTGGACGTACTGCAACCCGGTCATCCGGCGCATGACGGAACTCGTCCGGGACGGCGCCATCGGCGATATCCGCACCGTGCAGGCCGACTTCGGCTTCGCGGGCGACTTCGGCCCCGGACACCGGCTGCGCGACCCGGCGCTGGGCGGGGGCGCGCTGCTGGACCTCGGGGTCTACCCGGTGTCGTTCGCCCAACTGCTGCTGGGCGAGCCGGACCGGGTGCAGGCCGACGCGCTGCTCTCCCCGGAGGGCGTCGATCTGAACACGGCCATGCTGCTGAGCTGGTCGCAGGCGGGCGCCTCGGCGCTGCTGAACTGTTCGATCGTCGGGGACACCCCGGTCACCGCGGCGATCACCGGGACGAAGGGACGGATCGACTTCCCGCACGGTTTCTTCTATCCGGAGCGCTTCGTGCTGCACCGGCCGGGACAGGAGCCGGAGGAGTTCACGGCGGGGGCGGCGGGGGCGGGGCTGCGTGGGATGCAGTTCGAGCAGGCGGAGGTGGCGCGGGCGCTGCGGGCGGGCGAGACGGAGTCGCCGCTGGTGCCGCTGGACGGTTCCCTGGCCGTGATGCGGACGCTCGACGCGGTGCGTGACCGCATCGGCGTCCGCTACCCGGCCGACGACCTCGACTGACCGGGACCTCTGCGCGCGGGGCCTCGGAGGAGCTCGCACAACCTCTTACGCGGGCGTGAGGCCCTGGTTGCCCACCTCCGTGACGAACGATCCGGCCGTCGTGACGGGCGCGCCGGGTGTGGTGACGGCCGACACCGTGCGGTAGTCGGCACGCGCCCGCTCGCGGCCCAGTGTGATGACGGCGTAACCGCGACGGCCGTTGAAGAACTTCATGTGCGGATTGGCCCGCATCTGGTTGTTCCAGGCGGCCGGCTTGTCCGAGCCGTTCTTGCCGCTGGTGATGGACGTGGCGACGATCTCCGTGCCGACGGTGCGGGACGACGGGTCGTCGAAGTCCTGCTTCAGGTCGAAGCCGTAGCCGACGTGCACATCGCCGGTCAGCACCATCAGGTTGTGGATCCCGGCGGCCTCGGCCCCCTTCAGGACCCGGTCGCGGGAGGCGGGGTAGCCGTCCCACGCGTCCATGGACAGCTTGAAGGCATCGGTGGGCACATCGCGCCGCTGGGCGAAGGTGACCTGCTGCGGTACGACGTTCCAGGTGGCCCGCGAGGCATGCCAGCCGCTGAGCAGCCAGCGTTCCTGGGCGGCGCCGGTCATGGTGCGCAACGGGTCCTCGGACTCCGGTCCCGGCTTCTGCCAGCCGTCGCCGTACGCCTGGTCACTGCGGTACTGGCGGGTGTCGAGGATGTCGAACTGGGCGAGGGCCCCGAAGTGCAGGCGCCGGTAGAGCCTCATGTCGGGACCGGTCGGCCGCTGCGGGATGCGCAGCGGCTGGTTCTCCCAGTACGCCCGGTAGGCGGCGGCGCGCCGCAGCAGGAACTCCTCGGGCGGGACGTCGTTCTCGGGGGTGTCGCCCGCGTAGTTGTTCTCGGTCTCGTGGTCGTCCCAGGTGACGACGAAGGGGTGCGCGGCGTGGGCGGCGCGCAGATCGGGGTCGGCCTTGTAGAGGCCGTACCGCAGCCGGTAGTCCTCCAGCGTGACCGTCTCCTTGTCGAAGTGGGCGGGGAGCGTGGGGTCGGTGTGGTTGCGGGCGCCGCCGGTCGCGTTGACGGCGTACTCGTAGAGGTAGTCGCCGAGGTGGAAGACGACGTCCACGTCCTCCCGGGCGAGGTGCCGGTACGCGGTGAAGTAACCGTCGTGGTAGGCCTGGCAGGATACGGCGGCCAGGCTCAGGGTGCTGTTGCGGGCGCCGCGGGCGGGCGCGGTGCGGGTCCGGCCGACGGGGCTGGTCCATGCCCCGGTGCGGAAGCGGTAGTAGAAGACGCGGTCGGCTTCGAGGCCCTTGACCTCGACGTGGACGCTGTGGTCGAACTCCGGGTGGGCGGTGGCCGTTCCGCGCCGGACGATGCGGGAGAAGCGCTCGTCGCGGGCGAGCTCCCAGCGCACCTGGACGCGGGCCCGGGGCAGTCCGCTGCCGGGCTCGTACGGTCGCGGGGCGAGTCTCGTCCACAGCAGGACCGAGCCGGGCAGCGGGTCGCCGGAGGCGATGCCGAGCGTGAACGGGTCGTCGCTGATCCTCCGGGCGTCCAGCTCGGCGGCGCTCGCGGTGCCCGCGGCCGGCAGACCGACCGAGAAGGCGAGCGCGGCGGCGGCACCGGTGACGGTGAGGAAACGGCGGCGTCCGACGTGCCTGGCGGCGTCGCGCATCTCCTGCTGGTGCGATGAGTACGTCATCTGTCCCTCCCCTGGCTGGTGGTGTGCTCGGAAAGTCCACCGGTCCAGCACATCGAACTGTTGTCGTGTTCGCGTCGTCCCGGCGTCGCGCGGATGAGGAACGCGGCAGGAATGGATCCACGAGGCAAAGCGCGCATACAGGACGGGAACCATGATCATCATCGCGCGCCGCGCGAAGTGCGAACCCGCCGCCCCGCACACCTTCTTGACCCCATGTGGCCCCACGCGACCCGCGGAACGCGAAGGCGTACGCTGCGGCGCCATGAGCAACAAACTGTTGAACGACTCGAAGACGGCGGTCGTGACGGGCGCGGGCTCCGGAATCGGCCGCGCGGTGGCGCTCGCGCTGACCGGCGCCGGCTGGTCGGTGGCACTCGCGGGCCGACGCCCGAAACCCCTCGCCGAGACCGCCGCACTGGCCGGGGAGAAGGCCCGGGTGATCACCGTCCCCGCCGACGTCTCCCGCCCCGAGGACGTGGCCGCCCTCTTCTCCTCGGTGCGGGAGTGCTTCGGCCGCCTCGATCTGCTCTTCAACAACGCGGGCACGTTCGGCCCGCATTCCGTCCCGGTCGAGGACGTCTCGCTGGAGGACTGGCGCGCGGTGGTGGACGTGAACGTGACGGGCGCGTTCCTGTGCGCGCAGGCCGCGTACCGGCTGATGAAGACACAGGACCCGCAGGGCGGCCGGATCATCAACAACGGTTCGATCTCCGCCCACGCGCCGCGCCCCCACTCGGTCGCCTACACCACGACCAAGCACGCCATGACGGGCCTGACGAAGTCGCTGTCACTGGACGGCCGTCCGTACCGGATCGCCTGCGGCCAGATCGACATCGGCAACGCCGCCACGGACATGACCGAGCGAATGCGGACAGGCACCCTTCAGGCCAATGGCGAACTGGCGGTGGAGCCCGTGATGGCGGCGGCGGACGTGGCCCGGACGGTGCTCCACATGGCGGAGCTGCCCCTGGAGGCGAACATGCAGTTCGCGACGGTCCTGGCGACGACCATGCCGTACGTGGGACGCGGCTGACGGATCCGCCCGAACCGAGCGCCCGGCGCGGGCGGTTGCCGCCGGACGACCGCACCTCGGCCGGATTGCGCTCCTTCCGTCCGAACAGGTGCGCGCTGCCCTTATGATCACAGTTCTTCACCAGAACTCCACGCAAGGATCACAGCATGCGCATACCCACCGCGGCACCGCTCGCCCTGGCCGCCGCCACCGCCCTGGCCGGCTCGCTGCTCCTCACGGCCCCGGCCTCGGCCGCCTCGCACAAGGGCGGGCTGCACCTCGGCAGGATCCAGTACGACAGCCCCGGCAAGGACACCCGCACCAACGCCTCCCTCAACGCCGAGTGGGTGGACATCCACAACAACGGCAAGTCGAAGCTGCAGCTCAAGGGGTACAAGCTCAAGGACAACACCGGCTACACGTACACCTTCGGCAGCTACACCGTCGGCGCGGGCAAGACCGTCAAGGTCCACACGGGCAAGGGCCGGAACGGGTCGGGCCACGTCTACTGGAACCGCGGTTCGTACGTCTGGAACAACACCGGTGACAAGGCCCGGCTGATCAAGCCGAACGGCAAGCTCCAGGACTCCTGCTCCTGGACCAGGTCGGACAAGGGCGTCAAGAACTGCCACTGAGCCCGGCGACCGCGGCCCGGGGCGCCCGTCCGGCCCACCGGCCGGGAATGCCCCGGGCCGCGGCGGAGTTGACCTTCGGCATGACCCAGAACTCAGCCACCGGGATCCTGCGCTACACCGCCTTCTCCACCGACCCCGAGGGCGGCAATCCGGCAGGGGTCGTCCTCGACGCGTCCGGCCTCGACGACGCGGCGATGCTCGCCGTAGCGGCGGACCTGGGCTACAGCGAATCGGCCTTCCTGACCGGGCGGTACGAGCCCGGTGACGAGGAGCCGGCCGCCGCCCGGGGGTACACGATCCGCTACTTCAGCCCGAAGGCCGAAGTCCCGTTCTGCGGCCACGCCACCGTGGCGACCGCGCTCGCACTCGCCGAGCGCGACGGCCCAGGCGATCTGGTGTTCAGCACCCCCGCGGGCACGGTCCCGGTCACCGTCACCCAGGAGGGCACCGAACTCCGCGCCACCCTCACCAGCGTCGAACCGGACGTCTTGGACATCGCCCCGGACGACCTGGCGGAGGCGCTCGCCGCCCTGGACTGGCCGGCCGCCGATCTCGACCCGGCCCTGCCGCCCCGGATCGCCTACGCGGGCGCCCGCCACCTGGTGCTGGCCGCCGCGACGCGTGAGCGCCTCGCCGACCTCCGTTACGACTTCGCGCGCCTCGAAGCCCTGATGCACCGGCTGGACCTGACCACCCTGCAGCTGGTGTGGCGGGCAGCGCCGGACGTCTTCCACGTCCGCGACCCTTTCCCGGTCGGCGGTGTGGTCGAGGACCCCGCCACGGGTGCGGCGGCGGCCGCCTTCGGTGCCTATCTGCGAGCCCTGGAACTCGTCCCCAACGCCTCGGTCGTCACCCTTCACCAGGGCGAGGACATGGGCCGTCCCGGCACCCTCACGGTCGAACTGCGGGCGGGCGACGCCCGGGTGCGGGTGAGCGGCACGGGCACCCGGATCAGGGACTGACGCGGGCACGCCCCGCGGGCGGTCACCGGCCGAGGTGCCCTCGGTACCACGGGGCGTACCGGGCGAACGCGGCCGTGAACCCCTCGCCCGGCTCCCAGTCGAAGTCCTGGCCGACCCGTTCGTCCGTGAACCAGTGGTCCACGGCGAGCATGCCGAGGTGGTGCAGGGCGTACGGGACACCGGCGAGCCGTTCACGGGCCGTGTCCACGTCGACGCCCGTGGCTCCCCAGGGCAGCCGCAGCCCGTCGACGACCGTGGACAGCAACTGCGAACAGCTCACCGGTTCGGGGTGGTTGACGTGGTAGACCCCGGCCGTCTCCTTCGGGGAGAGCGCCGCACTCAGCAGCGCCCTGCCCAGCGACCGGACGTCGATCATCGAGTGCCGCGCCTCGCACCCGGTCAGACCGGCCGAGAGCTGCCGGAGCAGCCCGACCAGTCCGGGCACGGCCCAGCGGTCCCCGGCCCCGTACACGATGTGCGGGCGCACGACGGCGCCGCCGGCCGCGAGGACGTGCCGCTCGGCGGCGGCCCGGGTCATGCTGGTGGCCGAGGCCGCGGCGGGCTCGGCCTGTCCGGGCCGCAGCCGGGTGAACGGCCCCCGGCCGTAGACGGATGCCGTGCTCAGATGGATGATCCGGGTGACCCCGCAGCGGGCCGCCTCTTCCATCAGCGCACGAGTTCCTTGATCGTTCACGGACCGGGCGGTCGGTTCGTCACCGCCGATCGAGGAGGCGCAGTGGATCAACGCGTCGACGCCCTCGCAACTGCCGTGCAGCGTCGCGGGATCGGCGAGATCCCCGTAGACCGTCTCGGCGTCGGGCCCGGTGGGTGCGGCGAGGACGGTCCGGTGGGTCATCAGACGCAGCCGGAGACCGGGGACGGACCGGGCCTCGGCCACCACGTGGCCGCCGATGAAACCGGTCGCTCCGGTGATGAGTATGCGCGATGTCATGACGGGTCATTCTGCCGGTCGTCCCGCCGGCTCCCTCGATCGCCCACCACATCGTGGCGCGGGTCCGGGGATTCGAGGGTGCAGCTGAAGACCGTCTCACCGTCCTGTGTCGCCGAGACCCGCACCCCGGCCGCCGTGCGGTCGCCGGCCGGCACGAGCCGGGCCTCGACCCAGCACGGGCGGTCGAGTTCCACGTACCGGACGAAGTCCGTCCGCACCGAAACCGGGAGGAAGTAGCGGCCCGGGGTGACGGCGACGGCCGCCTGACGGGCCGCCTCCAGCAGCAGAATGCCCGGCACATGGTCGTTGGGCCGGGCGAAGAGCGTCGGATGCGTGGTGTCGAGCCGAAGCTGCCAGACGTTGTGCCGCGACGTCGGCGCCAGGACGACGTCGCGCTCATCGGTCCTGCCCACCTCGCCCGGCGCGACGGCGGGCAGGAGGGGTATCGGGGCACCGATGACGTGCTGCCGGTCGCCCCGCAACCTGCCGTACACCCTGGCCGAGGTGCAGCTGATACGTCCGCCGCCGCTGGCGAGAACGGTGCCGAGGCGGTGCAGGAGCAGTTCGACGTGCATGGAGCCGATGCTCCGGCCGCGCCGCCGGATCCGGGAGCAGGACACGTCCACGGTGATGTCCCAGGGCGCCTCCCCCACCAGCAGCTGATCGGGCTCGGAGACGTACGCCAGCTCCCACATCACGAACTGGTCCCCCATCGGGACGTCGAACGCCGCGTGCCCCAGGAGCATCGTCGTCTGACGCATGGTTTCCGCGATCAGCAGCGGGTCCTGGTGGCGGCCCGACACGGGGGCGAAGAAGCGGTGCGCGTGCGGCCAGCGGGCCGACACCGAGAACTGGGTCTCGGTCTGCCGGGTCCAGCCGGTGGGAAAGATGTCCTCGCCATCGGACCGGTGGACCAGCGGCCCCAGGAGATCCGTCTCGGCCCGTCTCCCCCTCGATGCCGCCCCCTCCGCTCCGGGGACCCCGGTGGATTCGGCGGACCCGACACCCTCCACGGAGGACGAAGCACTGTGCGAGGTGAGCTGAACCATGAATTTTCCTCCCAGAGGATCCATACCGGGAGGGCAGGCAGCCCCCGCAGTAAGATACTGACAGTCCGGTTTTCCTATCCAGCCATATCCCAGTGGTGCTGACCACGCCACGACTGAGAGAGACTCGTAGCTGATGGCACAGCAGGCGCGCGCGATCCAGACTCGACGGTCGATCCTGGTGGCGGCCGCCGCCGTTTTCGATGAACGCGGCTACAGCAGCGCCACCATCAGCGAAATCCTCGCGCGTGCGGGTGTCACCAAGGGTGCGCTCTACTTCCATTTCACCTCGAAGGAAGACCTGGCTCTCGGGGTGATGGATGTGCAACTGGACAGTGATCCACCGCCCCCGCAACTGACGAAGCTTCAGGAATTGGTGGATCAGGGCATGCTGCTCGCCCACCGGCTCCGCCATGAACCGCTGGTGCGCGCCAGCGTGGGACTGGCCATGGACCAGGCGGTGGAGGGGCTCGACCGGGGCACCCCGTTCCGCGCCTGGATAGACCGGCTCGAACATCTGCTGACCGCCGCGGGGAGCCAGGGCGAGCTCCTGCCGCACGTCAACCCCCGCGAGACCGCCGAAATGCTGGCCGGCTCCTTCTCGGGCATTCAGGCGATGTCCCAAGCCCTCTGCAAGCGCGAGGACTTGGGCCGACGGATCTCGGTCCTGCTGCACTACGTGCTGCCGAGCATCTCGACCCCGGCGGTGCTGGCCACGCTCGACATGGCCGAGGACCGGGGCGAGCGTTTGATCAGCACCATGGGGTCGGTGCCCAGCCAGGCCGGCGCGCCGGGCTGACGGAGGGGAGCCGGGTCAGCGGGCGCGGGCGAGGAAGATGTCGGTGGCCTGGTGCACGTCGATGCCGCCGCCGTGCGCGTCGAGCAGCCGGCCGATCTCGTCCAGCGCCTGCGCCCGGCTCTCGGCGGGCAGCCCGCGATAGGCGGAGAGCGAGTCCAGATGGCGGAGGTACCGCTCGGTTCCGTACCGCAGATCCCGCCCGAACCGGACCGAACGCAGCTCGGTGAAGCGGCCGTCGCGGCGGCATTCCGCCTCCGGCCAGCGCCGGTCCCAGCTCCCCGGCTCACCGCCCAGGAGGTCACGGGCCAGGAATCGGTGCGGGGAACCCTTCACACCGTGGCGGGCACCGATGTCCGCCAGTGCGGCACGCAGGCCTGCGTCATGGATTCCGTGCGGACCGAAGATCAGCGCCGTCGCCCCGCCGGGCGCGAGAGCGGCGTGCACCAGGTCCCAGCGCCGCTCGCGGTCCAGCCAGTTCCAGGCCGAGGCGGCGAACAGCAACCCGTGGCGCCGACCGCCCGGTTGCCACTGCTCGAAGTCGCCGACCTCGATCCGGACGTTCGGATGTCCGGCGGTGTTGCGGCGCAGCACCTCGGCCATGCGTGCATCGGGTTCGACGCACACCAGTGGAACCCCCCGTGCGGCGAACGGCACCGTGGCCTTGCCGGTGCCCGCGCCGACCTCCACGGCCCCGCGGTCCCCCAGGTCCGCGTACGCGAGCACCTCGGCGGCCATCGACTCCGCGTATCCGGAGCGGCCGGCGTCGTACGCCTCGGCCACCTCGCCGAAGACCATCCTGCGGGTGTGACGGTGTTCTTCTGAGGTCACGGGGCCCCTCCGCTCGTCGATCGGCAGCCGGGTCACCCTACCCAGGAGACGTCCTCGGAAGCTGGAGGACGAGCTCGGGACGGAACGGAACGCGGAGTTCTACGGTTCGCCGGGCCCCCGGGAAGTCATGAAGTCATGGCCCACGGCCGGATCCGGCGCGGTGACGCCCTCGTCGTACGGGAGGATCCGCCGCAGCAGTCCCCTGGGATGGCCCCGTTGGCGCCACTCCCTGGGGTAGCCGATGGAGACCTCCTCGAAGCGCACCCCGTCGTACCAGGTCGTACGGGGGATGTGCAGATGTCCGTAGACCATGGCCGCCACATTGAAGCGCCGGTGCCAGTCGGCGGTGAGCTCGGTGCCGCACCACTGGGCGAACTCGGGATACGTCAGGACGTCCATCGGCCGGCGGACCAGGGGCCAGTGGCCGGCGACGACCAGCGGAATCTCCGGATCGTGTGCGGCCAGGCGCCGCTCCGTCTCCGCCACCCGCGCCCGGCACCAGGCATCACGGCTCGGGTACGGGTCGGGGTGCAGCAGGAACTCGTCGGTGCACACCACCCCCGTCCCCCGCGCATACGCCAGGGACTCCTCCTTGGTCGTCGTGCCCGGCGCCCGGAAGCTGTAGTCGTAGAGCACGAACACGGGCGCGACGGCCACCGGCCCCTCGGGACCGGGCCACAGCGGGTAGGGGTCCTCCGGAGTGGTCACGCCAAGGCCCCGGCACAACTCGACCAGATGCTCGTATCTTTCCTGGCCTCGCAGCTGCACGCGGTCGTGCTTGGTCGTCCACAGCTCATGGTTCCCCGGGGTCCAGATCACCTGCGCATAGCGGCCTGCGAGCAGCCGCAGTGCCCATGCGACGTCCTCGACCTGCTCCGCGACATCACCGGCGACGATGAGCCAGTCCTCGTCCGATTCCGGCCGCAGGGACTCGGTGATGGGACGGTTGTCCGTCACCCCGACGTGGAGGTCGCTCACCGCCAGCAGAGACCCGCGTCTTCCATCGGCACGATCGGTCATGGAGAACCTTTCCCTGGGAACGCCTGAACCAGATGGTGCCCCATGAGGCGGCCCGGCACAGCAACCCCTGTTCGGCTGTCGCGCCTGTGTCGCAGGTGATTCCCGCACGACAACGTGATCACCGCACTTTCCCGGGTTGACATGCAGTACCCCGGTGGGACGCTTGAAGGGGTTGCCCGGCAGGGCCGTACCTCCAGGCTGTGACCGGCGAGTCGACGGAACCAGGTCGGCCGGTGGCGACGCGCGGCTCACGGTGATTCTTCTCGCCGCCTCCGCTTCTTTCGATGAGGGTTTCTCCGAGAATTCATGCCGGTACCGCGCAGGTACAGAAATCACAGGCCATGAATCCCTTAGATCGAGATTCGGAACGCCGAAAAGAAGGAGAGTCACCCATGAAGGCGCTGGTGTACGACGGACCGCATTCGGTGAGCGTGAAGGACGTGCCGGACGCGAGGATCGAGCGGCCGACGGATGTGCTGGTGAAGATCACTTCCACGAACATCTGCGGGTCGGACCTCCACATGTACGAGGGGCGTACGGACATGGAGACGGGGCGTGTCCTGGGCCACGAGAACATGGGTGAGGTCGTCGAGGTCGGCGACGGTGTGGACCGGGTCAGGGTGGGGGACCTGGTCTGTCTTCCGTTCAACATCAGTTGCGGTTTCTGCCGCAACTGCGACAGGGGACTGACGGCGTTCTGTCTGACGACGCCCGTGGATCCCAAGATGGCCGGTGCCGCGTACGGCTTCGCGGGGATGGGCCCGTACAACGGTGGTCAGGCGGAGTTCCTGCGGGTTCCGTACGGCGACTCCAATTGTCTGGTGCTCCCGGAAGAGGCCCGGGAGAAGCAGACCGATTACGTGATGCTGTCCGACATCTTCCCGACCGGCTGGCACTGCACCGAACTCGCCGGTGTGCAGCCGGGTGAGACCGTCGTCATCTACGGTGCCGGCCCCGTCGGCCTGATGGCGGCGCTGTCGGCGAACCTCAAGAGTGCCGCGAAGGTGATGGTGGTGGACCGTCATCCTGACCGGCTGCGTCTGGCCGAGGAGATCGGCGCGATCCCCATCGACGACTCCAAGGCCTCACCGATCGACCAGGTCAACGAGCACACCAACGGGCTGGGCGCGGACCGCGGGTGCGAGTGCGTGGGCTACCAGGCTCACGACGCGCAGGGGCGCGAGCACCCGAATCTGACGCTGAACAACCTGGTGCACTCGGTGAAGTTCACCGGCAGCATCGGGGTCGTGGGTGTCTTCCTGCCCCATGATCCCGGCAGTCCGGACAAGCTGTACAAGGAGGACGGCGAGGTCGCCTTCGACTACGGCCTGTACTGGTTCAAGGGCCAGTCGATGGGCACGGGTCAGGCAAACGTCAAGGCCTACAACCGCCAGCTGTGCGCGTTGATCGAGCAGGGCAAGGCGAAGCCTTCGTGGATCGTCTCCCACGAGCTGCCGCTGGACCAGGCGCCCAGCGGCTACCAGCACTTCGACGCCCGGGACGACGGCTGGACCAAGGTCGTCCTCCACCCCGACGGCACCGGCTGAACGCGGCCCGGTCACCCTTCGGTCTGCCGCCCGAGGGCGACCGCGAAGGGGCTCGTCGTTCCACGACGAAGAATCCGTCCCGACCTGTCACAGGTCGGGACGGCAGACGAGTCGGGCTGTACGCCGGGTATTGGCCCTGCCTCCGGGCCTTTCCTGGCCCGGTGGGACCCCGGCTCGCTGGGCCTGATGGTGGAGCGGCTACGCCGCCAGCTCCTGGAGGAAGGCCGTGAAGTCTGCGTCGGACCAGTGCTCGATGATCTTCTGGTCCTCGACCCGGTCGACCGTGGTCGCGGTGAAGGACGCGTACCGCCCGGTCGGGGGGTGGTCGAGGAACTGTCCGGTGTGGTGTCCGCCCAGGAGCCAGCGGGTCGCCACCTTGTCGCCCTCGGCGAGCTGGTCGAACACCGTGATGGCGAGGTCGTCGAAGGCCGCGACCAGCTTGCTGTCGAACTCCAGCCAGGACTGCCGGTCGAAGCCCGGCACGTGCATCACGGCGTCCGGGTGGATGTAGCGGTCCCAGGTTGTCGGCAGGTCGCGCAGGCGATAGCTCTCGTAGAACTCCCTCACGATGTGCTTCGCCCTGTCGCCGCTCGCGACAGCGAAGGAGGGGCCGGCGGACGCGAGCGCCAGCGCGCCCCCGGAGAGTGTGCCGCCGACGAGCGCGCGTCGGCTGATGAGCTGCTTCATGTGTTGCCTCCTGGTCGGTTCTTCGAGTGTGTGCCGCGCCTGCCGCGCACAGGACCATGCCGATGACGAGCTGTCAGTCGGTCTCGCCGCGGAGTATCTGCAGGAACCTGCCGAAGTTCCCCTCCGACCAGTGCTCGACGGACTGGCCGTGCACCACGCGGTCGATGGAGATGCCGCTGAGGTGGACCTCGCGGCCGGACGGGGGGATTCCCAGGACCGTTCCCGTGTGGATGCCGCCGAGGCTCCAGCGGGTGACCACCTTGGTGCCCTCGGCGATCTGGTCGAACACTTCCAGCCGGTAGCCGGTGAGTGCCGCCTTCAGTTCGAGGTCGCCCGCGATCCAGGCCGAGCGCTCGTCGGGGCCGTCGAACCCGTGAAGGACGAGGTCCTTGGAGACGTAGCGCTCGAATCCGGCGGCCAGGTCCCCGTTGTAGCTGGCGTAGAACCCCGCGGCGACCTGTCGTGGCGAGAGGCGGGATCCGGGCGACTCGGACAGGTCGCCGTGTGATCCCCGGTTCTGCGCCTCGGCCGGTGCGGCGGCGCCGACGAGCGCCGCAGCGGCACCGAGGCCGGTGAGGGCGCCGACCACCCTGCGCCGGCTGGTACCGGGGCCGGCAGTGGGGGCGGATGCGGCTCGGGAGGACTTCTTGGCGGTCATCTGACCTCCTGGTGAGGGAGTGACTCCTGGCGGGCGAGTTGTCGGGAGCGCGCGGTCACCGGGTGCGCAACGGGGCGAGTGCTTCGGCCCAGGCGATGACCTGGTCGAGGGTGGTGGCGAGGGCGTCGCGCTGGGCGTCGATGGGCTTGAAGACGCTGAAATCCTCGAAGTCGTGGAAGAGGGAGAGGGCGACCTGCGAGCGCACGTCGGCCAGCTGGATTTCACCGGCGACGAGCCGCAGGTGCTCCACGGCGCGGGTGCCGCCGACTGAGCCGTAGCTGACGAAGCCGACGGACTTGTTGGCCCACTCGGCGTGGAGGTAGTCGATGACGTTCTTCAGCGCGCCGGGCACCGAATGGTTGTACTCGGGGGTGACGAACACGAAGCCGTCGAAGGACGCGATCTTCTGCGCCCAGGCCAGGGTGTGCGGCTGGGTGTACTGGCCCATCGACGCCGGGTACGGCTCGTCGAGCAGCGGGAGCTTGTAGTCCAGCAGGTCGACGAGTTCGAACTCGGCGTCGGTGCGCCGGGCGGCGTTCTCGTGCACCCAGCGGGCGACGGCCTCGCCGTTCCGTCCCGGGCGGGTGCTTCCGAGAATGATGCCGATCTTGGTCATGGTGGCCTCACCGTTCTCTTCCTGGGCTGCTCGAACCTGAGCAGTCGGGCATCTACTTGCTCCGTCAAGCATTTACTTGACGCAGCAAGTACATACGAAGTCTCTTGACCCGTCAAGGACTCTGTCGATGGCGATGGGGTGTGACGAGGCGAGGTGGAGACGGGGTGGAGGTGAGGCTGGTTCGCACTCCTATCTCCTTGACCTGTCAAGGAGATAGGGTGGGGAAATGCCCTCCGACCAGCAGCCACCGCAGCCCCTCGACGCGAGCGAGGAGGCGTTTGTGCGTGAGCTGAGCCGCGTCATGCTGGCGCTGCCCCGTGCGGTCGACGCCGACATCGTGCGGGAAGCCGGACTCCCGCTCTCCGAGTACACGCCCCTGATGCACCTGTCCGAGGTGCCGGAGAGATCGATGCGGATGAGCGAGCTCGCGGCGGCCTGCAACCTCTCCCTGAGCGGGATGACCCGCGTCGTCACCCGGCTGGAGAAGCAGGGCTGGGCCGAGCGCACCAAGTGCGCCCAGGACGGGCGGGGTTGGAACGCCGTCCTGACCGACGCCGGCCTCGCCCGCCTCGAACAGGCGTGGCCGACGTTCCTGGTCAGCGTGCGGCGGCATCTCATGGACCACTTCAGCGGCCAGGACCTGACTCGACTCACCGCAACGTTCCGGCGCGTCGCGACCCCCGAAGGCGAACCCGACTGACACCCGGCCCATCCCGCAGCCCCTCGATCGAGGCGGAAAACGGGCAACGACCGACCGGCCGCAGCACGGTGCCTGTCCCGGGCCCTGCCGGTAAGCCCGGAGTGCTGTCGTCAGAGTGGGTACGGGAGTTGGCCCCAGCAGGAGATGACCATCCACGCCACGTCGTTGAAGCCGGGTCGGTCCAGGTGCGCGATGCCCTTCTCGATCTCCCTCGCGGTCATCAACCCGGTCTCGATGAGGGCCGGGGCGGTCCGGGCGAAGCACAAGCGCCAGAAATCGTCCTCCTTGTCGCCGTTCCCGCACACCCCGACTCGGACCGACATCTGGATGCCGGTCAGTCCACAGGCGGCCATCGCGGCGGGGACGCGCCTGGCCCATGAACTGTCCGTGCCCTGCGTCTGCTCGAGGAGCCTCTCGCAGCCCCGCAGAAGCGAGGCGAATTCAGGGTAAGGGGAGATTTCGGGCGGCATGTAGGTCGGATCCTCGATCACGACCCAGCCTCCGGGTGCAAGCCATGATGTCATTCGGCCCAGGACCTTGTCCGGGGCGGGCAGATGGGTCAGTACCGCCCGGGCGTGGACAAGGTTCTGGGACCTGGCCGGAAAGTCGTCCCGGGTCACGTCGTGCCGGAGAGTGGTGAGGTTGGCGCGCGTGGGCATCCCTTGGAGAAGCCCGATGTCCAGATCCGTGGCGACCACGTGTCCCTGCGGGCAGCGCGATGCGAGCCATTGGGCGATCGAGCCGCTGCCCGCTCCGACTTCGACGCAGCACCAATCCGCTTCGATCCCCAGTTCCTCAAAAATGCCGATGGCCGTGGGGTCACTCAGTTGCTCGAGCAGACGGAGCCGTTCACGCTCTCCATGTCTCCCGTGGCCGAGTACACCTGCCTCGTACAACGGCCTGTCCTGGCCATCGCGCCGGCTCTCGGGCCGAGACGCCCGGGGGGTTTCCGCGGGCGTGCCGTCCGTGCTCACAGGGTCCTGGTCGGGTCGGTCATGGGGCTGTTCCATTCCCTCATGAGGGGCACCAGACGCCCGCAGTAACTGCGTTCTGCCTTGATGTAGTTGTTACCCTTCCCGAACGACCAGGCCACCGCGTTCATCTCCTCGTCGTCGTACGACGGGGCCGACGCGAAAAAGGCTGTCAGCCTCTCACCGACGCGAGGGAACCGTCCGGCAGGAAGCTTCAGCGCGTAGAAGGCGATGCGCTCCACTTCGCCGGTGTCGATCGACATCGTGACGGAGAAGGTGAAACCGTTCGGTGCCGTGAAGTTGGCCATGTCGTCGAATACCGCCGCTTCCGGAAGACCGCTCTTCACGAGGGACAGGAGGCGTTCGCACTCATCTGGCGTGATGGCCTTGGCCGTACGGAAATACAGGTTGGCTGTGTCATGTTGGTAATCCACCGCGACATGGCGGACGGACTTCAGTCCCAGATCGCGGAAGAGTCCTTCGTGCCGATGGATGGACCGAGGAACACCCGGATTTCCGAGGATCTCCTCCATCGGGCGCAGACCACCCAGGTACACCCACGTCTTGACGAGCCCCCGTGCGGCATCGAAGTCGCACAATTCAGTCGAACTACCCCGGTAGAGGGAACTCCAGGCGGATATCAGATCAGCTGCCCTGTTGTCGGCACTCAGCAGACCGCCCCGGACGGCTGTTCCGACAGTATCCGTCTGCTTCCTCTCGTAGAAGCGGTAGTTCAGCGCCCCACCGGGCTTGTCCGTGGTCCGCCACAGGACGGCCCCCTCCCGAAAGCTTCGGCCGTATATGTCCAGGACCTGACGTGTCGCGGACTCCGAATAGAACGGAGCGGTTCCCACACCTCTGCGGATCTCGTGGATGATCTGCCGGAGCCTGTCCGGGGGCATCAGTCCTGCACCCACCGCACCGATGCCCCCGCTTCGGAAACGGCCACCGCCAGTTCCGCGGTGCCACCCGCGAAAGCCATCCCGGCACAGACGAACGGGTACCGGACGGTGAACTTCTCCGTGAGCCTGGTCGATAACACGCTCCTACCGGTTTCCTCTCGAAACAGTGCTTTCGGGCGCTTCAGGGGCGAGTATGCAGCACGTCCGCGGCGTGTTCGGTTACGACGTACACGGTGGCGACGGTATGCGCCGACGGAACGGACGGGAAGACCGAGGCATCAATGATCCTCAGCCCTTCGATCCCGTGGACCCGAAGCTCGGGGCCGACGAAAAGGAGGCCTCCGACGCAGGTCGGAGGCCCTTTCGAAAGAAAAGCCGCTGTTGGCGGCAGACGAGTCGGGCTGTACGCCGGGTTCTGTCGCCCGGTCGCCTCGCGGCGGCCGGGGAGACGGCCATCCATCTAGGACCGGCATTGCTGCCGGCCTCGTGCGGTCTACCCGCGAACTCGGGCGGGCAGCCCTCGAACATTCGCGCAGGGCCGTCTCGCGACGGCCCCTCTTGACCTTGCTCCGGGTGGGGTTTACCTAGCCGCCTGAGTCACCTCAGGCGCTGGTGGTCTCTTACACCACCGTTTCACCCTTACCGAGGACCGAGGTCCCCGGCGGTCTGTTTTCTGTGGCACTGTCCCGCGGGTCACCCCGGGTGGCCGTTAGCCATCACCCTGCCCTGTGGAGCCCGGACGTTCCTCGGGGAGATCCGAGGATCCCCACGCGGCCGTCCGCCCGGCTCGTCTGCCGTGCCGACCATGCTACCCGCCCGGCCGGGGGCGCCGGACGGGGTGGCTCAGACGAACGCCTCGGTCTCCAGGTCGAAGGCGAAGGGGGCCGGAAGGGTGAGCGACTTGCCGAACGGGATCGTGCAGTGCTGACGGTAGTCGTCCCCTTCCGGCTCGCTGAACAGCGTCACCGAGGACTCCTCGCGGTCGACCAGCAGGTACAGGGGGATGGGTCCGCGGGCGTAGCAGTGTCGCTTGTCCGTGCGGTCGGCCCGGGGCTTGGTCGAGGTGACCTCGACCACGAGGGCCACCCCCTCGCACGGCATCCAGGGGTCCGCTCCCCGGTACAGACGCAGCTCGGTGGGGGCGAAGGTGCCATCGGGGATGACGTGGTTCCTGGGACAGCGGCCACCACTTTTCAGTTTCAGTCCCTTGTTCCCGGAGAAGTCCATGTCGGTCCCGGCGAGCCTGATCACTTGTTTCAGGATCAGGCTGATGTAGTCCTCGTGGTCCCCGTCCGGCGGCGGCGTCACGACAATCTCCCCCTCGATGAGCTCGGCCCGGAAGCCCTCCGGCGTATCCAGCGCCAGGAAGCCCTCCAGCAGGACGTCCGCCTGCGTGAGCGGTTCGTGCGGCATGGCAGTCATGTCACGCCCCTTCCTCGGTCGCTCGCCAGATTGGGACATCGATGGATCCGCCGTCCGTGAGATGGGAGTGCTTCCCTCGATCGTGGCACAGGAGGGAGCGCGGTTGTCGGATGCGGACGGGTGGGGTGGCGGTTGACCTTGCCGCAGCGTCAAGGTTTCTACTGGCTCCATGCGCATCGGAGAGATCGCCGCGCTCGTCGGGGTCACCTCGCGGGCGATCCGGCACTACCACCACATCGGACTGCTTCCCGAGCCCGCACGCCGGCCCAATGGCTATCGCGCCTACGGCGTGCGGGACGCCGTGGTGCTGGCCCGGATCCGGCGTCTCACCGAGCTCGGGCTCGGGCTGGACGAGGTACGGGACGTCCTCGCCGACGACTCCGGGCGTGAACTCGTCGACGTGATCGTCGAGTTGGATGCCGACCTGGCCCGGCAGGAGGACGAGATCCGGGAGCGGCGGCGCCGGCTGGCCCGGCTGCTGGACGGGCCGGTGAGCGCCGAGGAGCCCGTATCGCCCTCGCTGGCCGAGCTGCTGGGCGCGGCCGCGGCCACCGACTCCCCGACGGCCGCCAAGGACCGCGAGCACCTGGTGCTCCTGGACACGGCGGGCATCAGCAGCGAGGTCTACGCCGCGATGAGGCCACTGGCCGAGGATCCGGCCGCGAACGCGCTGTACGAGCGGCTGGACGCACTGGTCGGGGCGCCCGAGGACGATCCCCGGGTCGCCCCGCTCGCCGCCGACCTGGCCGCCGCCGTGCCGGACGAGGTGCTGGCGGCGATCCCCTCCGACGGACCGGTCACAGCGGGGTTCGGCCAGGCCCTGCTCGACGAATACGCGCCGGCGCAGGCCGAGGTGGTGCGCCGGGTGATGGCGGCCCTGGCGGCGCGTGTGGCGGGGAGGGGGACGGGATGAGCGCACGGATCGCGCGGTGGGCCGTGGGCGCCGCGCTGACGGTCGAGCTGGGCCTGGCCGGCTGCCTGCTGGCGGGGGTCCGGGTCCCGGGGGCGGTTCTGCTCGGGGCCGAGGCCCTGGTGATCGGCGTGCTCGGGTTCGAGGCCATGGCCCTGTGGCGGCTCTGGCGCGCGGGGCGGCGGGCCGGTGCGGGACGGCGGGCGGCGATGGGCGCGGCGCTCCGTGCCGTCGTACCCGACAAGGTGCGCCGTCTCGTCGCGCACGAGGTGCGCGGCCTGCACAGTCTCGGGCTGTGGGTGCTGCGGCGGCGGCACGGTGTGCCGGAGGGCGCCCTCGCCGTCCCGTACACCGGGCCCCAGACCGCGATGCTGTACGGTCTGGCCTTCGTCGCCGTGGTCGAGACGGTGATGCTGGCTCTGCTGGTCCCGTGGCCGGTCGTCCACGCGGTGCTCCTCGTGGTCGATGTGTACGGGGTGGTCCTGGTTCTCGCCTTCCACGCCGCGTGTGTGACCCGGCCGCATGTCGTGGACGCCGACGGGGCGCTGCGCATTCGGTACGGAGGGTTGTTCGACCTGCGGGTTCCCGCCGGCGCGGTGGCCGGCGCACGGGTCGAGCGGAGATACCCCGAGGGCGGGCCGGTGCGGACGGAGGCGGACGGGGTGCTCGACCTCGTCGTGGGCGGTCAGACGACGGTGACCGTGGAGCTGGACTCCCCGTTGGAGTTCGTCCGGCCGCTCGGGAGGCGCGGGTGGGCGCGGACGGTGCGGTTCCATGCGGATGACCCGGGCGCCGCCGTGGCCGCGCTCACACGGGGGCGAAGAGGACCTTCGCGGTGCCAGGATCCGCCTGGGCGAGCCTGACCCGCAGCCGCTCCCCCAGCGGAAGCTTCTCCGTGCCGCCCTCGACCCGGGCGACGACGGCCGGGACGTCGATGTGGACGGTGCCCGTGGTGGGCTCCTGGTCCAGCACGTCGACCACGTACGCGTCGAAGACCTCGCCGATCCGGTCCTTGAGCAGCGCGGCCTCGACCACGTCGACGCACTCGCGCTCCACCGTGTTGGCGCGCCTGGTGCCGTCCGCCATCTCCTTCGGCAGGCCGGGCAGGGCGGCGAGGACCCATTCGGGCGGCTCGTGTTCGGCGACCGCGGCGAGGCACAGCTCGGCCGCGTACCGGTCGACCAGGCGGCGCAGCGGGGCGGTGCAGTGGGTGTAGAGGTCGGCGACCGCGGCGTGGACGGCGGGGGTGGGGAGTTCACCGTGTTCGAAGGCGGTGTAGCCGGCGCCGCGCAGCAGTGTGGTGCACTCCTGGAGGAACGCGGCGTGGTGGGCCTTCCTCGGGTCGAGGGAGCGGACGACCTGGGCGTACGGGACGTGGTGCGGCCAGTCGATGCGCAGCGCCTCGGCCGAGCGGCGGAGCCGGGCCACGGCGCCGTCCGGAGCGACCGGCAGGGTCCGCAGGACGCCGGTCCCGCTCTCCGCCATGAGGTGGGCAGCGGCCATGCCGGTCAGCAGGGAGATCTGGGCGTTCCAGCCCTCGGCGGGCAACGGAGCACGGTATTCCAGGCCGTAGGTGCTGTCGCGCGCGACGACCTCCTGCTCGGGCACGTTGAGGGAGATGCCGCCGCGGGCGACCTCCTGCTCCTCGCGGAGCCGTCCGATGTCCCGGAGCAGTGCCACGGGCTCTTCGGCGGTGCCCGTGTCGATCTGCCGCTGGACGCCCGCGTAGTCGAGTTTGGCGCGGCTGCGGACGAGGGCCCGGTGCACCGAGGTGGCGACGACGGCGCCCTCGGCGTCGAGGTCGATCTGCCAGAGCGCGGCGGGGCGGGTCTGTCCGGGGAGAAGGCTGGCGGCGCCCTCGGAGAGCGAGGTGGGGTGGAGGGGGACCTTGCCGTCGGGGAAGTAGAGGGTCGTCACCCTGCGGTGGGCCTCGGCATCGAGTGCGCCACCCGGGCGTACGAAGGCGGCGACATCGGCGATGGCGTAGTGCACGCGGAAGCCGTGACGGCGGCGTTCGAGATGCACGGCCTGGTCGAGGTCGGCCGATCTGGGCGGGTCGATGGTGAAGAGCGGCAGGTCCGTCGCGTCCTTGTGGCTCGACACCGCCGGGGCCACCGCTGCCTGCGCCGCCTCGGCGAGGACGTCGGGCGGGAAGCCGTGGGGCAGTCCGAGTTCGGTGCGCAGCTTGCGCAGGGCCGCCCTCAGCGGAGTGTCGGCCGGCCCGGTCATGTGGAGATGGCGGCGGGGCATGGATCGAGCGTATGGCGGGTCGGGCGGGGCGGCATCCCGGGTGCCGGACAGGCTCCGGTCGGCCTCCGGCGCCCCCGTACGCTGGGGCGCGGGCCTGCGCGGCCCGCCCGCCTGCCCGTAAGAAGGAGAACCGCCGTGCTCGTGCTGTTGCCGCCCTCCGAAGGAAAGGCCGCGTCGGGACGCGGGGCTCCCCTGAAGCCGGAGTCGCTGTCGCTGCCGGGTCTGGCCGCGTCGCGGGCCGCGGTCCTCGAGGAACTGGTCGAGCTGTGCGCGGCGGACGAGGAGAAGGCCCGTGAGGTGCTCGGGCTGAGCGAGGGGCTGCGCGGCGAGATCGCGAAGAACGTCGAACTGCGGACGGCGGGGACGCGTCCGGCCGGGGAGATCTACACGGGGGTGCTGTACGACGCCCTCGATCTGGCTTCGCTGGACGCGGCGGCCAAGCGGCGGGCCGGAAAGTCCTTGCTGGTTTTCTCCGGGCTGTGGGGCGCCGTGCGGGTGGGCGACCGGATTCCTTCGTACCGCTGCTCGATGGGTGTGAAGCTGCCGGGGCTCGGCGCGCTCGGGGCGTACTGGCGCGGCCCGATGGCGCAGGTCCTGCCGGAGGCGGCTGAGGACGGGCTCGTTCTGGACCTGCGGTCGTCCGCGTACACCGCGGCCTGGAAGCCGAAGGGTGAGGTGGCTGAGCGCACGGCGAGTGTGCGCGTTCTGCACTCCCAGATGGCGGGCGGGGTCGAGAAGCGGTCCGTGGTCAGCCACTTCAACAAGGCGACGAAGGGACGGTTGGTCCGCGATCTGCTGGTGGCGGGCGCACGGCCGAAGGGGCCCGCGGAGCTGGTGGAGACCTTGCGGGAACTCGGGTACGTGGTGGAGGCCGAGGCCCCCGCGCGGGCCGGGCGTGCGTGGTCGCTCGATGTCGTGGTCACCGAGATCCACTGATCCGGGAGTCCATGCATTGCAACATGCGCAACGTTCGTTGCGTACGATGCTGCGGGCACGCAAGATGGGGCGCATGACCTCCTCTGTGCTGGACCTTGCCCCCGTCGTCCCCGTTGTCGTCCTGGAGGACGCCGCCGACGCGGTGCCGCTCGCCAGGGCCCTGGTCGCGGGCGGGCTCCCGGCCATCGAGGTGACGCTGCGCACCGCCGCGGCCCTGGACGCGATCAAGGCCATCGCGGCCGAGGTGCCGGACGCGGTGGTCGGCGCCGGCACGGTGATCTCCGTGTCGAACGTCTCCGACACCGTCGCCGCGGGGGCCCGGTTCCTGGTCAGCCCCGGCTGGACGGACGCACTGCTGGACGCGATGAAGGCGTCGGGGGTGCCGTTCCTGCCGGGCGTGTCCACGACCTCCGAGGTGGTCGCGCTGCTGGAGCGCGGGATCACCGAGATGAAATTCTTCCCCGCCGAGGCGGCGGGCGGCACGGCGTATCTGAAGGCGCTCTCCTCGCCGCTGCCGCAGGCCCGGTTCTGCCCGACGGGCGGCATCTCGCCCACCTTGGCACCGTCGTATCTGAAGCTGCCCAACGTCGGCTGCGTGGGCGGCAGTTGGATGATCCCGGCGGAAGCGGTGGCGGCGAAGGACTGGGCCCGGGTGGAACGGCTGGCGAGCGAGGCGGCGGCGCTGCGCGCCTGACGGAGGCGGGCGCGGGCACGACGGCCGGCTCCCGGCGCGGCGGGCACCGGTTGCGGACGCCTACTGCCGCGCCCCCTGCCTCCTACCTCAGATGCGAGGTGTCGTTCAGCAGCCTGAGCGACATGTTCCCGTCCGCGTAGTACGCCACCGCGGACACCGACGCCGCCGAGAGTTCCATCCGGAACATGGCCTCCGGCGGGGCGCCGAGCGCCAGCCGGACCAGGGTCTTGATCGGCGTCACATGGGTGACCAGGAGGACCGTGCGGCCCGCGTAACGGGCGGTGAGGCGGTCGCGGGTGGCGGCGACGCGACGGGTGACCTCGGCGAAGCTCTCGCCACCGCCGGTGGGGGCCGCCTTCGCGGAGCCGAGCCAGGCGTCCAGGTCGGGGCCGTAACGCTCACGCACCTCGGCGAACGTCAGCCCCTCCCAGGCGCCGAAGTCCGTCTCGCGCAGGCCGTCCTCGATCCGGACCTCCAGACCGAGCCGGGACGCCACCGTGGCCGCCGTCTCGCGGCAGCGGCGCAGGGGGGAGCTGACGATCTCCTCGATCGTGCCCCGGTCAGCCAGCGACCGGGCGACGAGTTCGGCCTGGTGGCGGCCGGTCGCCGAGAGTTCGGGGTCGCTGCCGCCGCTGCCGGAGAACCGCTTTTCGGGGGTGAGGGCCGTCTCGCCGTGCCGGAGCAGTACGAAGGTGGCGGGCGCCCCGAGATCGGGCGCCGCACCCCAGCCCAGCCGAGGGGCGGACGGGGACGCGGCTGCCGCGGCCGGTTCCGCCGCCGTTCCGGCTCCCGGCCGGGCGGACAGTGCCGCACGGGCCCTGGCCGCGCCCGCCGCCGCATCACCGGGCGGACCGGAGACGGGCGGCAGGTCGGCGGTCGTCGAGGGCCGGGGAGTGTCGAGGGCGGCCGTCGACGACGACGGCTCCCACTGTTCGCCGCGCCTGCCGGCGTCCATCGCCTCGTTGGCCAGCCGGTCCGCGTGCTTGTTCTGCTCGCGCGGGATCCACTCGTACGTGACGACGGAGGCCGGCAGGATCCTGGCGGCCTCGGCCGCGAGCGGCTTCATGTCGGGGTGCTTGATCTTCCAGCGGCCCGACATCTGCTCCACGACCAGCTTGGAGTCCATCCGGACCCGCACCCGCAGCGCACCGTCCGCCGAGGCGTCCGGCACCAGCGCCTTCGCCGCCTTCAGACCCGCGATGAGGCCCTTGTACTCGGCGACGTTGTTCGTCGCGACGCCGATGTACTCGGCGGCCTCGGCAAGGGTCTCCCCCGTCACCGGGTCGATGACGACCGCTCCGTAACCGGCGGGCCCGGGATTGCCCCGGGAACCGCCGTCGGCCTCGACGACGAGCTGGCGCGGCTGGGTCATTACAGGCCCGACTCCGCCGTACGGACCAGGATGCGGCGGCAGTTCTCGCAGCGCAGGACGGTGTCCGGGGAGGCCGCCTTCACATCGTTGACCTCGGTGATGTTCAGTTCGAGACGGCAGCCCTCGCAGCGGCGCTGGTAGAGGCGGGCGGCACCGACCCCGCCCTGCTGGACGCGGAGCTTGTCGTACAGCTTCAGCAGGTCCGCGGGGACGGAACCGGCGACGAGCTCGCGCTCCTTGGTGACGGTCGCGGTCTCCTCGTCGAGCCCCTTGGTCGCGGCATCGCGGCGGGCGGTCGCGTCGTCGGCCTTGGCCTGGACGGCGGAGACCCGGTCGGACAGTTCGGCGACGCGCTCCTGGGCGGACTCGCGGCGCTCCATCACTTCGAGGACGACGTCCTCCAGGTCGCCCTGCCGCTTGGCCAGTGAGGCGATCTCACGCTGAAGGCTCTCCAGGTCCTTCGGGGAGGTGACCGCACCCGAGTCGAGGCGCTGCTGGTCGCGGGTGGCGCGCTGGCGCACCTGGTCGACGTCCTGCTCCGCCTTCGTCTGCTCGCGGGCGGTGTCGCTCTCCTCGGTCTGCGAGGCGACCAGCAGGTCACGCAGTTGCGCGAGGTCGCGCATGAGCGTCTCGATCTCGGTGTGCTCGGGCAACGACTTGCGCCGGTGCGCAAGCTGCGACAGACGTACGTCGAGGGCCTGGACGTCGAGGAGTCGGATCTGGTCGGCGGGCGCGGCGTTCAGTTGGGGGCTCCAGAAGAGTGGTGGGTGGTGGTGGTCCAGGGGTCGGTGACCTGCTTCGAGACATGGACCCGAAGGCCCCATCCATGGCGGTCGGAAATCGCGTCGAGCTGCGCCGCGGCCTGTTCGCACCAGGGCCATTCGGTGGCCCAGTGCGCGGCGTCGATCAGGCCGAGCGGGGAGTGCTGGATGGCTTCGGAGGCCGGGTGGTGGCGCAGGTCGGCGGTGAGGAAGGCGTCCACGCCCGCCGCGCGCACCGCGTCGAAGAGGCTGTCGCCGGAGCCGCCGCTCACCGCGACGGTGCGCACCGTCGCCGTCGGGTCCCCCGCGAGCCGGATGCCCTGCGCGGTGGCGGGCAGCCGCGCCGCGGCGCGGGCGGCGAAGTCGGCCAGGCTCTCGGGGTGGTCGAGCACACAGATCCGGCCGAGGCCGCGACGGCCCTTGGGGTCGGCCGGGTCCGGTACGAGGGGTCCCTCCACGCGCAGGTCGAGCGCGCCGGCGAGGGCGTCGGAGACACCCGGATCGGCGGTGTCGGCGTTGGTGTGCGCGACGTGCAGCGCGACGTCGTGCTTGATGAGGGTGTGCACGACCCGGCCCTTGAAGGTGTCGGCCGCGACCGTCGTCGTACCCCGCAGATAGAGGGGGTGGTGGGTGACGATCAGCTGGGCGCCCAGCCTGAGCGCCTCGTCGACGATCTCCTGGACGGGGTCGACGGCGAAGAGCACACGGTCGACGTTGGAACCGGGGTCTCCGCAGACGGTGCCGACCGCGTCCCATCCTTCGGCCCGCTCGGGCGGCCAGAGAGCGTCGAGCTCGGCGAGGACTTCAGACAGACGGGGCACAAGGAAAGGCTACCTGCCCTCCGTGCCCCGCCGCCCATGGCCTGGGCGACCCGTGCGAACGGGCCGCGGGGCCCGCCGGGCCGTGTCGTCAGGAGGCCGCGGTCGCCCGGGGGACGGCCGCGCGGCCCCCGGCGCCGCGATCGTGCGCGCCCGGGGTCGTGCGGCCGACGGGCGGCCCGACGACAGAAACGGGGAAATCGTTACTTCACGAGGTCGGCGCGGAGGTCGTCGAGAACGAGATTCGCCGCCGTGACACCGAGGCCGAGGTACCAGGTCTCGTCGGAGACGTCCTTGGCCCGGCCGTCCTTGACCGCCTTGAGGTTCTTCCACAGCGGGTTGGACTGGGTGGTGTCGCGCTTGGTGGCCTTCACGTCCCCGTAGACGCCGGTGAAGATCCAGTCGGCGTCGGCCTCGTCGATCTTCTCCGGGCTGATCTCCGCGGCGAGGTCGTCGATCTGCTGGTTCTTGGGCCGCGGCAGACCGACGTCCTCAAGGATCGTGCCGATGAAGGACGCCTTGGCGTAGAGCCGGATGCGGTCCGGCAGGTAGCGGACCATGGAGATGGTCGGCTTGTCCGGGCCGATGTCCTCGCCGAGCTTCTCGGCCTTCGCCTCGTAGTCGGCGAGTTCGCTCCTCGCCTTGGCGGTCTTGTCCAGCGCCGCCGCGTTGAGGAGGTAGTTCTCCTTCCAGGTGAAGCCCGGACGGATGGAGAACACGGTCGGCGCGATCTTGGAGAGGGCGTCGTACTTGTCCGCGGCGCGCAGCTGGCTGCCGAGGATCAGGTCGGGCTTCAGGCCGGCGATCGCCTCCAGGTTGAGGTTGTTGATCGTGCCGACGTTCTTGGGGTTGCCCGCGTCCTTCTTCAGGTACGAGGGAATGGCCGCGTCCCCCTCGGAAGGGGCGTAGCCGACCGGCTTGACGCCCAGCGAGACCACGTTGTCGAACTCGCCGACGTCCAGCACGACGACGCGCTTGGGGGCGGACTTGATCTCGGTCCTGCCCATGGCATGGGTGAGGGTCCGGGGGAACTGGCCCGCCTTGGCGTCCGTCCCGTACTCCGCCGTCTTCTTCGCGGCGTCAGCGAAGTCCTTGCCGCCCGTCGCGACGGCCGCCTTCTTGTCACCGCCGCCCTCGGACTCGGCCGAGCCCCCGTCGCCGCTCCCGCAGGCCGAGAGGGAAAGGGCGGCGGCCACCGCAAGGCCGACTGCGGCAGTACCGCGGCGACGAAGGGACATCACTTGCTCCAGTCGAGGATCACACAACTCTTGCTTAGGAATGCCTAACCTTAGTCACCCGCTTTACTGCCAGCACAGGCACCCCCTCCCCCTCAGGCGAATCCGTCCATCACCACCCTTATGTGTGAAGAGACAGGTCTCGCGTTGTTCGGCAGGAAGTACGAAAACTAGCTTCGGTTGCCGGAGGTGACCAGTCCATGACTGCCTGTGCCATGGAGAACAGGACCGAGGGGCCGGCCGGGGCTGCCGGAGACACGGTCCCGGCGGACGACGAGCCGGTCGCGACCGACGGGACGGAGATGTCGCCGGAGCAGGCCGCCGCACCCGGTGCGTGGGGCGGATCCGCCACGCCCTGCGGGGCAGTCCTCGCCCCGGCCTCGTTCACGATCGCCGCCGACGGTTCCTACGCGGCCCGGCTCGCCCTGCGCGATGTCGCCACGGAGCCGTCCGACGAGGCCGCCCGGGCGTGGTTCGTGGAGCGCTGGACCCTCGACGGGCACGAGCCGTACGCCGTACCGCTCCCCCTGGACCAGCCGGAGGAACCGGACTCCGAGGTGCTGCCGCTGGCCGACGGACGGGTGCTGATCCGGCGCCGGGTCGCGGACCGGCATGCCCTCTCGCTGCTCTATCCGACCGGCCCCGGCACCGGTGAACTGCCCCTCGGCGCCGTCGGATGCGCGGATCTGACCCTGTTGCCGCCGTCACCGGACGGCCGATGCGCGTACGCCCTGTCGGTCGGTGCGCACTCCACCACCGTCTGGCTGGTGGCGGGCGGCGCCTTCGGCCCCGAGCGGGTCGCGGAAGTGCCGGGGCTCTGCTCCGGCGGGATCTGGCTGGACCGGGCGGGGCGGATGCTGGCCCTGGACCGGGAGATGCCGGGCGGCGGTCCGGTCAAGGCGGTCGCCGTGAACCTGGAACGGGGCGGCGAGACGACACCGCTGCTGCAGATCGCACCGGACAGCAACGACCGGCTGCTGCTGGCCGACGCGGACAGCGGGCTGCTGCTGATCCGCTCAAACGCGCCGGGGCACGACCGGCTCGGGTGGGGGGTGCTGGGCAGCTGTCTGCCGGTGCGTTTCCCGGAGTGTCTGAGCCCGGCGGATGTCACGGTGACGCCGTTCGCCGTCCAGCCGGGGCAGACCCTGATGCCGGAGAGCTGCGCGGTGGCCCTGCGGATCGACGGGGCGGCGGACAGCTGGCTCGGGGTGTGGCGTCCCACGGGGCGCCGGCTGCATCAACTCGCCGCCCCCCACGGGTGGCAGGCCGGTCGCGGCGTGTGGACCCGGGACGGCGTGCTCAGACTTCCGTACGCCAACGAGAACGTGGCGTGCGGGGTGGCGCTGCTGGAGGCGCCGGAGGAAGGGGAACACGGCGCGGAACCGGCGAAGGAGACGGGCGCGGAAAGCGGTATGCAACCGTCCGCCGCCACTTCGACTCTTCCCGTGTGCAGGCCGGTTCCACTTGCGCAGGCACCTCTCATGGGACGCACGGCGCCTGGTTAAAATCCTGGGCCTGGGCCGCGCAGCCGTCGTCGACGGTCGCCGATGGCGACCGTGCCGTGTCGCGGTGGCGTGATCGGCCCTGGTGACACACACGTAAGCGATCACAACGGGGTGACTTCCCACATGTCTGAAGCCCGAACCGACACGACCCAGACGCGTCCGCCGGTGGCGGACGCGGAACGGGCCGAAGCCGGCGGCTCCGGAAAGCACCGAGGGGGTGTGTCGACGGAGGACACGTCGGCACAGCCGCACGGCCGCCATCGGCGCCCCTGTGAGGGGGACGGCCGGGCGGCCTGACCGCGCGGAACATCAACGAGGGACGGGTGGGCCCCGGCAGCCGGACGGCTGCCGGGGCCCACCCGTGTCCGTGCCGGTCAGCCCCGCTTCAGACCGAGCACCTCCGCCGCGGCGAAGGTCTCGTTCGGCGGCCGGTCCTCGTAGTACGGGGAGATCAGCTCGTCCAGCTCGTCGAAGGAGAACGTCTCCTTCGACGAGTCGAACTTGGCCGCCACCCTGGGGCGTTCGACGATCGCGACCATCCCGCCGTGCACGACGAGCAGCTGCCCGTTGACCTTGGCGGCCGCCGGGGAGGCCAGATAGCCGACCAGCGGTGAGACGTGCTCGGGGGCGAGCGCGTCGAGTCGGCCGTCCGTCGGTTCCTGGAAGCCCGCGAAGACGTCCTCGGTCATCCGGGTACGGGCCCGCGGGCAGATGACGTTGGCGGTGACGCCGTACTTCGCCAGGGCCAGGGCCGTGGAGGTGGTGAGGCCGACGATGCCGCCCTTGGCCGCCGCGTAGTTCGGCTGGCCCGCCGATCCGGCCAGGAACGCCTCCGAGGAGGTGTTGACGATCCGGCCGTGGACCGGGCCGCCGGACGCCTTGGAGCGGGCGCGCCAGTGGGACGCGGCGAAGTGCGTGGTGTTGAAGTGGCCCTTGAGGTGGACCCGGACGACGGAGTCCCATTCGTCCTCGGTCATGGAGAAGATCATCCGGTCGCGCAGGATCCCGGCGTTGTTGACCAGGATGTCGAGCTTTCCGTACGTGTCGACGGCCAGCTCCACCAGGGCGCGGGCCTGGTCGTGGTCGGAGACGTCGCCGAGGTGCGCGACCGCCCGGCCGCCCGCCGCCCGGATCTCCTCGGCGACCTCGTCGGCCGGGGTCGCGGACGCCTCGCCCGAGCCGTCGCGGCCCGGCTGTCCGTAGTCGTTGACGACGACGGACGCGCCGAGCCCCGCCAGTTCCAGTGCCTCGGCGCGTCCGAGGCCGCGGCCCGCGCCCGTGACGATCGCGGACATGCCGTCCAGGGGAAGTGACATCGGAATCTCGGAGTCCTCTCAGGTGGGAACAAGGAGGGAGCAGGGCGGGAGCAGGACGGGGATCAGAGTTCGACGCAGGTACGCAGCGACTCGCCGGTCCTCATCTGGTCGAGGGCGTCGTTGATGCCGTCGAGCCGCACCCGGTGGGTGATCATCGATTCCAGGTCGATCCGGCCGGCCCGCCAGAGCGCGATGGCCCGTTCGTACGACCGGAGCACGTCCCCTCCCCCGTACATGGAGGGCAGGATCCGCTTCTCGTCGAAGAACAGCTCGAACATGTTGGCCTGGAAGTTGTCGTCCATCGCGCCCGCGCCGACGATGCAGAGGGTGCCGCCGCGCCGGGTGTTCTCGTACGCCGTGCGGGCGGTGGCGGACTTGCCCACGACCTCGAAGACGTAGTCGAAGCCCTCGCCCGCGGTGATCCGCTGCTTGGCGTCGGTGAGTTCGTCCGGGGACACGGCCTCGGTCGCGCCGAACCGCAGCGCCGCCTCGCGCCGGGAGGCCACCGGGTCCACGGCCACGATCTGGGCGGCGCCGCGCACCCTGGCGCCCTGGATCGTGGAGATGCCCACTCCTCCGCAGCCGATGACGGCGACCGACGAACCCGTCTCCACCTGTGCGGTGTTGATGGCCGCTCCCAGCCCCGTGGTCACCCCGCAGCCGATCAGTGCGGCGATCTCGAACGGCACGTCGTCGGGGATCGGCACCGCGCAGCCCGCGCCGACGACGACCTCCTCGGTGAAGGTGCCGGTGCCCGCGAAGCCGAAGACGTCTCCCCCGGGGCGCTTGAAGTTGGGGGTGCCGGCATTCATGAAGCCGGCCAGGCAGAGGTGGGTCTGGCCGCGTCTGCAGGACGGACACGTCCCGCAGGCGGGCAGCCAGCAGACCAGCACCCGGTCCCCCGCGCTCAGCCCGGTGACGCCGTCGCCGACGTCGACGACCTCGCCCGCGCCCTCGTGGCCCGGGATGAAGGGGGCGGGCTGCGGCAGCACCCCGTTCATCGCGGAGACGTCGGAGTGGCACAGTCCGGTGGCCCGGATGCGGAGCCTCACCTTGCCGGGGCCGAAGCCCACCGCCTCGACGTCGTCGAGGACCTCCAGTTTGTCCTGACCGATCTCGTGCAGTACGGCTGCGCGCATGGTGCGGCTCCCCTCATGGGTCCGTGGACCTCTTGGAGTTGGTTCAGGAGTGTTCGACGACGGTGTCGCCGAGGACCGGGGCGTCGTCCCGCTCGACGGCCCGCACCTCGACCCGGACGCGGTCCTCGCCCGTCCACATCCGGATGCGGAGGGTCTCGCCGGGGAAGACGACCCCGACGAAACGGGTGCGGTAGGAGCGGATACGGGTCACGTCACCGCCGAGCACCGTGTCGGTGACGGCCTTCAGCGTCATTCCGTAGGTGCACAGCCCGTGCAGGATCGGCCGGTCGAAGCCGGCCGGCCGGGCGAACTCGGGGTCGGCGTGCAGCGGGTTCCAGTCCCCGGAGAGCCGGTACAGCAGCGCCTGGTCGGGCCGGATCGGCCGCTCCACCACATGGTCGGGCGCGACCTCGGGACGGGCGACCCGTTCGGACGGCCCGCGATCACCGCCGAAGCCGCCCTCGCCCCGGACGAAGATCTGGGCGTCGTTCGTCCACAACGGGCCCTCGTCGTCGGCGGCTTCGGTACGCAGCACCAGTACGGCCGCCTTGCCCTTGTCGTACACCGCGGCGACCTTCGAGGTCTGTACGGCGGTGCCCTTCACGGGGATCGGCCGGTGCACGCGTACGGACTGCCCGCCGTGCAGGACGGCGGCCAGGTCGACGTCGACACCGGGCGAGGAGAGGCCGCCGACGACGCCCGCGCCCGCCCCCGCGACGGTGGCGAAGGAGGGCAGCACCTGGAGCCGTGACTCCAGGGTGTAGCGCAGTTCGCCGGGGTCGGTGGCCGGGTCGGCCCGGTCGGGGTCGGATCCGGCGCCGATCCCCAGGTGGTAGAGCTGCACGTCCTTGTGGTCCCAGCTGATCCGGGTGGACCGCGGTTCGGCGGCGACAGCCTTTTCGGCATCAATGGGCATGGCGAAGCTGCTCCTTGATGGTGGGAAGACCTCGGCGCGGCCGTCCGCACCGTCGGCCGCACCGAGGTCGTGCGGGACCGGCCTCCACGCCCCGTTCTAGAACGCGTTCTAGCCGATGACTCCATGTATAACGCAGCGTCCAGCAGTTGTGAAGACCGCTGCTGACGTGGCGTCAGATCCGATGCCGGACCCGTCGCCCACCCATGACAAATGTCATCGCGAAGTCCGTACGCACACCCCTGCCGGGCCTCGGGTCCCTTTCCGTAGCGTCGTGGCCATGAAGCAGACAACGGGGAATCCGGCCGCGGTGGACCTCACCGGGGCGGTCAAGACCTTCGGCCGGGCGGGCCGGACCGTACGGGCCGTGGACGGGATCGACCTGTCCATCGGCCGCGGCGAGACCGTCGCCCTGCTCGGCCGCAACGGCGCGGGCAAGTCCACCACCATCGCCCTCCTGCTGGGGCTGGACGAGCCGGAGTCCGGCAGGGTGCGGGTGCTGGGCCGGACCGCCGAGCAGGCGGTCCGGGCCGGTCTGGTCGGCGCCATGCTCCAGGACGGGCGGCCCATCCAGAGGGTCACCGTCCGCGAACTGATCACCTTCGTCGCCTCGACCTACCCGCGGCCGATGCCGGTGGCCGAGGCGCTCTGTCTGGCGGGCGTCACCGAGTACGCGGACCGGCGCGTCGACAAGCTCTCCGGTGGCCAGACCCAGCGCGTCCGTTTCGCCGTCGCGCTGGCCGGCAACCCGGAGCTGATCGTCCTGGACGAGCCGACCGCCGCCCTGGACGTGGAGGCGCGCCGGACGTTCTGGGAGTCGATGCGGGCCTACGCCCGGCGCGGCAACACCGTCCTGTTCTCCACCCACTATCTGGAGGAGGCCGACGAGAACGCCGACCGGATCGTCGTCATCGACCGGGGCCGGATCGTCGCGGACGGGAGCGGCGACACGATCAGGGGCTCGGCCGGCAGCAGCCTCGTCTCCTTCGACCTGGCGGGCCGGCCGACCGAGGGCCTGGACCTGCTGCCCGGCGTCGTCACCGTCGAGGTGACCGGGGACCGGGCGCTGCTGCACACGGACGACTCGGACGCCACCGTCGTGGAGCTGGCCCGCCTCGGCCTGATCCGTGGCCTCCAGGTCTCCCGGGCCACGCTGGAGGACGCCTTCCTCGCCCTCACCGCACCGGCCGCCGGGGCAGCCCCGACCGATACCGAGAAGGAGAGCGCGTGATGTTCCGCTACATCGTGCTGGAGGTCCGCCGGACCCTGCGTGACGGCTTCTTCCTGATCTTCGGGACCGGGATGCCGGTGATGATGTACCTGCTCTTCACCAACATCGGCGGTGGCGCTGCCGACGGCTGGAAGACGGCCTCGATGGTCGGCATGGCCGCGTACGGAGCACTGGGTTCCGCCATGTCGATCGGTACGGGGGTCGCCTCCGACAGGACGCTCGGCTGGCTGCAGCAGCTGCGGGTCACTCCGCTCGCCCCTTCGCACGCGGTCGTGGGCCGGGCGATCAGCGGTTCGGTGACCGTACTGCCGACGATCCTGACGGTGCTGCTGGCCGGCGGACTGGTCAACGGGGTACGGCTGTCCGCCTGGCAGTGGACCGCCCTGACGCTGCTGCTGTGGATCGGGGCGCTCCCGTTCACCCTGCTCGGCCTCGGGAACGGCTACCGGCTCACTCCGCAGGGCACCGGGGTGGTCAACATGGCCTGCCTGATGGGCTTCGCGATCGTCGGCGGGCTGTGGTTCCCGCTGGAACTGCTTCCCGGGTGGCTGCGTTCGATCGGCCGGTTCACGCCCGCCAACCGGTTCGCCGACCTGGGCTGGGCGACCACCGACGGACACGCGCCCGGCAGCGGCACGATCGCCGTGCTCTGCGCGTGGCTCCTGCTGTTCGGTACGTACGCCGTGACGTCGTACCGTCGGTCCGCGAGGACCGTGTGACAGGAGTGGACATGGCCAGGAACCGGACGGATCGGTGGACGGGTACGCGTCGGGAACGGCGCGCTCAGCGGTGTGAGAACCCGCGTCCGGGCCCGCCCGGCCCGTACGCCCTGCTGCCCTGGCTGCTGATGGGCATGGGCGCCTTCTCCAACCTCTTCCAGGGTGAGGCGCCCAACCCCTGGCTCGGCGGTGTCGGGCTGTTCGTCTTCAACTCGCTCTACATCTCCGTGGTGTTCCGCGGCTTCGACAAGGAGAAGCGCGAGAGCCCGGTGTCGTACTGGCTGCTCGCGGCGATGGCCGTCGTCACGTTCGGGCTCGCGATCGGTTACGGCGGAAGCTGGCTGCTGTTCTTCCCGCTGCTCTCGCTGGCCTGCGGCACCATACTGCGCAACCGGCGGCTGGCCGCCGGTCTGCTCTCGCTCTCCGTGGTGGCCACGGCCATCGCCGTGTGGCGCGGGGACGGCGGCTCCGCCCCGTGGACCATCGGGTACGGCACCTTCATCTCGGGCGCCGTGACCGCCGCGATCCTCACCCTCGCGGAGACCGTGATGGAACTGCGCGCGACCCGGCAGGAACTGGCCCGCAGCGCCGTCGAGAAGGAGCGGCTGCGGTTCTCCCGCGATCTGCACGATCTGCTGGGCCACACGCTCTCCGTGATCGTGGTCAAGTCGGAGGCCGCGCGCCGACTGGCACCGCGCGACATGGATGCGGCACTGCTCCAGGTCGCGGACATCGAGTCCGTCGGCCGCCAGGCCCTCACCGAGATCCGTGAGGCCGTCACCGGCTACCGCGAGGGGAGCCTCGCCACCGAACTGGACCGGGCCCGCTCGGCGCTGACCGCCGCCGGGATCGAACCGGTGCTCCGCCGCTCCGGACCGCCGCTCGGCCCGCAGGCGGAAGCGCTGCTGGGCTGGGCGGTGCGCGAGGCCGTCACCAATGTCGTACGCCACTCCCGCGCCACCACCTGCACGTTCGTGGTCGACGGCACGCCCGGACGAGTCCGGCTGACGGTCACGGACGACGGCTACGGACCGGACCCCGACGCACCGGCCACACCCGGCATCGGCGGCACCGGCCTGACCGGCCTGACCGAGCGCCTCGCCGCGGCGGGCGGCTCCCTGAAGGCGGGCCCGGGGCCGGAGCGCGGCTTCGTGCTCACCGCCGAACTGCCGGTGGACGGGCCGGACCCGACGGACGGGAAACCGGCCGCCGGGTACGCCCCGAGCCATACGCTGGGCCCGTGAACGAGATGCCGCAGGACCACCGTCCGACCACGGCCGTACGCGTCCTCCTCGCCGAGGACCAGGGGATGATGCGGGGCGCGCTCGCGCTGCTGCTCGGGCTGGAACCGGACATCGAGGTGGTGGCCCAGGTGGCGGCGGGGGACGAGATCGTGGACGCGGCGCTGCTGTCCCGCCCCGATGTGGCGCTCCTGGACATCGAACTCCCGGGTCGCAGCGGTCTGGACGCCGCCGCCGATCTGCGCGAGGAGGTGCCGGACTGCCGGGTGCTGATCCTCACCACGTTCGGCCGCCCCGGCTATCTGCGCCGCGCGATGGAGGCCGGGGCGGCGGGATTCCTGGTCAAGGACGGACCGGTCGAGGAGCTCGCCGACGCGATCCGCCGGGTACTGAGGGGCGAGACGGTCATCGACCCGGCGCTGGCCGCCGCCGCGCTCAGCGCCGGTCCCAGCCCGCTGACCGCGCGGGAGCGGGACGCGCTGAACGCCTCGGTGGACGGGGCGACGGTCGCCGACATCGCGGCGAAGCTGCATCTGTCCGAGTCGACGGTACGGAACTATCTGTCGTCGGCGATCGGCAAGACGGGTACGCGCAACCGGATGGAGGCGGTGCGCGCGGCGCGGCAGCAGGGGTGGCTGTAGGCAAAACGGGACGGCTCCGTCCGGGTCAGTGCGCAGCGGACCGGTGGCGCGGCAGCCAGAGCGCCATCAGCAGCAGCCCGCCCAGCAGCACCGTGCCCGCCGTCCGGAACGCCAGGGCGAATCCGGCGGTGAGGGCCTCGGGGTCGGTTCCGCTGCCGGTGCGTGCCGCCGCGACCGTGGAGAGCGCGGCGAGACCGAGCGCGCCGCCCATCGTGCGGGAGGTGTTGACGAGGCCGGAGACCAGACCGGACTCACCGGGGGCCGCGCCCGTGATGGCCAGCGAGGCGAGCGGGGTGGACGCCAGGCCGGCGCCGGTCGTCATCAGGACGCCGGGCAGACAGACCGAGGTGAGGTAGGAGCCGTCGGCCCCCATCGTGGACTGCCAGCCGAAGCCCGCGGCGGCGACGGTCGTACCGATGAGCGCCAGGTTCTTCGCACCGACCCGGGCCATGACGCGGGGCGCGCACTTCGAGCCCAGCACGATGGCCAACGACGTGGGCATCAGAGCGAGTCCGGCCTCCAGCGGGGTGTAGCCCAGCACGGTCTGGGCGTACACCGTCATGAAGTACCACATGGAGAACGTCGCGGAACCGACCACGAACATCGCCGCGTTCGCCGAGGTCACCGCCCGCGCACCGAGCACCCTGAGCGGCATCAGCGGCTCCGCGGTCCAAGCCTCCACCGCCACGAAGGCGATGAGCACGGCCACCCCGCCGAGCAGCGGCACCAGGGTCGCCGCGGCGGGCCCTCGGTCATCCTCGCAGCCGTTCAGGGGCCCGTACATCGGTATTCGGACCGGCCCCGGCCCGGTCCGGCGACGCAGCGGGACGCGCGCCGGTCGTCAGCGCCGCAGCAGCGTCACCACCGCCGCCCCGCCGAGCCCGATGTTGTGCGCCAGGCCGACCCGCGCGTCCTTCACCTGCCTGCCCTGCGCCTCCCCCCTGAGCTGCCAGGTGAGTTCGGCGGCCTGGGCGATTCCGGTGGCGCCGAGCGGGTGTCCCTTGGAGATCAGCCCGCCGGACGGGTTGACCACCCACCGGCCGCCGTACGTGGTGGCGCCGGACTCGACGAGCTTCCCGGACTCGCCCTCGCCGCACAGGCCGAGCGCCTCGTACGTGAGGAGTTCGTTGATGGAGAAGCAGTCGTGCAGCTCGATGACGTCGAGGTCGGCGGCCGAGAGCCCCGAGGCCTCGTACACCTGCCGGGCGGCGGCGCGCGACATCGGCTGTCCCACGGCGTCGATGCAGGTGCCGGAGGCGAAGGAGTCGTCGGTGTCGGTGGTCATGGCCTGGGCGACGATCTCGACCGCCCGGTCGCCCAGGCCGTGGCTCTCGACGAACCGTTCCGACACGACGACCGCGGCGGCCGCCCCGTCGGAGGTGGGTGAGCACTGGAGCTTGGTCAGCGGCCGGTGAATGGTCTTCGCGGCGAGGATCTCCTCGACCGTGTAAGCGTCCTGGAACTGGGCGTACGGGTTGTTCACCGAGTGCCGGTGGTTCTTCGCACCGACCGCGGCGAGCTGGGCCTCGGTCGTCCCGTACCGCTCCATGTGCTCACGGGCCGCGTTGCCGAATATCTGGGCGGTGGGCGGGCTCGTCTCGAAGCCGTGGGCGGCGGCCATGACCCCGTAGTGCCGGGCCACCGGTGATGTCCTGAAGTCCGAAGCGCCGCCGTCGGCGCCGCCGCCACCGAGCGCGCCGCGCGCCATCTTCTCGAAGCCGAGCGCGAGGACGCAGTCGCTGCCGCCGCCCTCGACGAACTGCCGGGCCGTCATCAGCGCGGTGGAGCCGGTGGCGCAGTTGTTGTTGACGTTGTAGACGGGCACACCGGTCAGCCCGAGTCCGTACACGGCGCGCTGACCGGCGGTGGAGGCCTGGAAGCAGTAGCCGACGACGGCCTGCTGGACCTGATCGTAGGTGAGCGAGGCATCGGCGAGCGCCGCCGTCCCGGCTTCCTTCGCCATGTCCCAGTACTGCCAGTCGCGGGTCTCGGGCTTCTCGAACTTCGTCATGCCGACACCGACGATGTACGCCTTCATGAGCCTCATCGGCTTCATCGGCTTCATCGGCTTCGTCGGCATGGACTGCATGGGCTTCATGGGCAAGTCCCTTCAATCGCGCGGGAGGCCGAGGATGCGCTCGGCGACGACATTGAGCTGAACCTGGGTGGTGCCGCCCGCGATGGTCAGACAGCGGGACATCAGGAAGCCGTGCACGGCCCGCTCCCCCGCGCCTTCGCCGACCGCGCCGGCCGGGCCGAGGAGTTCGAGGGCCAGTTCGGCGACCTTCTGCTGATGGGTGGTCTGGACGAGTTTGCGGACGGAGGCCCCCGCGCCCGGTTCCAGGCCGGACACCTGCCGCAGGGTGGTCCGCAGTCCGATGCAGGCGAGTGCGTGGGCCTCGGCCGCGAGTGCTCCGATACGGGCCCGGTACGTGCCGTCGAGTTCGCCGGAGCGGGCGATCAACGCCTCCAGGCCGGTGTCGAAGGTCATCTGGTCGGCCATGTGGACGCGTTCGTTGCCGAGGGTGTTGCGGGCGACCCGCCAGCCGTCGTCGATCTCGCCGACGACGGCGTCGGCGGGCAGCAGGACGTCGTCGAAGTACACCTCGTTGAAGAGACAGTCGCCGGTGATCTCCTTCAGCGGGCGGATGTCGATGCCCTCGGTGTTCTTCATGTCGACGAGGAAGTAGCTGAGCCCCCGGTGTTTGGGGGCGTCCGGGTCGGTCCTGGCCAGCAGGATTCCGTGGTCGGCCGACCGGGCGGCGCTCGTCCACACCTTCTGTCCGTTGATCCGCCAGCCCTCCTCGGTCCGCTCCGCCCTCGTGCGGAGCGAGGCGAGATCGGAGCCCGCGCCGGGTTCGGAGAACAGCTGGCACCAGAGGAGTTCGCCGCGCAGGGTGGGCAGCACATAGCGCTCCTGCTGCTGCGGTGTCCCGTGGGCGAGGAGCGAGGGCACCACCCAGGTGGCGATCCCGAGATCGCTCAGCTTCACCCCTTGAGCCCTCAACTCCTGCTGCACGGCGAGCTGCTGGACGGGTCCGGCGCCCAGACCGTAGGGGGCGGGGAGGTACGGAGCGGCGTGGCCGGTGGGCGCGAGGGCGCGGCGGGCGGTCTTCGGGTCGAGGCCCCGGGCGGTGGCTACGGCCTCGCGCGCCTCGGCGCGGTGGGCGGCGGCCTCGGCGGGGAGTTCGAGGACGAGCTCGCGGCGCGCCCCGCCCTCGGCCAGCCGGGCGGCCCGCAGCCGGTGGGCATCGCCGGCCCCCAGCAGTTGCCGGGCCACCAGGGCCCGGCGCAGATACAGATGGGCGTCGTGTTCCCAGGTGAAGCCGATGCCGCCGAGGATCTGGACGCAGTCCTTGGCGCAGCCGTAGGCGGCGTCGAGGGCGTCCGACGCGGCGAGGGCGGCGACCATGGACCGCACGTCCGGGTCCTCCTCGTCGGCGGCGCGGGCCGCGTCCCACACCAGCGCGCGGGCCCGCTCGACCCGTACGAGCATGTCGGCGCAGAGGTGCTTGATGCCCTGGAACTGCCCGATGGGGCGGCCGAACTGTTCGCGGACCTTGGCGTACTCGGCCGCGGTGTGCAGCGCCCTGGCCGCGGTTCCGCACGCTTCGGCGGAGAAGAGGACGGCGGCGAGATCACGGACGTGCGCGGTGTCGGTCCGTACGACGCGTTGCGCGGGGACGAGTACGCCCTCGGCGCGGATCTCGGCCGTGGGACGGGTCGGGTCGGCGCTTCGGTGCGGGCGGGCGGTCAGCCCTCGGGTGGCGGCGTCGACGGCGAACCACAGGGTGCCGGTGGCCGTTTCGGCGGAGAGCAGGAGGAGGTCGGCGTCGGCGCCGGAGAGGACCGGCGGGGCCGTGCCGTCGAGGAGATGGCCGTCCCCGTGCTCCACTGCGGTCAGGGTGCCGGGGCCGAGCGCGACGGCGCCGATGCGCGTACCGGCCGCGAGGTCGCGCACTTGCTCGTCCGCACCCGCCGCGTGCAGCACGGCGGAGGCGAGGGTGCTCGCGAGGTACGGGCCGGGGAGCGCGGCCCGGCCCGCCTCCTCCAGGACCACGGCCAGATCGAGGAGTTGACCGCCTCCGCCGCCGCACGCCTCGGGCAGATGGATGGAGAGGAGGCCCTGTTCGGCGAGCCCGTCCCAGTATCCCGGGCGCGCGCCGGGGGTGCCGGGGGCGTCGGCGTCGAGGAGCTTGCGGATCTCCTCCGGCGGTACGGCGCGCGCCAGCCACCCCCGTACGGCCTGCGCCAACTCCCTCTGTTCTTCGGTGATTCCGATGCCCATGCGGATCCTCGCCGGTCGCAGCCACTGGAACGGCGCAAGAGTAGAACACGTTTCATTCTGACGGAAGGTCAGCGCAGCGTCGGATGACGGTCGGTGGGATGGCCTCAGGGAGGGTCGGAGGGATGTCCGGGGAACGGCCGGGAACGAGCGATGGAGCGGTTCGGGGCGCCCGGATCGGCGCACGCTCCGGGCCGAGTGCGCGGCCGTGCCTCGTTCGCGCCGTCGTGCCCCGTTCGCTCCTCGTTCACCGGAATACCCCGGCGACAAGGAAGGTTTCACCCTGCACATACTTGGCGGTCGGCGCTGCCCGCGCCGGATCCGCACCCCGCTCCACACCCTCGATCACGCCGCCCGGAGGCCGCACGTATGCCACAGCCGACGAACGAACAGCACAGCGGGGAACTCCCCGATCCGCGGCCGCGCAGGGCGGGCGGCGGGGTCGTCCCCGTACTCGCCTTCGCGGGTATCACCGTCGCGGTGATGCAGACCCTGCTCGTCCCCGTCATCAAGGATCTGCCCGCCCTGCTGCACACCGATCCGTCCAACGCCACCTGGGTGATGACCGCGACCCTGCTCGCGGGGGCCGTCGCGACCCCGATCATGGGGCGGCTCGGCGACCTCTACGGCAAGCGGAAGATGCTGCTCGCCAGTCTCGCCGTGATGGTGATCGGTTCACTGATATGCGCCTTCACCGACGATCTCGTGATCATGATCGTGGGGCGCGCGCTCCAGGGCTTCGCCATGGGCGCCATCCCGCTGGGCATCGGCATCATGCGCGACGAACTGCCGCGCGAGAAGCTCGGCTCGGCGATGGCACTGATGAGCTCCTCGATCGGGGTGGGCGGTGGACTCGCGCTGCCCGCCGCCGCGCTGGTGGCCCAGCACGCCGACTGGCACACCCTGTTCTTCGGCGCGGCCGGCCTCGGCGTGCTCTCGATGGCGCTCACCGTCCTCGTCGTACCGGAGACCACGCTGCGCGCTCCCGGCCGGTTCGACCTGGTCGGCGCGCTCGGGCTCTCCCTCGGCCTGGTCTGTCTGCTGCTGCCCGTCACCAAGGGCAGTGACTGGGGCTGGACCTCGGGCAGCACGCTCGGACTGATCGCCGCCGCCGTGGTGATCCTCGTCCTGTGGGGCCTCTTCGAGCTGCGCAGCCCGGCCCCGCTGGTCGATCTGCGGACCACGGCCCGGCGCGAGGTGCTGCTCACCAACCTCGCCTCGATCATGGTCGGGGTCGCGTTCTACGCCGTCTCGCTCGTCCTGCCGCAGCTGCTCCAGCTGCCGGAGTCGACGGGGTACGGGCTCGGCCGGTCGATGGTGGTCGCGGGGCTGTGCGTGGCGCCGCTGGGTCTGACGATGATGTTCGTCGCCCCGCTGTACGCCCGGCTGTCCGCCCGCCGGGGCCCCAAGGTCTCGCTGATGCTCGGCATGCTGATCATCGCGATCGGTTACGGGGCGGGGCTCGGGCTGATGAGCGCCGCCTGGCAGACGGTCGTGATCGCGGTGGTGCTCGGGGCCGGTATCGGACTCGCGTACTCCTCGCTGCCCGCCCTGATCATCGGAGCCGTGGATCCGTCCGAGACGGGAGCGGCCAACGGTCTGAACACCTTGATGCGGTCGATCGGCACGTCGGTGTCCAGCGCGGTGATCGGGATGGTGCTGGCCAACACCTCGGTGCGGACGGGCGGGGTGTCGCTGCCCTCCATGGAGGGGTTCCGCATCTCGTTCCTGATCGCGACGGGCGCGGTGGTGGTCGGGCTGGTGCTGGCCGGCTTCCTGCCGTCGCGGCGCGAGGCGATGCGCCCGGCGCTGCTGGCGAGCAGCGAGGACGACGCGCCGGTCACCGCGCGCTCCGTCTCCCGCCCGGTGACCGGCTCGGGCGGCTTCCGCGGCCGGGTGCTGGACGCGGACGGTGCGCCGGTGGCCCGCGCCAATGTCACGCTGATCGACCACCGGGGCCGGCAGGCGGGTCTCACCGTGGCGGACGAGGACGGCCACTACATGCTGGCCGCCCCGTCCGGCGGCAGCTATGTGCTGGCCGGATCGGCCGCCGGGTACGCGCCGCGCGCCCGCCCGGCGGTCTACCCGGGCAACGGACTGCCGGTCGACGCCGACCTGGTGCTGACGGCCGGGGCCTCTCGCCTGGATCACGCCGGGCTCGCGGGCCCCGGCACCGCACCCTGATCCGCCCTGATCCGCCCTGACCCGCCCTGACCCGGCCTGACCCGCCCCGACCTGAACGAAGGGCCTCAGCGCACCGGGGCGTCGAACCGCGGTGTCGTCGTGAGCAGATGAGAGACGTCCGACCCCGCTGGAAGCTCCTGCGGCCGCGCGCCGCGGGTGAACAGCCGGGCGGGGTGGGCGCCCTGTACCCGGGCCTGGCGCCCGTTGACCCGCAGCCAGGACCCCTCACGCAGGCCGAGCACCGGTACGTCGTTCTCCTCCAGGAACTCGGTGAGCCGCTCCTCGCGGGTCTCGCCCTTGTGGGTGCTCTCCGGGTCCGGGTCCAGGTAGTGCGGGTTGATCTGGAAGGGGACGAGGCCGAGGGTCTCGAAGGACGGCGGCTGCACGATGGGCATGTCGTTGGTCGTACGGAGGGTGGGCGCCGCCATGTTCGTCCCCGCGCTGGCTCCCATGTACGGCAACCCGCCGCGCACCGCTTCGGTCACGGCGTCCCGCAGACCGGTCCGGTACAGGGCGCTCAGCAGCCGGAAGGAGTTGCCTCCGCCTATGAACACGGCGTCGGACGCGGCGAGTTCGGCGACCGGATCGGCGTTCTCGTGGACCCCTCGGACACTGATGCCGGACGGCGCGAGGGCGTCGCGGACGCGTGTGGTGTACGCGGTGTAGTCGGCGAGCGCGTAGGGGACGAAGGCCAGCCGGGCACCGGAGGGCAGGAACGCGGTGACGGTGTCAAGGGCGTGTTCCAGATAACCGCGCCCGTACTGGGTGGAGTTGGAGAGCAGCAGCAGATTCACGGGGTTCCTCTTGGTTCTGTTCTGGTTCTTGGTTCTGTTCTGGTTCTTGGTTCTGTTCTGGTTCTTGGTTCTGTTCTGGTTCTTGGTTCTGTTCTGGTTCATCGGTCGGTACGAGGGCGGCGGGCGCGGGGCTTCGGCCGCTGCGGGGGCTGGGTCAGCCGCCGTTCCAGCAGCTGGGCCGCGTGGCGCAGGGCGTCGAGCCGGTCCTCGGGCGCCCCGCGGAAGAGCTCCTCGGCGCCGCCGAGGCTGAGGCTCCCGTACGGCTCGCGCCCGAGAAACACAGGTACGGCGACAGTCGCGATGCCGGTGTCGTACTCGCCGACCGTCCAGGCGTACCCCTGGGCGCGGACCTTGAGGAACTCCTCCTCCAGCCGGTCCGGGTCGGTCACCGTCCGGTCGGTGAAGCGGGCCATCGGGCGGCCCCGGAAGAGCCGGTGGCGCTGGTCGTCGGGCAGATACGCGTAGTACGACTTGCTGGTCGCCCCGGCGTGCGCCGGGTAGAGCTCGCCGACCAGCGGGTAGTAGCGCAGTGGCCCGGCCTCGCCCTCCTCCGCGGCGACGCACCGCATGTGGAAGCTGTCCGGCAGACAGAACAGGACGGTGTCGCCGGTGACCCGGCGCAGCTCCTCCAGGACCGGTCCGGCCAGCAGCTCCAGTGAGCCGGAACGCTCCCAGAGCCTGCCCAGCCGCAGCACGGCGGGGCCGATGCGGTAGCGGCGGGTGGCGGGGTCGGAGACCAGGAAGCCGCGCCCGGCGAGGGTGGCGAGCAGCCGCTGGGCCACCGAGGTGTCCCAGCCGAACTCCTCGGCGACCTCGGTGACGCCCCAGTCGGGCCGGGTCCGTTCGAAGGCGAGCAGCACCAGGAGCGCCCGGTCGACGGTTTGCAGCGCCCCGGCGGGGGTGCGCCGGTCCAGATCGAAGTCCGCCATCGTCATCTCACCATTCAGACCTGAATTGCAAATAACGGGAAACAGTTGCGTTCAACGCTATCCGATCCCGAATGTTGCCTCAGCACCCCGCCCCGCGCTTCCCCGTCGAGCGCCGGCCCGGGTGCCCGGACTGCGCCGCCCCGGGTGTCCGGCTGAGTGAGAAAGGCCCCCCATGTTGAAGTACGTGCTGGACATCGTCGAGCTGTTGGACGATCCCCAGGTCAATGGCAAGACGGTCGCCGAGTACCTCGACTCCGTGAGCGGGGCCGAGGGATCGTCCGCCCAGGTCACCACGGTCACCGGCGAGCGGGGCTCGACGGACTTCGTGATGGTCCGCATCCCCGGCTCCCGAGGGCGTACGTCCGGGGGCAGCGCCCGCACGCTGGGCGTGGTGGGCCGGCTCGGCGGCATCGGCGCCCGGCCCGAGGTGACCGGCATGGTCTCCGACGCCGACGGCGCGGTCTCCGCGATCGCCACCGCCGCCAAGCTGCTCGACATGCGCCGCCGCGGCGACGTGCTGCCCGGCGACGTGATCGTCGCCACCCACATCTGCCCGGACGCGCCGACCGAGCCGCACGACCCGGTGCCGTTCATGGGCTCACCCGTGGACATCGCCACCATGAACCGCCACGAGGTGACCGGCGAGATGGAGGCCGTGCTCTCCATCGACACCACCAAGGGCAACCGCATCATCAACCACAAGGGCCTCGCCCTGTCGCCCACCGTCAAGGAGGGCTGGGTGCTGCGGGTCGGCGAGCAGCTCGGCGAGCTGCTCGCCGTGGTGACCGGTGAGCCGTTGGTCACGTACCCCGTGACCACGCAGGACATCACCCCGTACGGTAACGGGGCACACCACATCAATTCGATCCTGCAGCCCGCCACCGCGACGGCCGCTCCGGTCGTCGGCCTGGCCATCACCTCGGCCGCCGCGGTACCGGGCTGCGGTACGGGCGCGAGCCACGAGACGGACATCGCGTCCGCCGCCCGCTACGCCGTGGAGGTCGCCAAGGCCTACGGCAGCGGCCACCTGGACTTCCACGACGCGGTGGAGTTCGACAACCTCGTCAACCGCTACGGGTCGCTGGCTCACCTCCAGACCCTTGGCCGTACACCCCAGGAGTCCTGATGGCAGCCGCCCCGCACGCCGAGGCCGTGGCCCAGGGGGCCAAGAGCATCGGCAGCGACGACTACGCGCTCTCCCGCGTCCCCCGTGACAAGCGGTTCGGCTTCTGGTCCATGCTGCTCCAGTGGCTGGCCCAGTCCGGCTCGATCTCGCAGTTCACCCTCGGCGCCACCATCGGTGTCGGGATGACCTTCGGCAACGCCTTCCTCGCCTTCACGCTCGGCGCGGTGATCCTGGAGATCGTGATCTTCGCGATCGGTCTGGCCGGTATGCGCGAGGGGCTGGCGACCCCGATGCTGACCCGCTGGGTCGGCTTCGGCCGCAACGGCTCGGCGCTGGTCAGCTTCGTCATCGCGGTCAGTCTGGTCGGCTGGTTCGGCGTCCAGAACACGATCTTCGGCAACAGTGTCTCGGCGCTGGTCGGCGGCCCGTCCTGGATGTGGTGCGTACTGGCGGGCATCGCCATCACCGCTCTGGTGATCTTCGGCTTCCGCTACATGGCCGTCTTCGCCAAGATCGTGACGCCGCTCTTCTTCGCGATGGTCGCGTGGTCGATCGTCTCGACGCTGAAGGACCACTCCATCAGCGAGCTCATCCACTCGCCGGCCCCCGGCCGGACGATCCCGCTCGCCGTCGCCGCCACCGCCATCGCGGGCGGCTTCATGACCGGCGCGATCGTGGCCCCGGAGATGACCCGGTACAACACGAAGGGCTCGCACGTCTTCCTGCAGAGCGCCTCGTCGATGATCCTCTCCGAGTACATCGTCGGCATGACCGGTGTGCTCCTGGGCCACCTGGTCAAGAGCAACGAGGTCTCGCACATCGTGCTCTCCACCTCGGGTGCCTTCGGTGTGATCGTGGTCCTGATGTCCACCGCCAAGATCAACGACTGGAACCTGTACGGCTCCTCGCTCGGCGTCGTCAACTTCTTCCAGGTCGTCTTCGGCAAGCGGATCCACCGGGGCGCGGTCACGATCGTCCTCGGCATCGCCGGCACGGTCCTGTCCGCGGTCGGGATCATGACCCACTTCACCGAGTTCCTCTCCATCCTCGGCGTCGCGATCCCGCCGATCGGCGGCATCATCGTGGCCGAGTACTGGGTCGTGAAGCGGATGCGCAAGCCGCTGGACGACACCCGGGAGTCCGAGACCCTGCCGACGTCCTCGCCGACCTGGGTGCCGATGTCCATCGCCATCTGGATCGCGGCGTTCTGCGTCGGCAAGTTCTACGAGGGCGGCATCCCGGCCCTGAACTCGCTGGCCACCGCCTTCGTCCTGTACAGCGTCCTCGGCCTGCTGGGCTGGGTGAGGCCGTACGGCACCTCCACCCTGGACGACGAGGACGCCGAAGCCCCCGCCGCCCGCGCGACAACCACTGTGGGAGCAGCATGACCACCCCCGACCCCACCGCCTCGTTCGTCCCGGCCTCCGAGGAGGCACAGGAAGAGGTCATCGGACTCTGCGCCGAACTGATCAGGTTCGACACCTCCAACCCCACCAGCGACGAGCGCGCGAGCGCCGAGTGGGTGGTGAGCCGCCTCGCCGAGGTGGGCATCGACTCCGAACTGGTCGAGTCCGCCCCGGGCCGCGCCAATGTCATCGCCCGTATCGCGGGCAGCGACCCCACGCGCGGCGCCCTCCTGGTCCACGGCCATCTGGACGTGGTCCCCGCCGACGCCTCCGAGTGGCAGGTCCCGCCGTTCTCCGGCGAGATCCGCGACGGCTACCTCTGGGGCCGCGGCGCGATCGACATGAAGGACACGGTGGCCGTCATGCTGGCCACCGCCCGCCACTTCGCCCGTACCGGCACCAAGCCGTCCCGTGACCTGGTCCTCGCCTTCCTCGCCGACGAGGAGGCGGGCGGCAAGTTCGGCGCCCACTGGCTGGTCGAGCACCGCCCCGAGCTCTTCTCCGGCGTGACCGAGGCGATCGGCGAGGGCGGCGGCTTCTCCTTCGCCATCGACGACACCCGTCGCCTCTACCCGATCGAGAACGCCCAGCGCGGCATGGCCTGGATGGAGCTCACCGCCACCGGCCGGGCCGGCCACGGCTCGTCCCCCAACGACGAGAACGCGGTCACCGACCTCGCGGAGTCGTTGGCCCGCATCGGCCGCGAGACCTTCCCGATCCGCCTGATCGCACCGGTCCGCGCCCTGCTCGAAGAGGCCGCCCGCCTCTACGGCGTCGAGTTCGACGAGAACGACATCGAGGGCAGCCTGGAGCGGCTGGGCCCGGTCTGCGACTTCATGCAGGTGGTGCTCCGCAACTCCGCGAACCCCACCATGTTCAACGCGGGCTACCAGACCAACGTCATCCCCGGAAAGGCGACCGCCCGGGTGGACGGCCGCTTCCTGCCCGGCCACGAGCAGGAGCTGGTCGACACGATCGACAAGCTCCTCCTCCCGTCGGTCAGCCGCGCGTGGGTCAACCACGACATCGCGATGGAGACGACGTTCGACGGCCCGCTGGTCGACGCCATGTGCGCGGCCGTACGCGCCGAGGACCCGGACGGCCACCCGGTCCCGTACTGCAACCCCGGCGGCACCGACGCCAAGGCCTTCACCCACCTCGGCATCCGCTGCTTCGGCTTCAAGGGCCTCAAGCTCCCGCACGACCTGGACTACGGCCGCCTCTTCCACGGTGTGGACGAGCGCGTCCCGCTGGAGGGCCTGCGCTTCGGCGTCCGCGTCATGACCCGACTCTGGCAGAGCTGCTGACCTCCATGTCGCAGCCCCGCCGGGGCGCCCCGACCCGGGCTCACCCCTCGTACGCCCCCGCCGAACGCGACTTCCGCTCGGCGGGGGCGTACGGCATCGCGGGTTCACGGCCCGGCGTGGCGGGTTCACCGATTGTGCGGGTTCACGATCAGGACTTCGGGCTCACGAGAGGGTCTCTCGACCGCTCGTCGGCGGACTCGGCCGAGCGAGGCGCCCCTGACGTATTCGCGGAGACGCACACACCATGGTGTGACATCTAGTAGCACCCAATAGCACCCGACGTTACTGTGGATGTCATGGCAGCACAGCAGGAGATCACTCAACGCGACCTGCGCAACAGGTCCAAAGAGATCATGGACGCCGTGCAGGACGGGCATGCTTTCACCGTCACGCGGGACGGCCATCGCATCGGCGAGCTGATCCCACTGCGCCGACGCAGACGGTTCGTCCCGCGCGGCGAGTTCACCGCCATGTCCCGCACCGCTCCCGACATTTCGCTGGAAGCCTTCCGGGCGGATCAGGAGGCCACCGCCGAGCAGAGGCCGGACGATCCCTATGCGCGCTGAGTACGACCAGGGTCTGCTCGACACCAACATCATGATTCTTCGCAGGTGGGTGAATCCCGAGGAACTCCCGGCCGAGGTGGCGATCAGCGCCATCACCCTGGCCGAGCTGTCCGCCGGCCCGCACGAGGTGAGGCGGAACGAAGAACAGGACGACTACGACGAATACGCCGAGCGGGCCCGACGGCTCGACGTCCTCCAGCGTGCCGAGAACGAGTTCGACCCGATCCCCTTCGACGCGGAGGCAGCACGGATCTATGGCAGGGTCTGCGCTGCCGTGATCGGTGCCGGCCGCAAACCGCGGCGCCGGGTGGCCGACTTGATGATCGCGTCCATCGCCCTCGCCGAGGAGCTTCCGCTCTTCACCACGAATCCCGACGATTTCAAGGGGCTGGACGACCTGCTCACTGTTGTCCCTGTCACGCGACCGCGGGTCCTCCACGATCGATAGGCCGTCGGGGTGCGACCCGACCCGGGCTCACCCCTCGTACGCCCCCGCCGACGCCCTCGGCGGGGGCGTACGGCACGATGGGGCGCCGTCGAAACGCGTGCCCCGCAGAACCGTCCCCACCAGGAGGAACCCGTGCCCGCCGAGTCCGTCGCCGAGCCGTCGCCCGAGATTCTCGCCGCCTTCCAGGCCGCCAAGGGCTTCATGCCGGTGGTCGAGGGACTCGCGCTGTACGCGGCCGCCGCCGAGGCCGCCGCGCTGGGGCTGCCGGTCCTTGAGGTCGGCACGTACTGCGGACGCTCCACCATCCTGCTCGCCGACATCGCCCGCGCGGCCGGTGTGACGGCCCTCACCGTCGATCACCACCGCGGCAGCGAGGAGCAGCAGCCGGGCTGGGAGTACCACGACCCGACCGTCGTGGATCCGGAGGTCGGCCGGATGGACACGCTGCCGACGTTCCGCCGGACCCTGCACGCGGCGGGTCTCGAAGACCACGTCGTGGCCCTGGTCGGACGGTCTTTGCAGGTCGCCGCCGTCTGGAGCGGGAAGCTCGGCTTCGTCTTCATCGACGGCGGGCACACCGACGAGCACGCGGGCGGTGACTACGAGGGCTGGGCGCCGCATGTCGCCGAGGGCGGGCTGCTGGTGATCCACGACGTGTTCCCGGACCCGGCGCACGGCGGCCAGGCCCCGTACCGGATCTATCTGCGGGCACTGGCCTCCGGCGCGTTCACCGAGGTCTCGGCAACGGATTCGCTGCGTGTGCTGCGGCGCACGGGACCGGGTATCTGAGGCGCCGGGTATCTGAGGCGCGCCCCGATAGCATCGCGTGATGCCGTACGACGAGAGCGTTCCCCCCACCCCGCGCCGCCGCCCCCTGCTCGCCGCCGCAGCGCTCGCCACCGTGTGCCTGACCGCTGCGGGCTGCGGCGCGGGCGACGACAGCGGCGGAGCGCGGGCCGAGCCCCGGCAGGGCGGCGGCACCTCCGCGGCGCCGCAGCCGGCCTCGCCGTCGAGGACCGCTCCGGCTCCGGGGAGGACGTCCGCCTCCCCCGCCCCTTCGGCGAAGCCCTCCAGGTCCACGGGCGGCCGGGCCTCCGGGCCGCTGTCGGGCAGGACCGTCGTCATCGACCCCGGGCACAACCCGAACAACCGCCTGCACACCCGCGAGATCAACCGCCAGGTCGACATCGGCACCGCGCACAAGGAGTGCGACACCACCGGCACCTCGACCAACTCCGGCTATCCGGAAGCCGAGTTCACCCTGGATGTGTCGCACCGGCTGCGCACGCTCCTGGAGGCGCAGGGCGCGCACGTCGTGCTGACGTACGACAACGACCGTCCGTACGGCCCGTGTGTCGACGAGCGGGCCCGAATCGGCAACGAGGCCAAGGCCGATGCGGTGGTCTCGGTGCACGCGGACGGGTCCGCGGCCGGCAACCGCGGCTTCCATGTGATCCTCCCCGGGCCGGTGCGGGGCGGGAAGGCGGACACCACGAAGATCGTCGAGCCGTCCCGCGACCTCGGTACCCGGATCGCAGGTCTCTTCGTCCGCGATACCGGAAGTGCGCCTTCCAATTACATCGGCGGCAATAGCGGGTTGGACATCCGCAAGGATCTGGGCGGACTTAATTTGTCGACCGTGCCCAAAGTGTTCATCGAATGCGGCAATATGCGTGATCCGAAGGACGCCGCTCTGCTCACCAGCGCGAACTGGCGTCAGAAGGCTGCGCAGGGCATTGCCGATGGCATCAGCAGCTACCTCAAGGGGTAACAAGAGGTGGTTCTGAGGCGAAATTGGGGGGAAGTGCGTCCAGGGTCCGGGCAGGGGCACGACCCTGCCGGGCAGACGATAGATTCATCCGTACGATTGGGGAGCCACCCCCGAGCCTTGCGCCCCCGCCGCACCCCGGCGGGCCGCAGCGACGACCACCCCGACGAGACGACCGACTAAGGATCTTTACGTGAATATGCGCTCCCTCACTCGAGGCGACGGCGTGGTGATCGGAGCAGCGGTGGTGCTGTTCATCGCCTCTTTCCTCCACCTCTACGGTTACGAATGCCCCTCGGGCCTCAACTGCTCCGGCTACTCGGCCCCGAACGCGTGGGACGCGCTCGCGGCCCTCATGAGCATCTACCTGGGCGGCATCATCGCCGCGGCGCTGGTCGTGGTGGGCCGCACCATGCCGCCCCGCAAGGTCCTCGGTTTCGAGCTCGGCCAACTCGGCGCCGCCTTCAGCGTCTTCGCCCTGTGGACCGCGTTCTGGTCGACCATCGACGCCAGCAACGCGGGCGCCGGTCTGATCCTCGGCCTGCTGGGCACGGCCGTGCTCGCGGTCGGCGCGGTCGGGACTCCGCTGATTCCCGCACTCAAGGCTCCGCTGATGGGCGCCCCGCGCCCGCAGGCCGTGCAGTCGCCGTACGGCGGCCAGCCGCAGCCCGGCCAGGGTTACGGCTACCCCGGCGCCCAGCAGCAGCCGTACGGTGCGCAGCCGGGTCAGCAGCAGCCGTACGGCGCGCAGCCGCAGGCCGGTCAGCCCCAGGCGGGTCAGCCGGAGCCGCAGCAGGCCCAGCAGGCTCCGGCGGCCGGCGCGCCGTCCGGTGACTTCACACCGTTCTGGTTCGCGGTGCCGGTGGCCCGCCCGCTGTACGGGGAGGACGGTTCGCCGTCGCCGATCGCCGAGCTGGCTCCGGGCACCTGGTACCTCGCGGTGGAGCAGCGCGGTGCGAGCCTCATCGCCCAGACGCAGGACGGCCGTCGTGGTGTGCTCCAGGACACCACGGGCATCCAGCGCGGCTGAGCCCACCCGCCCGCACACGATCAGCGGCCCCTCGCCCCTTCCGGGCGGGGGGCCGCTGTCGTACTCTCCGTCCGTGGTCGATTATCTGACACAGCGTCAGAATCCTTGGGAGGCGGCGGAATGCGGCTCGGACTCGCGCTCGGCTACTGGGGCCGCGGCCCCGACCCGGCCCAACTGGGGCTCGTCCGTCAGGCCGAGGAGCTGGGGTACGGGTCGGTGTGGACGGCGGAGGCCTGGGGCTCCGACGCGTTCACCCCGCTGACCTGGATCGCCGCACACACCTCCCGTATCCGGCTGGGCACCGGCATCGCGCAGATGGCGGCGCGCACCCCGACCGCGACCGCGATGCACGCCCTCACCCTCGACCATCTCTCCGGCGGCCGGATGATGCTCGGCCTCGGCCTGTCCGGGCCGCAGGTGGTGGAGGGCTGGTACGGGCGGCCGTTCCCGAGGAGCCCACTGACCGCCACCCGCGAGTACGTCGACGTCATCCGCCAGGTACTCGGCCGTGAGGCCCCCGTCCAACTGGACGGACGCTTCCACTCCCACCCGTACAACGGTCCCGACGCCACCGGCCTGGGCAAGCCGTTGAAGTCGATCACCCATCCGTTGCGGCCCCGGCTCCCGGTACTGCTCGGGGCGGAGGGACCGAAGAACATCGCACAGACGACGAGGATCGCCGACGGCTGGCTGCCGCTGTACTGGTCGCCGCTGCGCACCGATGTGTACGAGGCGTCGCTCACGGACCTGCCCGCCGGGTTCATGATCGCGCCGATGACCCGTGCGCGGGTCTGTGACGACGTCGCCGAGGGGTTGCTGCCGGTGAAGGCGATGCTCGGCTTCTACATCGGGGGGATGGGGCACGCGGCCCGGAACTTCCACGCCGATCTGATGGCACGCATGGGGTTCGAGGAGGAGGCACGGCGGATCCAGCGGCTCTTCCTCGAAGGGCGCAAGGAGGAGGCGGTGCTGGCCGTGCCGGACGCGTTCGCCGATGAGATCTCGCTCGTCGGACCCCGGCAACGGATAGCGGAGCGGCTGGAGTTGTGGCGCAAGGGGCCGGTGACCGATCTGCTGGTGACGGCGCCGGACCCGCATACGCTGCGGGTGCTCGCGGAGCTCAACTGAGCGCTGTCCGCAATCCCGGGTGGATCGGCGCGCGGCGTCGGGTGCGGTGCGCCGCAAGGCGCAGGGGCATCCGCAGACCGGACGTATTCGCTCATCCGGTCCGGTCCGCACGAAGGACCCCGGGCCCCGGCCGGGCCGGGTCCGTCGGCCAGGTCCCGGTGCTGACCGGGGCGGGGCGCACCCGTCGGCGTGATGCGGTGCGTTCCCAGGGCTGGGGGTCGGGGTACGTGAGGAGTTCCAGCGTGCTGCCCCAGGGAGTGCGCAGATAAGCGAAGCGGTTGCGTTCCCCCGCCTCGGGACCCGGCAGCGGCTGCGCCTCGGCGAGCAGTGAGGCGCCCGCGGCCACGCAGTCCCTCACGGCCGCGTCCAGGTCGTCGGCGTAGAGCGCCACGTGCTGCCAGCCGAAGTCGCAGGGCAGCACCGGGGGTTCCCGGCGAGGGCCCTCGAACTCGAAGAGCTCGATGGCCGGACCGTCGCCGGGGAGGGCCAGCATCCGGATCGCCAGCTGCTGGGTGCCCGCCGGGACGCCGAGGCGCCGCTCCACGTCCAGACCGCCGAGCGGCTCGTCCTGGCGGCGCAGGGTGTCGTAGAGCACCTCGGCGCCGAACGCCCTGGCGAGGAAGAGAGTCGCGGTCTCCAGATCGGGGACCGTGACCCCGATGTGGTCGATGCCGCGCACGCTTGTGGCCGTCATGGGTTCACCGTTCCTGTCCCGGGGCCGCGCCGATGCGTCCCGTCCGCCCCGGAGCGGGCCCGCTCCGGGGTCGTGCCCGCGCGCGACCAGGCCAGCAGTTCGTCGGCCGGCCAGGTGGAGACGACGTGCTCCGCCGGGACGCGGCACTCCTCGGCGCGGGCGCAGCCGTGGATCTGCCAGTCCAGCTGACCGGGCGCGTGCGCGTCGGTGTCGATGGCGAACAGAGTGCCCGCGGCAACGGCTCGGCGCAGCAGCCGGCGGGGCGGGTCGAGCCGTTCGGGCCGGCTGTTGATCTCCACCGCCGTGCCCGCCTGCGCACATGCGGCGAAGACCGCGTCCGCGTCGAACCGCGACTCGGGGCGCCCCCGGCCGGTGATCAACCGTCCGGTGCAGTGCCCGAGGATGTTCGCCCGCGGATGGCGGACGGCCGCGAGCAGGCGTCCGGTCATCGGTGCCGCGTCCATCCGCAGTGCGGAGTGCACGGAGACCACGACGACGTCCAGCCGCGCCAGCAGTCCGTCCTCCTGGTCGAGGGAGCCGTCGGGGAGGATGTCGCACTCGATGCCGGTGAGCAGCCGGAACGGCGCCCACCGCTCGTTGAGCCCGGCGATCACCTCCAGCTGCCGGAGCAGCCGCTCCGGGGAGAGCCCGTTCGCCACGGTCAGCCGGGGCGAGTGGTCGGTGAGGACCGCCCACTCGTGGCCCAGCTCCGCCGCCGTGCGGCCCATCTCCTCGATCGAGCTGCCGCCGTCCGACCAGTCGGAGTGCAGATGGCAGTCGCCCCGCAGGAGAGCGAGGAGGCTCGCGCCGCCCTCGGTGAGCGGGACGGCGGCGGCCTCCTTCTCCAGCCGTTCCAGGTAGCCGGGCACTTCCCCGGCCACAGCCTCCCTGATCACCTGTGCGGTCTTCGGCCCGATGCCCTCGACCGACTCCAGCGAGCCGTCCGCGACCCGCTGCCCGATCTCGTCGTCCGCCATCGGTTCCACCGCGTCGGCGGCCCTGCGGAACGCCTGCACGCGATAGGTGTCGGCCCTGCCGCGTTCCAGCAGGAAGGCGATCCGTTTCAGGGCGCGGACGGGCTCCATCGGCACCTCCACGGGGGCCGCCGGACACACGGGCTGTCGCTTCCAGCTTGGCCCAGCACCGCCCCGCCCGCACAGCGGGCGGGGGCACGGTGCTCCACGGCGGCCGGTGGCGGCTCAGCCGAATGCGGAGTGCTCCAGCCAGAAGTCCAGCAGCTTCGCGTCCCCCAGCACCTCGACCCGGTCGCTGTCCGCCGGGAGGCGCCGGTTGAAGACCAGCAGGACGTCGGTGAGCGGGCCCCGCAGCGCCACGGTCGCCTTCTCGTGGGCCCGCCGCCAGGTGAAGCCGTCCTCGCCGAGCTCGATCAGCCACTCGGCACCGGGCACGTCCGTGGCATGCAGATGGATCGAGCCCCTGGCGCCGGCGAGCTCGGCCGCCTTCTCGTGGCCCGCGGCCCGCACGAAGGCGACAATCTCCAGCCATTCCTCGATCGTGTCGGCCGCCAGCTCGGGTGCCACCTCGTAGCCGGTCCCCGCGGTGAGCGCGGCGTCTGCCTGGTGGACGATCGTCTCGTGCGCCATGCGACGCGCCCAGAAGCCCGTGCTGCGCTCCCAGCCCCAGGACCACGCCTGCACGTCCGGGCCGGCCGCGCGCAGGAGCTCGACGAGCTCCGCCGCCCCGTCCGCCAGCCAGGCATCGAGCACGGCGGGGTCGTCGCCCTCGGGCCTGAACTTCGGCAGCGTTTCGGGCGCGACCGCTTCGGTGGCCCGGGTGCGTACGATCTCGCTCACCCAGCGGTGGGCGCCGCCGACATGGACGGCGAGGTCGCGCAGGGTCCAGTCGGGGCAGGTCGGTACGGTCGCGCCGAGATCGGCGCCGTTGATCGCCGCCCTCAACGCGTCGGTGCGGCGGGTGATTTCGTCACAGTAGAGGTCGTGCGAGAGTGCGCTCATGACAGGCACCCTAATTCGATCAAGAGCCGGGGCCGCATCGATTATCCGCCGAGTTGCGATGTGGTGGGCACCTTGTCCTTCACCTCGGCGCCCGCGCTCCTGCCCGGGTCTTGACCCTTGGCGTCGACCACGGCCGCCGTCAGCCGGTTGTACGCGAAGCCACCCGCGAGCCCGGCCTTGACCAGGGCGAACGTCCTCCTGTCGGCGCCCTTCTCGAACGTCCACGCGCGGTACGGCTTCACGATCCACTGGTACGTCGCCCCGGCCGCGAGCCCCGCGTCGGCGCCGAATCGCGTTGTGGCCAGTTTCTGCGCCTGCGCCGACTCGCCACGCTCCGTAAGACTCACGCGGCTGCGGGCGGTGTGCCGCTCGGGGCCGCCGTCCGGGTTTCATCCGTCGAGCACGGCACCCGGATCCGTCTCTCCCCCGAGCCGACCTACCCGCGGACGCACACCGGGGCAACGACCCCGTGAACGTCGTGGCCGGGTCTATCCGCAGCAGTCCGGTTCCAGCCCGCGCGGCAGCCGTTCGCCGCCGAAGACCGCGGTGGTCGCCTCGTCGCCGCCGAGCGCGGCCACCGCGAGCAGCAGCGAACCGGCGGTCCAGGTGGTGAGCTCCTCCGGCCAGAAGGCGCGGTTGCCCTCGAAGACGTACCCCGTCCAGTACATGCCGCCGTCGGCGCGCAGGTGCTGGATGGACTGGAGGATCTCCAGCGCCCGGTCGGACTCGCCCATCACCCAGAGCGCCAGGGCGAGTTCACAGCTCTCCCCGCCGGTCACCCACGGGTTGGGCAGCACACAGCGCACCCCGAGGCCGGGCACCACGAAGCGGTCCCACCCCTCCTCCATCCGCTCCTTGGCGGCCGCTGCGGTGAGCGCACCGCCCAGGACCGGGTAGTACCAGTCCATCGAGTAGCGGCTCTTGTCCAGGAAGCGTTCCGGGTGGCTGCGGATAGCGTGGGCCAGCGCACCGGTCGCCAACTCCCAGTCCGGCTGCGGCTCCTCGCGCCGTTCGGCGAGGGCGAGTGCACAGCGCAGCGCCTGGTGGATGGAGGAACAGCCGGTCAGCAGCGCGTCGTCGACGGGGGTTCCGTCGGCTTCGCGCTTCCAGCCGATCTGGCCGCCGGGAAGCTGGAGCCGCAGCACGAATTCGACGGCGGCGTAGACGGTCGGCCACATCCGGTCGACGAACGCGTCGTCGCCGGTGGCGAGGTAGTGGTGCCAGACGCCGACGGCCACGTACGCGCAGAAGTTGGTCTCCAGGCCCCGGTCGGTCGGCCGTTCCGGGTCGCCGTCGTGGTACGCGGCGTACCAGGAGCCGTCCTCGTTCTGGTGCCGGGCCAGCCAGTCGTACGCGCGTTCCGCGGCGGCGTGCTCGCCCGCCGCGTCGAGGGCCATGGCGGCCTCGGTGTGGTCCCACGGGTCGAGGTGGTGGCCGCGGAACCAGGGCAGCGCACCGTTCTCGCACTGCGCGGCGAGGAGGGCGGCGACGGTCTCGGTGGCCTGCTCGGCGGTGAGGACTCCGGGCAGCACGAGGTGTTCTGTCTGCTCGGGAACGGTCACGCCTCGGCCTTGGAGAGATCCTCGGCGGCGGCCAGGGGCAGGTGCGGCTTGGTCGCGTACGCCACGAAGCTCTTGCCGACGACCGGGTTGAGCAGCTGCTCGGCGACCCGGGTGACGGCCGGCTTCTTCATGATGTCCCAGACCAGCAGCTTGTGATACGCGCGGACCGGCAGCGACTTGTCGTTGTCCACGCCGAACGCGCACTTGAGCCACCAGTACGGCGAGTGCAGGGCGTGGGCATGGTGGGTGCCGTACGGCTTGAGGCCGGCGCCGCGGATCTTGCCGAGCAGTTCGTCGGCCTTGTAGATGCGGATGTGGCCGCCCTCGACCTCGTGGTACGCGTCGGAGAGCGTCCAGCAGACCTTCTCGGGGCCGTAGCGCGGCACGGTGATCGCGATCCGGCCGCCGGGCCTGAGCACCCGGACCATCTCCGCGAGCACGCCCTTGTCGTCGGGGATGTGCTCCATCACCTCGGAGATGATCACGACGTCGAAGGACTCGTCGGGGAACGGCAGATTGAGCGCGTCGCCCTCCATCGCGGTGGCGGTGGCGCCCTCGGGTGCCTCCCCGGCCTCCTTCATCGCGGCGAACCACTTCGCGACCTCGCGGATCTCCTCGCCGTTTTGGTCGAGGGCCACGACCTGGGCGCCACGCCGGTAGCACTCGAAGGCGTGGCGTCCGGCGCCGCAGCCCAGGTCGAGCACTCGGTCACCTGCGGCGAGCGGGAAGCGGGTGAAGTCCACGGTCAGCACGAATGCCTGCTTTCGCGGTCGAGGGGGTCAGAGGGCGGGGACAGCGTGGGCGGACTGCGGGGTCACCGTCGGCCGCCGGGGCGCGTGGTGCCCGCGCGGGCGGCGATCGCCTCGCGGTACAGGGCGGCGGTGCCGATGGCGGCCTGCTTCCAGGTGAACCGGGACAGCACCCGGGCGCGGCCCGCGGCGCCGAGCCGGGCGCGCAGTTCCGGATCGCCGAGCAGCCGGGTGAGCGCGTCGGCCAGTGCCCCGGCGTCGGCGGGCGGGACGGCGAGGCAGGTCTCGCCGTCCGGGCCCGCGACCTCGGGGATCGCGCCGCCGGTGGTGGCGACCAGCGGCGTGCCGGTGGCCATGGCCTCGGCAGCGGGCAGCGAGAACCCCTCGTAGAGCGAGGGGACGCAGGCGATCTGCGCGCTGCGCACCAGGTCGACGAGTTCGGCGTCGCTGATGCCCTTGACGAATTCGACGGCGTCCTGGAGTCGGTGCCGCTCGATGGCCTGCGCGACCGGTCCGTCCTCGGCCCGCTTGCCGACGACCACGAGGTGCGCCCGCGGGTTCTCGGTGCGGAGCTTGGCGAGCGCCTCGACGAGGTGGACGAGGCCCTTCAGCGGGACGTCGGCGCTGGAGGTGGTGACGATCCTGCCGGGGACCTCGGCGACGGACGGATCGGGCGACCACAACTCGGTGTCCGCACCGATGTGCACCACATGGATGCGATCCTCGCGCACCCCGAGGTGGTCGACGATCTCCTGCTTGGAGGAGCCGGAGACGGTGAGCACCGACGGCAGCCGGCGCGCGACCCGCTTCTGCATGCGGGTGAAGGCGTACCAGCGGCGCACGGAGGCGCGTCGGCGACGGGTCGCGGCGGCGTCCAGGTCCAACTGCCGGTCGACCGTGATGGGGTGGTGGATCGTGGTGACGAGCGGGGCACCGAGGTCCGCCAACAGCCCGTAGCCGAGGGTCTGGTTGTCGTGGATGACGTCGAACTCGCCGCGCCGGGCCGCGAGATGGCGTCGGGCGCGGAGACTGAAGGTGAGCGGCTCCGGGAAGCCGCCGGTCCACATGGTGGCGACCTCGGCGGCGTCGATCCAGTCCCGGTACTCGCCGCGTTTCGGGGTGCGGAAGGGGTCGGGCTGGCGGTAGAGGTCCAGGCTCGGCAGCTCGGTGAGCGGGACGCCCTCGTCGAGCACCGGATAGGGCTGGGCGCCGATCACTTCGACGCTGTGGCCGAGGCGGGCGAGCTCCCGGCCGAGGTGGCGCACATAGACGCCCTGGCCGCCGCAGAAAGGATTTCCCTTGTAGGTGAGGAGTGCGATGCGCAGCGGGCGTTCGCCGGGGCTGCCCGACACGTCGCTGCCCGTGCGGGGGCCCGACTCTATGGCCTCAGCGGTCACACTCGGCCCCCTTCTCACTGCGTGTTCGCCGGAGCGTAACCGCTCACGCTAATCTAGAACAAGTTTCAGACTGGATCGTTCAATGAGCTACGAATCTACCGGCAGGTAGCGTCGGCGCAACGGCCGGACCGGGTGATTCGCGCCACGGCCCGGCACCCTGGCATGCTGTGCGCCGCCGGGAGACCGAGCGCCTCCCTCCGGTTGCGGACAGAAGCCATGGATGGGGACACATGACAGCGGAAGCCAGGCCGGCATCGCCGCCGCTGACGGAACGCCAGGAGGCCCGTCGCCGCCGCATCCTGCACGCCAGCGCCCAGCTCGCCAGCAGGGGCGGGTTCGAGGCGGTGCAGATGCGTGAGGTCGCGGAGGCCGCCGAGGTCGCCCTGGGCACGCTGTACCGCTACTTCCCCTCGAAGATCCATCTGCTGGTCGCCACCATGCAGGACCAGCTCCAGCACATGCACACGACGCTGCACAAACGCCCCCCGGCCGGGGACGACGCGGCGCAGCGGGTCGCCGACACCCTGATGCGGGCGTTCCGCGCACTGCAGCGCGAACCGCATCTGGCGGACGCGATGGTACGGGCGCTGACCTTCGCGGACCGCAGCGTCAGCCCGGAGGTGGACACCGTCTCGCGGATCACGACGTCGATCATCCTGGACGCGATGGGTCTGGAGCATCCGACGCCGGAGCAGTTGTCCGCGGTCCGAGTCATCGAGCACACCTGGCACTCCGCACTGATCACCTGGCTGTCGGGGCGGGCCTCGATCGCCCAGGTGAAGATAGACATCGAGACGGTGTGCCGGCTGATCGACGTGACGGCTCCCCCGGACGCACCCCGGCGTTCGGACGCGCCCTGACAGGTTCATCACACATCCCTCACCGTTCTGTCCGAGAGCACCACAAACCTCTCCTTAACATGGTCATGACCAGCACCGATGGAGAGGAAGACATGACTGACCAGGCAGGCAGCACGGGCGTCCCAGCGGGGGCACAGGCCCCGGGAGGGCCGGGTTACGGCGTCCAGCCCCCGCCCGGCTACGGCTACCCCGGTGGTGCCTCACTGCCCAGCGGCAAGGCGACGGCCTCGATGGTGCTCGGCATCCTCGGGCTGGTGCTGATCCCGATCATCCTGCCGATCATCGCGCTGTGCCTCGGCGTCTCGGCCCGGCGCATGGCCGACCGGGGCGAGGGCGGCGGCCGCGGCATGGCGACCGCCGGAATGGTGATGGGCATCATCGGCATCGCGTTCGCCGCACTCGGCTTCACCGCCGCCATGATCCAGGCGATCGCCGCCGTGTGACGGGCCACCGCCCGCGACACTGACGCCTCGCGGGACGCGCCGCGCCCCGGGACCGGATCCCGTCCCGGGGCGCGGCCCACGGCCCCGGCCCATGTGCGGCCCCCACATGCGCACCGCGTCAGGTGGGGTGTCCTGCACCATGTCGACGGTGGCAGGGTGTTCATACGGTTCGGCGACATCACATGAACACGCCGAGGAGCCGGTCATCATGCGTCGCAGAGCCACGGGCACCGTCCGTCGTCACAGATCCCTCTCCGCCGCCGTCGCACTGGCCTCGGCCGGCCTTCTGCTGGCCGGGTGCACCGCCGCCGGGAAGGCGGGCGAGGCCGATTCCGCGTCCGGGAAGGACGCGAAGAACCAGACCGTCAAGGTGGGCCTGGTCTACTCCCGTACGGGGCTGCTCGCGGACTACGGGAAGCAGTACCGCGACGGGTTCATGGCGGGTCTGGACCACGCGACGAAGGGCACCGGCAAGGTTGCCGGGCACCGAATCGAGGTCACCGAGCAGGACGACGCGGGCGACCCGGGCAAGGCGGTCGCCGCGGCCAAGAACCTCATCGGCAAGGGCTACAAGGTGCTGGCCGGCACCACCGATTCCGGGGTGGCCCTCCAGATGGCGCCGCTCGCCGCCCAGAACAAGGTGCTGTACATCAGCGGCCCGGCCGCCACCGACGCCGTCACCGGGATCAACGACTACACCTTCCGCTCGGGCCGACAGTCCTACCAGGACATCCTGACCGCCGGGGCGATGCTCGGCGAGGCCAAGGACAAGAAGGTCACGGTGCTGGCCCAGGACTCCACCTTCGGCCAGGCCAACGTCGCCGCCGTGAAGGCCGTCCTCGGGGCCGAGGGCGCGAAGGTGGGCTCCGTACTGGCTCCGCCCAGTGCCACGGACCTGACCCCCTTCGCCCGGCAGGTCAAGGCGGGCAGACCCGATCTGGTCTTCGTCGCCTGGGCCGGGTCCACCGCGCCGGCGCTGTGGACCGCGCTGGACCAGCAGGGCGTGCTGAGCGCGAGCAAGGTCGTCACCGGCCTCGCCGGAACGGCCTCGTACCCGGTCTTCGGGAACGCCGGTTCCAAGGTGTCCTTCCTGGCGCACTACTTCCCCGGTGCGGGCGGCGGCAACGCCGTGGAGAAGTCCATGCTCGACTCGGTCACCGAGGCGGGCGGCACCCCGGACCTGTTCACCCCCGACGGCTTCACCGCGGCGCAGATGGTCGTGCGCGCCGTGGAGGAGGGCGGCGCCACCGACTCCGCCGCCATGGTCAAGGCCCTGGAGGGCTGGACCTTCGACGGGGTGAAGGGCAAGGAGGAGATCCGTGCGCAGGACCACGCACTGGTGCAGCCGATGTTCGTCGCGAAGCTCCGGGGGAAGGGGGCCGGTGCCCGGCCGGAGCTGGTGGGCACCGAGCCGATGGACAAGGTGGCGCCGCCCGTGAAGCCCTCGGCGGGCTGACCGATGGCCGCACCGGACACCACCGCAGAGCAAGCGGCCGGGGCGCGGAGCACCGCCCCGGTGCTCCGGCTGACCGGCCTCGGCTGGGGCGTCGGCGGGGCGACGATCGTCGAGGACGTCACCCTCAGCGTCCACGAGGGCGAGTTCCTCGCCTTCATCGGCCCCAACGGGGCGGGCAAGACCTCACTGTTCAACCTGATCAGCGGGCTGACCATGGCCACGTCGGGCACGATCGAGCTGGACGGTACGGACATGACGGGCCGCCCCGCGCACGCGCGGGCGAGGCGCGGCATCGGCCGCACGTTCCAGACGTCCAGCCTCTGGCCGGGGATGACCGTGGCCGACCACGTCCGGCTCGCCGCGCAGGCCGCCGGGGGCGGTTCGTACCGGCTGTGGCGGCGCGCCCGCCCGTACACGGCCGAGGTGGCCGGTGTACTGGAGCGCACCGGCCTCGGCCACCGGGCCGCGGCCCCGGCGTCCGAGCTGTCGCACGGCGAGAAGCGGAAGCTGGAGCTGGCGGTGCTGCTGGTGGGCGAGCCGCGGCTGATGCTGCTGGACGAGCCGATGGCCGGGGTCAGCGCCGAGGAGGTCCCCGCGCTGACCGAACTCATCCGCACCCTGCACCGGGACGAGGGCCGCACCGTCCTGATGGTCGAGCACCACATGGACGTGCTGCTGGGTCTGGCCGACCGGCTCGCCGTGATGCACCACGGACGGCTGCTGGCGCTGGACACCCCCGACACCGTGACCGCCGACCCGACCGTGCAACAGGCCTACCTCGGGGAGGGGTTGTGACGACAGGGACCCTGCTCGCCGTACGGGACCTGCGGGTCCTGATCGGCGGCCGGCACATCCTGCACGGCGTGGACCTGGACGTCGCCCGGCACGGGGTGACCGCGCTCCTCGGCCGCAACGGCGCCGGCAAGACGACGACCGTGCGCGGTGTCCTCGGCCTCGTCCCGCGCACCGGCAGCGTGCTGCTGGACGGCGAGGAGACCGTGCCGATGCCCACCCACACCGTGGTGCGGCTGGGCATCGGCTACGCCCCCGAGGACCGGGGTGTCTTCGCCGGGCTGACCGTGGCGGAGAACCTGCGCCTGGCCGAGCGGCGCGGCGCGGGCGAGCCCGCCTACCCGCTCGTCCATGAGCTCTTTCCCGAACTGAAGGCACGGGAGCGGCAGTTGGCCGGGACGCTGTCCGGTGGGCAGCAGCAGATGGTGGCCATCGGGCGCACACTGCTGAACGGAAACCGGCTGATCATCGCCGATGAACCCACCAAGGGCCTGGCGCCCAAGGTGGTCACCGAGGTCGCCCAGGTGCTGGAGCGGGCCGCCGAGGCGGTGCCGGTACTGCTCGTGGAGCAGAACCTGGCCGTCGTGCGACGCCTGGCCGAGCACTGTGCGGTGCTCGCCGACGGCCGGACGGCCCATCAGGGGCCGGCCGCCGAGCTGCTGGGCGACGCGGAGGCGGCTCGCAGGCTGCTCGGCGTGGGCCACGGCCCGCTCACCGCACACACCGTGGAGGCGGATTCCTGATGTCCACCGTCGTCCTGCTCACCATGACCGGACTCGGTCTGGGTGCGCTCTACTTCCTGATCGCGTCGGGGCTCTCACTGATCTTCGGCCTGATGGACGTGCTCAACTTCGCGCACGGGGCGCTGCTCTCCCTCGGCGCGTACGGCACCTGGTGGGCGGCGTCCGGTCATCTGCCGGGCGCCGGACCGGGCGGAGCGGGTTTCGTCCTCGCGGTCCTGTTCGGTACGGCGGTGGGCACCGCCGCCGCCGTGCTGCTGGAACTCGCCGTCGTCCGCCCGCTCTACACCCGGCCGCGCGAGCAGGTGCTCGCCACGGTAGGGGTGGGGCTCGCCGTCCCCGCGCTGCTGTCGGGGATCTGGGGCTCGGACGCCCGGACCTTCCCCGGGCCGAAGGCGCTGTCCGGCACCTTCGGCCTGTTCGGCGCGCAGGTCCCGGTCAACCGGCTGGTGCTGGTCGCGGCGGCGGTCGTCGTCCTCGTGGCGCTACGGCTCTTCCTCGGCCGTACCCGGCACGGTCTGGTGGTGCGGGCCGGGGTCGAGGACCGGGCGATGGTCACCGCCCTCGGCATCGACGTGCGGCGGGCGTTCACACTCGTCTTCGCGATCGGTGGCTGCGCCGCCGCGCTCGGCGGGGCGCTGGGCGGGCTGTACTTCGGTTCGGTCGACCCCCGACAGGGCACCTCGCTGCTGATCTTCGCGTTCGTCGTCGTGGTCACCGGGGGCATGGGCTCGGTGACCGGCGCAGCCGTGGCGTCCGTCGTCATCGGCCTGGTCCAGCAGTTCGCCAACTACTACACCGCAGCGGGTCTCGGCGACCTGGCCGTCGTCGTCCTGCTCGCCGCGCTGCTGCTTCTGCGTCCGCGCGGACTGACCGGGAGGCTCGCGTGAGCACCGCCACCGAGACACACGACCGCACCGGCGACCGGCACACGGTCGTGCCGGCGCCCGGGAACACCGCCCGGCTGCTGCACCGCTGGTGGCCCGCCGCCGCCCTGCTGGTCCTCGCCGTCGCGCCGTACAGCGCACTGCCGCTGCCCGGCCTCCTGGACGGACCCCTCGGCAGCCCGGGAAGTCTGCAACTCCTGGCCACCTGCCTGCTGTTCGGCGCCCTGGCGACCGGATACGACCTGCTGCTCGGCCGCACCGGGCTGCTCTCCTTCGGGCATGCGCTCTACTTCGCCGTGGGCAGTTACGCCACCAACATGTTCCTGCTGGAGGCGGGCCTTCCGTTCGCCGTCTCCGCGCTGCTGGGCCTCTGCTCCGGGATCGTGCTCGCGCTGGTGCTGGGATCGGTGAGCCTGCGGGTCACCGGCATCGGCTTCTCCATGGTGACGCTGGCCTTCGCCCAGGCGGGCTCGATCCTGGTCTCGCGCAACCCCGGTGGCCTCACCGGCGGCGAGGAGGGGCGGGCCGCCCCCGCCGATCTGCTGCCGTCCGGGCTCGTGGGGATCGAGCACACCGCGAACCTCTACTGGGTGGCGCTCGCCTACCTCGTCCTCACCCTCGCCGTCGTCCACTGGGCGGTCCGCTCCCCCACCGGCCGCGTCTGGGAGGGCATCAGGGAGAACGAGCGCCGGGTGGAGGTGCTGGGGCTGAAGCCGTACGGATTCAAGCTGACGGCCTTCGTCCTGGCGGGTGCGCTGGCCGCACTGGGCGGACTCGTGCATCTGCTGCTCACCGGCGGCTCGACCCCGCAGACGACCACCTCCGACTTCACGCTGTCCCTGCTGGTGATGGTGGTGCTGGGCGGATCGGGCACCCGCTGGGGCCCGATGGTCGGCGGCATCCTCTACACCTGGGCCGATCACCGGCTCGGCGACCTGGCGGGGTCGGGCGCGGTCGCCGACCTGCCCGCGGTGCTGCGGGTGCCGCTCTCCCAGCCGCTGTTCCTGCTGGGTGTGCTGTTCGTGGCCGTGGTACACCTGCTGCCCGGCGGCCTGGCCCGGCTGCCCTCCCGACTGGCCGCGGCACGCCGCGGGCCCACCGCCACCGAAACGCTCCCGGCCGTGCAGGCCCGGAAGGAGAACGGACGCCCGTGATTCCGTACGAAGAGATTCAGGTCCCCGTGACCGGGGGCGAGCTGGCGGTACTGCGGTGGCCGGCCGTCGATCCGGGCGCGCCGGCCGTCGTCGCCCTGCACGGCATCACGGCCAACGCGCTGTCCTGGGGCGCGGTGGCGAGGCGGCTGGAGGGCCGCCTCACCCTGATCGCCCCGGATCTGCGCGGCCGGGCCGGGAGTTCGGCCCTGCCGGGTCCGTACGGGATCGCCGCGCACACCGATGACGCCGCCGCGCTGGCCGAGGCGCTGGGGCTGGACCGGGTGGTGCTGGCTGGCCATTCGATGGGCGCGTTCGTGGCGGCGCTGGCCGCCGTACGGCATCCGGAACGGTTCGGGCCGCTGCTGCTGGTCGACGGCGGCATCGGCTTCCCCGCCCCCACGCATCTCTCCCCGGACGAACTGATGACCGCCGTGATCGGCCCGGCCATGGACCGGCTGTCGATGACCTTCCCCGACCGGGCCGCGTACCGCTCGTTCTGGCGGGCGCACCCCGCGTTCGCGGCCGCCTGGTCGGCCGAGGTGGACGCGTACATCCAGCGGGACCTGACCGGGGACGAACCCGCCATGCGCTCGACCTGCCGGATCGAGGCGGTACGCACCGACGGCGTCGGCCTCTTCGACGAGGAGGTGCTGACGGCGGTACGGAAGCTCCCCGCCCCGGCGACGCTGCTGTGGGCGCAGCGAGGACTGATGGACGAGGAGCAGGGCCTGTACGACGAGACCCGCCTGGCGGCGGCCGGGCTCGGCGACACGGAGGTGACGCCGGTGCCCGTACGGGACGTCAACCACTACACGGTGCTGACGGGCGACACGGGCGCGGACGAGATCGCCCGCCGCCTGCTGGCCCTGGCCGGGACCCCGAGCGCGTCCGACGCCACCGCCCCGCCCGGGACCTGAGCACCCGCCCGCGAGCCCACTCGCGCAGGCCCGCCCCGAGCGGCCGGGCGGCCGCTACCGATCCCGGCCGCCCGCCAACCGGTGCAGGCGCAGTGCGAGTTGGATCTCCAGGGCCCGACCCGGCTCGTTCCAGTCCCGTCCCAGCAGCACCTGTACCCGGTCCAGGCGCTGCACCACCGTATTGACGTGCACGTGGAGTTCGTCCTTGGCGCGGATGAGACTGCCCCCGGAACCGAAATAGGCGCCGAGGGTCCGCACGAGCTGGGTGCCGCGCTGCGCGTCGTACTCCAGCAGCGGCCCCAGCGTCGCCGAGACGAATCCGTCGACGTCCTGGGCGTTGCCCAGCACCACACCCAGGAAGCCGAGTTCGTCGACGCACGCGCCTTCCCCGGTACGCCCCAGGACCCGCATGGCACGCAGGCAGCGGGCGGCCTCCCCGTACGCGGACGCCAGCTCGCGGGCGCCACGCGCCGGTCCGGTGGCGGCGACGGTGACGGGGGCCTGGATCAGCTGCCCGAGCTGGGCGGCGGCCGAGCGCGCCGCGTCACCGGCGGCCGGGGCGGGGTCGTCGCTCGCTATCAACAGCACCACGTGCCCGGCGTGTTCGGCGCTCACCCCGTGGATGTCCCCGCCGAACAGATAGCGCATCGCGGCAGGGGCCAGCCGCTCCCGGGTTCCGCCCTCGGCCACCAGCAGCAGGTGCGGACGGTCGAGGTCGATGCCGAGGCGCCGGCCGCGTTCGGCGAGTCCGGCCGGGTCGCGGTCCGCGTCGGTGAGCAGGTCGGTGATCAGCTCGCCGCGGACCCGGTTCTCGGTCTCGGCGACCGTGCGACGCAGCAGCAGAAGGAGTCCGGTGACCACCGAGGCCCGTTCGAACAGCCGCCGGTCGGAGTCGTCGAGTTGTTCGCGCCGGTGCAGGACGAGACCGGCCAGGAGTTCCTGTCCGGCGAGGACGGCACAGATCCACCGGCCGTCGCGGTGCACGGCACGGGCTCCGGTACGGGACGCCTCGGCGGTCTCGGCCAGCCATCCGGCGTCCGTGCTGTCGGCGGCGAAGTCCGCGCCGTCGGGCCGGACCGCCGCCAGGAGCCGGCCGCCCGGGTCGTGAATGGTGAGCGGGGAGTCCAGCAGCCCCGCGACCGCCTCGGCGACGTCCTTGACGTCACGGCCGCGCAGAACCAGGTCGGTCAGCCGGTCGTGGGACTCCTCGGCCCGGCGCATGGCCGCCGAGTGCGCCCGGACGGCCGCGTTCGCCTCGGCCAGCTCGGCGTTCGCCCCGGCCAGTTCGTCCAGGGCGGACCGGGTGTCGGCGAGAGCGCGGGCGGTGTCGATGGCGATGGCGGCGTGTGCGGCGAGGGAGCACAGCAGGGCGACCTCGTCCGGGCTGAAGACGCGGGGCGCGCGGTCGGCCGCGAAGAGGACGCCGATGACCTTTCCCGTACCGCCGCGGCTGGAGCCCAGGAGCAGGGGCACGCCCAGGATGGCGACGAGCCCCTCGTCCAGCACCCCGGCGTTGATGTTGCGGGTGTGGTGGAAGCGGTCGTCGGTGCGGTAGTCATGGGTCGCGTACGGGCTCGCGGTCTGTGCCACCAGACCGCCGAGCCCATGGCCGAGCTCCAGCCGCAGCCGCTGGAAGAGCACCGACACCGACCCGTCGGTGACCCGCATATAGGTGTCCCCCGCCTCCTCGTCAGGGAGGGTGAGATACGCCGTGTCCGTACCGAGCAGCATCCTGGCCCGGCGGACGATGGCCTTCAGCACCTCGTCCAGGTCGCGGGAGGCGGCGAGATCACCGGCGGTGTCGAAGAGCGCGGTGAGCTGGAGCTCGCGGCGCCGGTGCTGCCGCAGGGCGCCCCTGATGCGCAGGGCGGTGGCGGTGGCCCGCTCCACCTCCGCCAGATCGCCCGCGGGCACGCCGGCGGCCCGCGCCTGCGAGGAGACGGCGCCCAGTGCCTCGGCGGGGGCGTCGTCGGCCAGCAGTTCGAACAGGCGCCGCAGATGGGGAGCGGCGGAGGCGGACGGTTCAGACATGGGCGGCCAGCGTTCGTAGGGGGCGGGAGGTCAGTTGGCGGTCCAGCCGCCGTCCATGGAGAGCGAGGTGCCGGTGATGTGCCCGGTACGCGGTCCGCAGAGCCACAGCACGGCCTCGGCGACCTCGTCGGGTTCGATGAGCCGCTTGATCGCGCTGCGTTCCAGCATGATCCGGCCCACCACCTCCACCTCGGAGATGCCGTGCGTACGGGCCTGGTCCGCGATCTGGTTCTCGACCAGGGGGGTGCGTACGTACCCGGGGTTCACGCAGTTGCTCGTCACCCCGTGTTCCGCCGCTTCGAGCGCGACCACCTTGCTGAGTCCCTCCAGTGCGTGCTTGGCCGTCACATAGGCCGACTTGTAGGGGCTGGCCCGCAGGCCGTGCACGGACGAGATGTTGACCACGCGCCCCCAGCCGCGTTGGTACATGCCCGGCAGGGTCCGGCGCAAGATGCGGAACGGGGCTTCCACCATGACGCGCTGGATCAACGCGAAGCGGTCCGGCGGGAATTCGTGCACGGGGGCGACGTGCTGGAGCCCGGCGTTGTTGACCACGATGTCCGCGTCCGCGGGCAGCGTGTCCACCGCCTCGGGCACCGACAGATCGACCACCCACGCCGTCCCGCCGAGCGTCTCGGCCAGATCCCCGGCGGCTCGGGCGGCCTTGTCCACCACATGGACGTGGGCGCCCGCGGCGGCCAGGGCCTGTGCGCAGGCCCGCCCGATACCGCTCGCACCACCGGTCACCAGGGCGGTGCGCCCGGCGAGGGGCCGGTCTGCGGATGCCGGCGAGGAGCCGGCGGCGGGCGAGGGGACGATGAGCGGGGCGGTGTGCGCGCCTGGCCCGTGGTCCGGGCTCTGAGGAGTCTCCATGGTCGTCACCGTAAGGAGACCGAAGCCCACGTCACACGGCGCCGGTGCACACACCGACGCACTCCGGCATGGTGGCGGCGTACATGGTGCGGGCCCTCGCCGGGGGCTGTCGGCGGGCGGCGTCCAGGGCGATCGGGGCAGCGGGACCGGGGCTGTCGGTGGGCCGCGTCGAGCGCCGCCCGCTGCTCGGTGGTCGGCTCCAGGTCCACGGCGGCCAGGCTCTCGTCGGACTGCGCGACGGAGGAGGCGCCGACCAGCGGGACGAACGGGATGTCGCCGCGGCAGAGGTGCGGACATGGTGCCGGGGCCCCCGCCGAGACGTGGGCAGGGCGAGTCCGTCGCGTACCGCCGGCTCGTGCCCCGGCCCGAGGTCAGCCCGCCGCCTCCACCGCCCGTCGTGCCTCGGCCACCACTTCGGGGTCGGTGACGAAGTGGGTGTCCTGCTCGGCCGACGCGCCCCCGGCGCCGAGCGGTATCCACTTGCCGCCGCGCCGGGGCAGCGCCCTCGCCTTGGCGGAGAGGTGGACAGCGGCGACGCCGACCGCGGTCAGGGCCGGGATGTCGGCGGGACGCACGCCGCCGCCGGCCATCACCTGCACCCCGGGTGCGGCGGCGGCCATCGCGGCGATCGCCGCCAGCCCGTCGGCCGCGGCGGGAGCGCCGCCCGAGGTGAGGACCCGGGTGAGACCGAGTGAAGGCAGCAGTGCGGCGGTGGCCACCGGGTCGGCGGCCTGGTCGATGGCGCGGTGCAGGGTGATGTCCACCGGGCGGCCCGGGGCGCGGGCCGCTTCGGCGAGCCGGGCGACCGCCACGGTGTCCAGGGCGCCGTCGACGGTCAGCGCGCCGATCACCACACCGGAGGCACCGGAGGCGATGACGGACCGCACCTCGGCGGCCATGAGCGCGATCTCCTCCGCGTCATGGACGAAGTCGCCCGGCCGGCACCTGACCAGCACCTGCACCGGGAGCCCTTCCGCGGCGACCGCCTCCACCAGGGCTGCCGACGGGGTCAGGCCGCCCAGCTCCAGGGCGGCGCAGAGTTCGACCCGGTCGGCGCCGTGCTCCCGGGCGGTCCGGGCGCCGGCCGGTGAGGTGACGGCGATCTCCAGGGCGGGGCGCGCGGTCACTCGTCGTCCCCGGTCAGCGGCTGGTCGGAGGCGGAGATGATGCGGGCCGACAGATCCGGGTCGGCCATCTCGCGGTCGAAGGGGAACATCGGGCGGCGGATGCGGTGGTGGCCCAGGCGCACCAGGTCCTGGTCCACACCACCGGGGGTGAGCGCCATCTTCCACCCGACCGACATGTCGAAGAGTTCGGGCTCCAGGTAGCCGATCTTCACGATCACGATGTCGGCCCCGCGCGGGTCGAGGTCCAGGTCGGTGAAGTCGTGCTCGTGGTGGTAGGGCTTGCGCAGCTCGGTGAGGATCGCGTACACGCTGCCGACCCGGATGACGACCTCGGTCCGGGCGTCGCGGTCGCCGTGCCGGATGGCGTGCACCGTACCGGTCAGGGTGACCGGGCCCGCGTGCCGGTCGTCCACCTCGGCGCCGGCGGTGACCGTGACGGTGGCGCCGACACCCGCGGCGACGGCGGTCTCGACCGCGGCCGGTCCCGGCACCGAGGCGTAGACGACGGTCGGGCCGTCGTCCTTCTGGAACTCCGGGCGGGCCAGCAGCCGGGTCAGGCCCCAGGTCACGTCACCGGCGCCCCCGGCGGTCGGGTTGTCCCCGGTGTCGCTGATGAAGTACGGGCGCTGGTCGGAGCCCAGGGCCTCGTCCAGGATGCCGTCGAAGGTGCCGGTCGGGGCGACGAAGTCGAAGTCGCCGCGGGCCTTCCAGAAGCCCTGGGCCAGGCGCTCGGCACCGGCCGACACGGCGGCCCGGTCGGTGCCGGTCACCACCACCACGGCGCGGTTGCGCGGTTCGTCGGCCCAGGCGTAGCCGACCCATATCGCGGCGTCGATCACGCCGTCCGTGGCCTCGACCTCGTCCACGGCGGCGTACACGCTCCTGGCCGGCTCGATCCGGGTGGAGGTCTGCTCGCCGGCCAGCAGCACCGGCACCGGCACCCAGGCCTTGACCGGGCGGGGCGCGCCGGAGACCAGCAGGTCCACCAGATTGCGGACGGCCCGCTCCTTGGTCTCCATGTGGTCCTCGTGCGGGGCCATCCGGTAGCAGGTGATCAGGTCGCTGCCGTGGGCGAGTTCGCGGGAAACATTGCCGTGCAGGTCCATCGAGGTGGAGATGATCACGTCGGGGCCGACGGTGGCGCGGATGCGCTCCAGCAGCACCGCCTCGGCGTCGTCGACGCCCTCCACGGTCATCGCGCCGTGGATGTCGTACCAGAGGCCGTCCGGCCGGGGCAGCGCGGCGAGCCGTTCGATCAGCTCGTCGGTCAGCTCGGCCCAGGCGGCGGCGGTGACGGTGCCGCCCGGCAGCGACTTGCCGACCAGGGCGCCGTGCCAGTCGGCCGCCTCGCGCAGTTCCTCACCGGGAGCCAGGAAGGGGTAGCGGTCCAGCACTTCGGCGCCGCGCGAGGGGTGGAAGGCGGCGGCCCGGGTGCGAGCGGGGGAGAAGGTGGACGACTCGATGCCGAGTCCGGCGATGGCTATGACCGGGCGGGCTGCGGCGGTGCGGGATTGCGACATGGCTCCTCGTAGGGGTGGGGCGTCAGACGTGACGGGGCGCTGGGGTGCGGAACCGGTCGGCGGCGCCGACCTCGCTCAGGGCGCGGGCCAGGGCGCGCTGCAGGGCGAACTGCCCGGCGCCGACCAGTCCGGCGTCGGCGCCGAGGCCGGCCCGCTCGATGGTGAGGTGTTCGGTGACGAGCGGGTGGCAGCTCTCGTAGAGCTGGCTGCGCACGGCGGCGACGAACGGTTCCAGGGTGGAGAGGATGCCGCCGAGGTAGACGGCGTCCGGATTGAAGAAGTTGACGTTGGCGGCGAGCACTTGGCCGAGGTAGTCGCCGGCCCTGCGGACCGCGCGGGTGGCCTCCGGGTCGGCGTCCATGGCCAGCCGGGCCACGTCCTCGGGGCTGCTGACGTCGGCCCCGCGCTCGCGCAGGATGCGGACCAGGGCGGCGCCGGACGCCACGGTTTCCAGGCAGCCGGTGTTGCCGCAGGAGCAGGGGGTGTCGGCGCCGGCGTCGATCCGGATGTGGGTGATGTCACCGGCCGCGCCGGTGCCGCCCCGGTAGAGGCGTCCGTCGACGATGACTCCGGCGCCGATCGCGGAGCCGATCTTCACCATGATCGTCTGCCGGTGCTCGGCAGGCCGTACGGTGTGCTCGCCGACCGCCATGCAATTGGCGTCGTTGTCCACGGCGGCCGGGACGCCGAAGCGTTCCTCCAGCCAGGCGGTGACCGGGAAACGGTTCCAGCCCGGCATCCGCGACGGCAGGACGACCGACCCCGACGCGATGTCCACCGGCCCGGGCAGCGAGAGCCCGACCCCGCGCAGCCGGCCACGTCCACGCTGCTCGGCCAGCGCCTCCAGGGTCTCGGCGAGCCGGGGCAGAGCCGCCTCGGGGCCGTCGGCGATCACGAAGGGGACGGTCGAGACATCGGTCAGACCGCCGCCGGGCAGCACCACACCGATCCGGGCGTGCCGACTGCCGAGGTCGGCGGCGACCGCGAACTCGTCGTTGCTTCCCAGTCTCAGCACTTTGCGGGGGCGCCCGCCGGTGGAGGACTGGGTGCCCTCCTCGGCGATCAGCCCGCGCTCCACCAAATGGGCCACGGTGAGAGAGATGGTGGAGGCGGCAGCCCCCAGCAGTCCGGCGAGTTCGGCGCGTGACGACGCCTGGCCCGATGCGACGAGTTCCAGGACCCGCGCGGCGAGGGCTGGAGTGCCTTTTGCGGCCCTGCGGTCCCATGCACTTATTTCAGTCATGTACGAAGTAACTTCCGCAACGATGGGTGTGGCGAAGACAATACGCCCGCGCTCGGCGCGGGGGAACAGCTTCGTGAAGGAAGTAGGCCCTACCTGAAACCCATTCAATCCACCCAAATACCCCCAATGGAGAGGAGTGATCGAGGCGAGAGGGCTTTTGCCAGAGGTGCAGTAACTTACTTTTTACTAATTCTTGTTTGTTTCTTCGGCATGTCCGGCGTTAGCTGTCGTGAACGCAGTGCCGGTCCCGGACATACGGGTCCTTTCACTCTGAGGAGAGTCATGTTCCTTGCTCACACGGCGAACAGCCGCCGCTGGGCCCTTGTCGCGGGCGCCGCTGTCACCGCGGGTGCTCTGCTGACCGGTTGTTCCGGGGGCGGCACTTCATCGTCGTCCGGCTCCGGCTCGTCGGACACCATCAACTACGCGCTGCCGGCCAACTTCACGCCGAACTGGATCCTCCCGGTCGGCACCGCCGCGCACCTGAACACCAACAACTCCTCCATATCCCAGTCCCTCTGGGAGCCGCTGATCGCGTACGACGGCTCCGCCGGCAAGGTGGGCTGGAACAAGGACAACTCGCTCGCCACCGCCGCAGACTTCGCCAAGGACAGCAAGAGCGTCACGATCACGCTCGGCGACCGGCACTGGAGCGACGGCAAGCAGATCACCTCCCGCGACGTGGAGTTCTGGTTCAACCTGGTCAAGGCCAACAAGGCCGACTGGGCCAGTTACAGCCCGGGCAAGGCGCCGGACAACTGGACCTCGCTGAAGATCGTCGACGACACGCACTTCACCATCACCTTCGACCAGGCGTACAACCAGCAGTGGATGCTCGGCAACGAGTTGAGCATGATCCGCCCGATGCCGCAGCACGTCTGGGACAAGACCAGCGACTCGGGCACCGTGTCGGACCTCGACCGCACCCCCGCGGGCGCCAAGCAGGTCTGGACGTACCTGAACGACGTCGCCAAGAAGATCTCCGGCTACGCCACCGACCCGCTCTGGAAGACGGTCAGCGGCCCGTACACCATCAAGTCGTTCTCCACGGCCGGCAAAGTCCAGCTGACGGCCAACGCCAAGTACGACGGCGGCGGCAAGGCCAACATCAAGACCGTGAACCTGCTGCCGTTCACCACCACGGACGCCGAGGAGAACGCGCTCCGGGCAGGCACGGTCGACTACGGCTACATCAACGCCACCAACCTCAGCCAGGAGTCGTCCTTCACCGCCAAGGGCTACACGGTGAAGCCGTGGTCCGGCTGGGCCATCACGTACATGCCCTACAACTTCAACAACCCGGCCATGGGCGCGGTGTTCAAGCAGCTCTACGCCCGCCAGGCGATCCAGATGTCGGTGGATCAGACCACCCTCTCCAAGGTCGTCTTCAACGGCACCGCGGTCCCCACCTACGGCCCGATCCCGCAGGGCCAGAGCTCGTCCTTCGTCTCGTCGGAGCAGGAGAACAACCCGTACCCGTTCTCCACCTCCAAGGCGAAGCAGCTGCTGACCGACCACGGCTGGAGCGAGCAGAACGGCACCATGGTGTGCACCGCGCCGGGCACCGGCGACAACCAGTGCGGCGCCGGCGTGGACAAGGGCACCAAGTTCCGGATGCAGGTGCTCTCGCAGTCCGGTTCGACCGTGACCGACAACATGATGAGCGCCCTGCAGTCGTCGTTCGCCAAGACCGGCATCGACTTCACCATCAAGACCGCCCCGGTCAACTCGGTCCTCTCGCAGGCCGGTCAGTGCAAGGCCGACCAGGCCGGCTGCAAGTGGCAGCTGTCGTTCTTCGGCACCGCGGGCAGCTGGTACTTCCCGGCCTACCCGAGCGGTGACTCGCTCTTCGCCACCGGCGGCGGCTCCAACTTCGGCAGCTACTCCAACTCCGCCGTGGACAAGCTGGTCACCCAGACCACCACCTCCTCCTCCGACGAGGCGGTGCAGAAGTACAGCGCGGCCCTGGCCAAGGACCTCCCGGTCATCTGGCTGCCGGAGCCGGACTACCAGGTCTCCGTGGTCAAGAAGGGCCTGGGCGGCTTCGCCCAAGACTCGCTCGCCAACTTCCACCCCGCCATGTGGAAGTGGACGACCAAGTGAGCCCGGCCGGTGACCCCGCGTACCACTGAGCCGAAGCGACCGGAAAACACATGAGCACTTCCTCGTACCTGATCAGGCGAGTCCTCCAAGCCGTCGTGGTGATCGTCATCGTGACGATCGTGGTCTTCGGTCTGCTGCACGCCCTGCCCGGGGGTCCCGCTCGCGGGATCCTCGGTCCGCAGGCCACGGCGCAGCAGATCACGTCCTTCAACCACGAGCAGGGCCTCGACAAGCCACTTCCCGTGCAGTACTTCTACTACCTGAACCAGCTGCTGCACGGCGACCTCGGAACCTCGTACACCCTCAATGAGCCGGTCTCCCAGCTCATCACCGAGCGGCTGGCCAAGACCCTGCTCCTGACCGCCCTGTCGGCGTTTCTCGGCCTCGTGCTGGCCATCCCACTGGGCATGTGGCAGGCCGTCCGGCGCAACAAGCCGGTCGACTACGTCATCACCACGCTGAGCTTCATCGCCTACTCCACGCCCGTGTACTTCCTCGGGCTGATCCTGGTGCTGGTGTTCAGTCAGGCGCTGCCGTGGTTCCCGTCCCAGGCCCCGCAGGGGGACACGCTCGCCCAGGTGTTCTCCGAACCGCAGGCGCTGGTGCTGCCCGTCGTCGCCGGTGCCGCCTCGATGATCGCGGTGTTCAGCCGCTACATGCGGGCGGCCACCCTGGAGAACCTCTCCGAGGACTACGTCAGGACGGCGCGGGCCGGCGGTTCCCGCTCCCGCGCCATCCTGTGGCGGCATGTGTTCCGCAACTCGCTGACGCCGGTGGTCGCCATGCTCGGCTACTACGTGCCGGTGCTGTTCGGCGGCGCCCTGGTGGTCGAGCAGCTCTTCAACTACCCCGGTATGGGGCTGCTCTTCTGGACCGCCGCGCAGTCCTCCGACTACCCGGTGCTACTGGGCTGCGTGCTGGTCATCGCGACCGCCACGGTGGTCGGCACGCTGCTCGCCGACATCGTCCAGCGGATCATCGACCCCCGAGTGAAGGCAGGCCGGGCATGAGCGCCGTCATCCAGCCGGGCCAGGTGCCCGGCACGGCCACCGCCGTCGCCACGGCGTCCGGCTCCCGCCTCGCCGTCCGGCGCTTCCTGCGCAACCGGCTCGCCGTGGTCGGGCTCGGCGTCGTGGTCTTCTTCATCCTGTTCTGTTTCGCCGGTCCGCTGGTGTACTCCACCGACCAGACCCACACGATGCTCCAGCAGGTCAACCTCGCCCCCAGCGGTTCGCACTGGCTCGGCACCGACGCGGTCGGCCACGACGAGCTGGGCCGGCTGATGTACGGCGGCAAGGTGTCGCTGATCGTCGGCCTCGCCGCAGGCATCCTGGCCACCGTGATCGGCACCCTGTGGGGCGCCGTCGCCGGCTACGCGGGCGGCTGGGTCGACGCGGTCATGATGCGGATCGTGGACGCGGGGATCGCCATCCCGGCGCTCTTCATCCTGCTGGTGGTTTCTGCCATCACCACCCCGGGCCTGACCGGGCTGATCGTCATCCTGGGCTTCGTCTCCTGGCTGGTGCCGTCCCGGCTGATCAGGGCTGAAACGCTCTCCCTGAAGAACCGTGACTACGTCCTGACCCTGCGAGCCATCGGCGGGACGCACGCCCGGGCGATCACCCGGCACATCCTGCCGAACTCGGTCTCGACCATCATCGTCGCGGCCACCTTCCAGATCGCCGACGCCATCCTGCTGGTCGCCTACGTCTCCTACCTGGGCCTGGGCGTCCAGCCGCCGGCCACCGACTGGGGCGGCATGCTCTCGGCCGGTCTCACCGCCGCCTACTCCGGCTACTGGTGGCTCATCCTGCCGCCGGGCCTGGCCATCATCCTGGTGGTGTGGGCGTTCAACGCGATCGGGGACGGACTCCGCGACGCATTCGATGTGAGGGGACGCGGATGACCGCCACCCAGGGCTCCGCCGCCCCGCCGGCCGGGCCGATTCTCGAACTCGACGACCTCGGTGTCGTCTTCACCACCGAGACCGGCGAGGTGCCGGCCGTCCGGGGTGTCTCCCTGCACGTCCGCCCCGGCGAGACGCTCGCCCTGGTCGGCGAGTCGGGTTCCGGCAAGTCCACCATCGCGCTGGCCGCGATGGGCCTGCTGGCCGGCAACGCCCGTGCCACCGGCAGCGCCACCATCGCCGGCAACCAGGTGGTCGGTGCCCGCGAGGCCGACCTGGCGGCACTGCGCGGCCGGACCGTCTCCATGGTGTTCCAGGAGCCGGCCACCGCGCTCGACCCGCTGACCCGGATCGGCAGGCAGATCGCCGAGGTGATCCGCAACCACCGCAAGGTGTCCGCCAAGGAGGCCGCCACCGAAGCCGTCGAACTCCTTCGCAAGGTCGGCATCCCCGAGCCGGAGAGGCGGGCCACCGCCTACCCCTTCCAGCTCTCCGGCGGACAGCGCCAGCGGGTGGTCATCGCCATGGCCATCGCCAACGAACCGGCCCTGCTGATCGCCGACGAGCCGACCACCGCGCTGGACGTCACGGTGCAGGCCGAGATCCTCGACCTGCTGCGCCGGCTCGCCGTCGAGACCGGCACCGGTGTCCTGCTGGTCACCCACAACATGGGCGTGGTCGCGGACTTCGCCGACCGGGTCGCCGTGATGTACCACGGCGAGATCGTGGAGACCGGGCCGGTCGAGGACGTACTGCTCCGTCCGTCCCACGAGTACACCGAGCGGCTGCTGGCCGCGGTGCCGCGGCTGTCGGTCGCCGAGGCGGGCCGGCCGGCCACGCCGGCCGCCGCCGCCCGCCCGGACACCGAGCCGGTGGTCGAACTCCACGACATCTCCGTGGTGTTCGGCCGTGGCAAGGGCGCCGTGCGCGCCCTCGACGGGGTCTCGCTCGCCGTCCACGCCGGGGAGACCCTGGGCCTGGTGGGCGAGTCGGGCTCCGGAAAGTCCACCGCATCCCGGGTCGCGCTCGGTCTGATCCCGCCGAGTTCCGGCACCGTCTCGCTGTTCGGCACCGACCTCGGCCGCACCCGGTCCCGCGCCCGCCGGGCGCTGCGGGCCGGTATCGGCGTGGTCCTCCAGGACCCTGTGGCCTCGCTGGACGCCCGGATGACGGTCGGCGAATGCGTCGCCGAGCCGCTCAGGGTGCACCGCCGCGAGCTCTCCGCCAAGGACCGCCAGAGCAAGGTCGCCGACGTCCTCGACCGGGTCCGGCTGCCGCGTGAACTCGCCCGGCGCGCACCCCGGGAGCTGTCCGGCGGTCAGCGCCAGCGGGTCAGCCTGGCCCGCGCCCTGGTCCTGGAGCCCCGGCTGCTGGTCGCCGACGAGCCCACCAGCGCGCTCGACGTGAGTGTGCAGGAGGCGGTGCTCGAAGTGATCTCCGAGCTCCAGCACGAGCTGGGCTTCGCCTGTCTCTTCGTCTCCCACGACCTGGCCGTCGTACAGCACTTCGCGCAGCGCGTCGTGGTGATGCGGGCCGGCCGGATCGAGGAGCAGGGCCCCACCGGGGCAACCCTGCTGCACCCGGAGACCGACTACACCCGTCGGCTGCTGGCCGCCGTGCCGGTGCCCGACCCGGTGATCCAGCGCGGCCGCAGAGCCGAACGTCTGGCCACCCTCGCGGCCGGCCGGACGGAGGCGCAGGTATGAGCTTTTGTGACCGTACGCTCTTCGCCGGAGTGGACATCGGCGGCACCACGACCCAGGTGGTGGTCTGCGCCGAGGACCTGACCGTACTGGACCGCGCGGAGGTGGCGACCCCGGCGGCCGACGGCGGCCGGGCCATGATCGGCGCGGCCCTGGCCGCGCTGGCCCCGCTGCTGAAGCGCACCCCCGGCCGGCTCGCCGGCTGCGGGGTCGGCGCGGCCGGCGTGGTGGACTCCGCCACCGGCCGCATCCTGGTGGCCAGCGACTCCTTCACCGACTGGGCCGGCTTCGCGGTGACGGACGCCGTCGAGGAGGCACTGGGCGTCCCGGCGTTCCTGGACAACGACGTCAACGCCTTCCTCTACGGGGAGGTGTCCGCCGGCGCCGTGCGCGGCGAGTCGGACGTCCTCGGGATGACGCTGGGCACCGGGGTCGGCGGCGCGCTGTGGACCGGCGGCGCGCTGTTCGCCGGGCCGCACGGCGCGGCCGGCGAGATCGGGCACATCCCCGGCTTCGGTGATCTGCTCTGCACGTGCGGCGGCCGGGGCCATCTGGAGACCCTGGCCTCCGGCCGTTCCATCGGCGCCCGTTACGCGGACCGCACCGGCCGCCGGCTGACCGCCCGCGAGGTCGCACAGGCCGCCGGCCGCGGTGACAGGGACGCCCTCGCGGTGTACCGGGCCGCCGGTGCCGGGATCGCCCGGGCGATCGTGATGACAGCGGGCGTCGTGGACATCACCACGGTGGTGGTCGGCGGCGGGGTCAGCCACGCCTGGCCCTTGCTGAACCCCCTCATCCTCGCGTCGCTGGCCACCGACCCGCCGGTCAGCGGCCACCCTGTCCGGCTGGTCAGGGCCGCCCTGGGGGCCGACGCCGTACCGGTCGGCGCCGCGGCACGGGTGCGACAGGAACTCGCGACGAGGGTCGAAGTCTGAGGAGGCCGGAGCCCGCGTCACACTGGGTCGGTGCACACGCCGTCGTACCTCGGCATGATGGCGACGTACATGGTGCGGGCCCTCACCGGGGCCGTCGGTCGGTCGCGTCCGGGGCGATCGGGGCACCGGGACCTGGGCTGTCGGTCGGCCGCGTCCGGGGCGATCGGGGCTTCCTGGGCTGTCAGTGGACCGCGTCCAGCCCCGCCCGCTGCTCCGCGGTCAGCTCCAGGTCCACTGCGGCCAGGCTCTCGTCCAGCTGCGCGACCGAGGAGGCCCCGACCAGCGGGACGAACGGGATGTCGCCACCGATGAGCCAGGCCAGGACCACCTGGTTGACGGTCGCCCCGGTCTCCTCGGCCACCGCCCGCAGTGCCGCCTGCCGGACGGGGGTGCCCGGGTGGTCGAACTCCGGGCCCAGCGGCTTGTCCGCGCGGACGTAGGCCCCGGCCAGCAGCGGGGAGTAGGCCACCGGCACGAGTGAGGGCTCGGCCCGCAGATAGCTGAGCAGGTCCCCGCCCGCCACGCCCTCCTGGCCGTCGGGGGAACGCAGGCTCGGCGCGTCCGTGCGCCGACGCAGATAAGTGTGGTGGTACTGGAGGACGTCGTACCCCGGCAGCCCGGCGTCCGCCGCGATCCTGCGGGCGCGTTCCACCTGCCACGCCCAGTGGTTGCTCACCCCGAGCAGGCCGACGGTGCCTTCGGTGACCAGTTCCGCGAAGGCCTCGACGGTCTCCGTCATCGGCACGCTCCGGTCCTGGACGTGTGCGTACAGCAGGTCCAGCTTGTCCACGCCGAGGTGCTCCCGGCTGCGCTCCGCGGACTCCCGTATCACCTCGGCCGAGAGTCCTTCGAGGCCTTGGGAGAAGTCGGTGGCGGGGACGTTCGGCCGGGCCCCGAGCTTGGTGGCGATGACGATCTCGTCCCCGACACCGCGGCTGCGGCGCCAGCGGCCGAGCAGCTGCTCGCTCTCCCCGCCCCGGGTGCCGTTGATCCAGAACGCGTAGTTGTCGGACGTGTCGATGAAGGTTCCGCCGGCCTCGGCGTACCGGTCGAGGATCGCGAAGGACGTCGCCTCGTCGGTGCGTGTGCCCATCAGCATCGCGCCGAGGCTGAGCACACTCACCTCCCGGCGGGTGGCGGGGTCCGTGCCGATGGTGCGGTAGCGCATGCGGGGTCCCTTCCCAACTGCCCGTACCTGTGCGGGCGTCGACGGGAGTCTGCATGTTGGAGCGCACTCCATGTCAACGAGCGCAAGAGCGGCGCCGCACACTGCCACGCGCGGGGAGTGTCCGCCGGGCCCATGGGCGCGCCGGACGGCGGCTCATAGCGTCCGCCCCGCACCCGCCCGCATCGGACGGCCCGCACCGTCCGAACCTCACACAGGGAGGCACCCGTGCGCCCATCGACCCTGCGACGCCTGCTCCGGCGCGTCGCGACCACGGCCGCCCTCGTCCTTGTCACGGCGACGCCGAGCACCGTCGCAGCCGTACAGCCGGCCGCTGCCGCCGGCGGTCTGCAGCAGGTCACCGGCTTCGGCTCGAACCCCGGCAACCTCCGGATGTACGAGTACGCCCCGGCGAATCTGTCCGCGAACGCGCCGCTGGTGATCGCCCTGCACGGCTGCACACAGACCGCCGACGACTACTACACGAACTCGGGCTGGCCGAAGTACGCCGATCTGTGGGGCTTCGCCGTGGTCTTCCCGCAGACCACGTCCGCCAACAACGCACTGTCCTGCTTCGGCTGGTTCGACCCGGCCGAGGACACCAGGGGCAGGGGCGAGGCCGCCTCGATCGTGCAGATGGTCGAGTACGCGAAGCAGCGTCACGGCTCGGATGCCCGCCGGGTGTACGTCACCGGCCTCTCGGCGGGCGGCGGGATGACGGCCGACCTGCTGGCGGCGTACCCGGACGTGTTCGCGGGCGGCTCCGTGGCCTCGGGCCTGCCCGCCCAGTGCGCGACGAGCCAGTCGGCCGCGTCCGGCTGCCAGACGGGCCCGCAGAAGCTGACGCCCGCGCAGTGGGGCGACAAGGTACGCGGCTCCTACCCCGGCTACTCGGGCCCCTGGCCCCGCGTGGCGATCTGGCAGGGCACCTCCGACTACACCGTGTACCCCGCCAACGCCACGGCCCTGCGCGACCAGTGGACGGACGTCTGGGGCATCGGCCAGACCCCGTCGTCCACGGACTCGCTCCCCGGGAACACGACGCGCAGCGTCTACGACGACGCCTCCGGAAGGCCCGCCGTGGTGACGTACTCCGTCTCCGGCATGGGCCACGGCCTGGCGGTGGGTCCGGGCTCGGGCACCGACCAGTGCGGTACGACCGCCGCGTACTTCCTGAGTGCCATCTGCTCGACGTACCACACCGGCGTCTTCTGGGGCCTGGACCAGGCCGCACCCGGCGGTGGCGAACAGCTCCCCGCCCCGTCCGGCCTCCAGGTCGCGTCCGTCACCGCGAACAGCGCCTCGCTGTCCTGGAACGCGGTCCCGGGCGCGGCCTCCTACACGGTCCACCGCGACGGCACAAAGGTCGCCTCCCCCGCCTCCACGACGTACACGGACACGGGGCTCACCGCCGGTACCGCCTACCGGTACACCGTGACGGCGGTCGACGGATCGGGCACGTCCGGTACCGCCTCACCGCCGGTGACGGCGACCACCACCGGCTCCGCACCCGCGCGCTGCTTCACCGCGACGAACTACGCGCAGGTGGCGGCGGGGAGGGCGCACACCACGGGCGGGTACGTGTACGCCAACGGCTCGGGCGAGAACATGGGCCTGTACAACGTCTTCGTCACGCACACGCTGAAGGAGTCGCCGGCAGGGTATTTCGTGGTCGCGGACAGTGGCTGCACGGCCGGTTGAGCCGGGTCCGCGATCGAGCGGGAATCGCGGGGCACAGACATCGTGGCCGCGCCGGGCAATCCCGTCGCCATGACATCGTTGTACTCACTCACGACTTCCGGAACACGGATTGCACCGATTGTCGTCGCAGGCGGTTTCCTTTCGCGCCTATCAGGACGACCGACGATTTCGTCCCTCGCTGTCCTTCGACGCCGTCGTCCACCCCGTTCGCCCCCTCGCCATGGGGATCAAGCCGGGCCAGAAGCCCGCACACTTCGCGAACTCACAGCCGACTATCGGTACATCGGCAGTGAAATCAGCCAACTCACCATGGAGGAGACCGTTTCACGGATGAAGGCCGCGCGTGCCGGAATCCACGGTCTCCCACATTCGGCTTGTTTTGCGTTTATTCATGTTCGTGTGCGCCATGGTGCGTGACACGCTTGGGCGGTGCTGCTCACGGATCAGGAACACCGCATCGAATTGCGCCCGCTGCGCTATCAGTTCCCGGTGGTCGTCGGCGACCGGTACGACGACAACTGGTTGGTCGTCGAGGGTGAGGTGACCACGCCCGAGGCCAGTTGGTCCTTCACCGACCCGTGCCTGCTGACCGGCGAGGCGCGTCAGATCTCGCCGTGGCTGCGCGCGGCCGGCGGCGAGACGCTGACGGGCAGGCTGCCGGATCTCGCCTTCCTGGAGCCCGTTCTGTCCTTCAGTCACGCCGCGGGGGGCCACGGTGCCGGGGCGGTCCGCGTGCACCTCTGTTACGAGGCGTCGCCCGCGTGGCGGAACGGCGAGAAGGGACAGGACGAGTACGTCATCGACATCAGGACCAGCACCGAGGAGCTGCGCCGGGCCGCGGACGAATGGGACCGCCGCCTGGCTCCTTTCCCCTCCCGCTGATCCGGACGTGCCCGCCCGTCTTCCCGGCCGGGGAGGGACGGTGAGCGTGTGCACATTCACTGTGAGAGTTGACTCTCACATTTTGTGAGAGGACACTCTCACGTCATGGATTCCGGGAATCGGCTGGGCGATATCGAGATCACCGATCCGCAGGCGATGCGGGCGTTGGCACATCCGGTGAGGCTGGCGATCCTCGACCGCCTCCACCGCCACGGGCCGGCGACGGCCACGCAACTCGCGCCCCACGTCGGAGCGACTCCCTCGGTGACCAGTTGGCATCTGCGGCACCTGGCAGGCTTCGGACTGGTCCGGGATGCCGAGGCCGGGGCGGACCGTCGGCAACGGCGGTGGGAGGCGGCAGCGCGTGGTTTCCGGTTCGAGGCACCGGAGGACGAGGAGGGCAGGTCGGCCGCGCGGGCGCTGTCCCGGGAAATGTTTGTCCGCTATGGAGATCTGCCGAGCAGGTGGGTGGTCGAAGTCGAGCCCGGCCTGGACCCGTTGTGGCAGAGGGCTGGTGGTCTGGCCAACACCCGTGTGGTCGTTTCGGCGGAGGAACTCGCGGCGATTCAAGACGCGATCGAGCACGTACTCGCGCCTTACGTGACACGCAACCCTGCCGAGCGTCCGGCCGGAAGCCGGGGCGTCCAGCTGATGCGTTACGCCCTGCCGGAGCAGGACGAGGAGCAGGCCGGCGGGACACCGTGAGCGCCCCGGAGGCGGGCGCTCCGATATCTCTGTGGCGTGACCGGCGCTTTTGCCGGTACTGGGCGGGGCAGTCGATCTCGGAGTTCGGCGACCGGATCACCGAACTGGCACTGCCGCTGATCGCCGTGACAGCGCTGAGTGCCTCGGCCAACCAGGTGGCGTGGCTGACCGCGCTCATCTGGACTCCGAATCTTCTCGCGATCATTCTGGGGGCTTGGGTCGACCGTCGGGTCCACAAGCGCCGCCTGATGGTCTTCGCTGATCTGGTGCGCGGGGCGGTGTTGCTCAGCCTCCCCGTCGCGTACCTGCTCGACGCGGTGAGCCTCGGTCAGTTGTATGCCGTGGCGGTGTTGACCGGCACCGCAGCGGTGCTGTTCAACACCGCCTATCCGCCCTTCTTCGCTCATCTCGTGCCCCGCTCGTCCTACGTCGAGGCGAACAGCAGGCTCAGTGCCAGTCGGTCGGTGTCGCACGTGGTCGGCCCGGCGGTCGGCGGCGGTCTCGTTCAGGCGTTGACCGCGCCCTTGGCTGTCGTTGTCGATGCCTTGTCGTATGCGGCGTCCGCGTTCCTGATAGGGCGGATCCCGCTCGGTGAATCGCCCACCGGTATCGACGAGGCAGCGGTTCCTTCACTGCTACGACGTGCCCGGGAGGGGATGAGCTTCGTCACGCGACACCCGGTGCTGCGTGCCGGGCTCTGCTGCGCGGTGACTGTCAACTTCTTCACCTTTGTCGCAGGCAGCGGGCTGATGGTCCTGTTCGCCAGCCGTGTCCTGGGGCTGCCCGCCGGAGTGATCGGGCTGGCTCTGGGGGTCGGTTCCACCGGCGCCTTCCTCGGTGCCGTCCTCGCCCCGAGGATCTCGCGGCGCATCGGGGTGGGGCGCAGCATCGTGGTGGGAGCCGCGCTGTTTCCGGCGCCCATCGCCATCGCGGCCGGCGCGGGAGGCCCGCTCTGGGCCCGCGCCGGAGCGCTGGCCGCGGCGGAGTTCCTCTCCGGGATCGGCGTCATGCTCTTCGACGTCAACCTCAACTCCCTGCAGACCAGCGTGATTCCTGATGGCATGCGCAGCCGCGTGGCGGGCGCGTTCAGCACCGTCAACTACGGCATACGTCCCATCGGAGCCGTCGTCGGCGGCCTGCTCGCCACCGCCTTCGGCCTGCGGGCAACCCTGCTCATCGGCGCCGCCGGGGGAACGCTGTCGGTGCTCTGGCTACTGGCTTCACCGATACCGCGCATCCACTCCCTGCCTCCGGACGACGTGGCCACTCCATGCGGCGCCGCCGATTCGGACAACCGCCCGACGCCTTGCTGACCCGGTGCCGAATCCGGCCGGCGAGCGTGGGCAGACCGTCTCCCTGCTGCCGGTGCGCATCGGGTACGCCCGTGCCTCGGCCGCCCGCCAGGAACTGGCGAGCCGGCTCGAAGCCCTCCACCGCGGCCAAGCCCTGTTACGGGCCGCCCCTTTCAGTCCTCCGGCGGGAAGACGACCTCCCCCGAGCCGATCAGCGTGATCGTGATCGCCTCGACCGGGCATCCCTCGGCCGCCGCGAGCACCCGCTCGTTGGCGTCGGTCTCCGGGGCCGACGGACGGGACTGCCGGGCGGAATCCAGCGCGAATCCTCCCGGGGCGTGGTTCACGCACATTCCGGAACCGATGCAGACCCCGCGGTCGACCTCCACGGCCCAGCGGTCCCCCATCACGCCCCCTCGTATCCGGCCGGCAGATGAATCATCTTGTGCTCGAAGTACTCGGCGTATCCCTCGGGCCCGAACTCCCGTCCCAGACCGGAGTTCTTGTAGCCGCCGAAGGGACCGAGCATGTCGAGGCTGAAGGTGTTGACGCTGTACGTGCCCGTTCTGACCCGGCGGGCGATGTCGATGCCGCGCTCGGTGTCGGCGGTCCAGACGCTGCCGCTGAGGCCGTACTCGGAGTCGTCGGCGATCCGTACGGCCTCGTCCTCGTCACCGTACGGCAGGAGGCAGATGACGGGACCGAAGATCTCCTCGCGGGCGACGCGCATGGAGTTGTCGACGTCACCGAAGAGGGTCGGCTCCACGTACCAGCCCCGGTCCTGGGACGCCGGACGCCCGCCGCCGGTGAGGATCTTGGCGCCCTCGTCCTGGCCGATCCTGATGTAGTCGAGCGACCGCTGCTGCTGGCGCCGCGCGACGAGGGGGCCGAGTTCGGTGGCGGGATCGAGCGGGTCGCCGACCCGCAGCGCGCTCGCGGCAGCGGCGAACGCCTCGGCCGTCTCGTCGTAGCGGGAGCGCGGAACGAGGATCCGGGTCTGGGCGACGCACGCCTGGCCGTTGATCATCCAGGCGAAGGGAACGATCCCGGCGACGGCCGTCTCCAGATCGGCGTCCGGGAGGATCACGGCGGCGGACTTGCCGCCCAGTTCCAGTGTGACACGGGTGAGGTTGCGGGAGGCCACCTCCATCACCCGCCGCCCGGCGGCCACGGAGCCGGTGAACGACACCTTGTCGACGCCGGTGTGCCCCACCAGGTACTCGCTGACCTCGCGGTCGGCGGGCAGGATCGACAGCACCCCCTCGGGCAGCCCGGCCCCGGCCGCGATGTCGGCCAGGATGTAGGCGTCCAGCGGGGATTCGGGCGAGACCTTGAGCACGGCGGAGCAGCCGGCCAGCAGCGCGGGCGCGAGCTTCGCGGCGGCGGTGAACTGCGGAACGTTCCACGGCACCACCGCCGCGACCACCCCGACCGGCTCCCTGCGCACCAGCAGCGGCCCGAGAGCACCGTCCCGGCGCTCCTCGTACGGGAAGGTGCGGGCGACGGTGATCGCCGCGTCCCACACCATCATCGCGGCGAGCGCCTGCACCATGACGCTCGACGTGTACGGAGTGCCGTTCTCCGAGCTGATGACCCGGGCGATCTCCTCGTACCGCGCGGCGAACGCGTCCTTGATCCGGGTGATCACCGCGATCCGCTCGTCCAGGGTCATCCGCGGCCAGGGCCCCTCGTCGAACGCCCGCCGGGCGGCGGCGACGGCCCGGTCCACATCCCCCTCGCAGGCGTGCGGCACCCGGCCGATGACCTGTTCGGTGTGGGGCGATACGACCTCGATGACATCCCGGCCCAGCGGATCGACCAACTCCCCGCCGATGAACAGTTTTCCGTGTTCGACAAGCTCGGTCATGGCTGCTGCCTCCCGCGACCCGGCACGTTACCTGACTCCGTGTCAGAACTGATACCAGTTCCAGTTCCAGGAGTCCACGGCTTCGACAACGCGCGCGGCCGGACGGCCGTCGTCGCGCCACCCGGGCTTTCGCGGCACACGACTCGCTTCCCCGGTGTGCCGCACGGGTAGGGACGAGAACGACCCCGTCCCCCACGCACCCGCTCCAGAAGTTCCGAATTCCACCAGCTCAGAAGGGAAACACGTGTACGCCCCATCCCGCACCGAACCGGATCACCCGTCCACCCCCGGGCCAGTCACCTCCGAACACCCCCTCGTGGGCGCCTGGTTGCTGAGCACCGTCGCCATCATGGGCGCCACCGGCGACACGCTCGAACACCCCCTCGGGCAGAGTCCGACAGGACTGATCACCTATACCGCCGACGGCCACATGTCGGTGAGCATGCTGAACCCGGAGGCCGAGTCCTCCCCGGAGGAGGGGACGGCCGGACCGGTCGACACCGCGACCCTGTTCAGGACTTCTCCTTACCTGGGATACGCGGGCACCTACGAGGTGACGGGCGACCTGGTCGTCCACCATCTGCACGTGGCGTCCTTGCGCCCGTGGGTCGGCACCAGGCAGGAGCGCCGGTGGCGGGTGGAGGGGGACCGATTAACCCTGCTCCCCCCGACCGAGGGAACCGGCGACGGAGCGCGCACCCCGCGACTCGTGTGGCACCGTCCGGCCAAGGGCGCCGCATGAGCGACGAGTGATCCGGGTCACCGGCCGCCCGGCCGGTGACCCGGACCCACTGCCCGGCGCGGGGCTCCGACCGTACGGACCGCCCCGCGCCGACGCGTGAACCGTGGCCCGCGCGGCGCGCGACGGGCGCGGGCCACGGGCGGAAACACGGGGCGGCCCGCGCCCAACACCCACCGGCGCGGTCGTCCCGCGAGCCGTCGGCGGCCGCCCGCAATCCCGTGCACCCCGAACTCCCGGGGTACGCCGGGCAGATGGACGTACCGACAGATGGTCGACCGGGGCTACTACTGAAACAAGTTCTCGTTACAGTGGGCGCGGTGCGCCGCACGCCATACGTCCGGTGCCTCAGGCCTCGAAGAGAGATGAGGAGCCCATGACGCAGGTGACCGACCATGGCGGGGGCGTGCACAGCATCAAGGTCCCCATCCCGGACAATCCGCTCGGCCACACCCTCGTCCATGTCCTCGACACCGATCGCGGGCCGGTCCTGATCGACACGGGCTGGGACGATCCGGAGGCGTGGGACACCCTCACCGCCGGGCTCGACGCCATCGGTACGGGCATCGGCGACATCCACGGTGTGGTCATCACCCATCACCACCCCGACCACCACGGCCTCTCCGGCCAGGTGCGCGAGGCCTCCGGGGCCTGGATCGCCATGCACGCGGCGGACGCCGCGATCGTGCGCCGCACCCGGGAGGCCCGGCCCGGCACCTGGCTGGCGTACCTCTTGACGAAGCTCACCGCGGTCGGTGCGCCCCAGGAGCATCTCGCGCCGCTGCGGGCCGCGGTCGAGGGCGGTCGGATGCGCACACTGCCGGGGCTGCGGTCCGCGCTCCCGGACCGGGAGATCGTTCCGGGTGAGCTCCTCGGCCTGGCGGGCCGCCGACTGCGGGCGATCTGGACTCCGGGGCACACGCCCGGTCATGTCTGTCTGCATCTGGAGGAGGAGCATCCGGGGAATCTGCCGGGCCGGGGGCGGCTGTTCTCGGGGGATCATCTGCTGCCGGGGATCAGCCCGCACATCGGGCTGTACGAGGACCCGGACACCGCGCCGGGCACCGCCCCCTCCGCCGGGGGAGACCCCATCGGTGACTACCTCGGCTCGCTGGAGCACATCGGCCGGCTCGGCGTGGCGGAGGTGCTGCCCGCCCACCAGTACGCATTCACGGACGCCGCGCGGCGCGTACGGGAACTCCTGGACCATCACGAGGAACGGCTGACCGGACTGCTCAAGCTGCTGGCCACCCCGCTCACGCCGTGGGAGCTGGCCGAGCGGATGGAGTGGAACCGGCCGTGGGAGCAGATCTCGCACGGTTCACGGAACATCGCCGTCTCGGAGGCCGAGGCGCATCTGCGGCGACTGGTCAGGCTGGGGCGCGCGGAGGCGGTGGCGGGGAGCGAGCCGGTGACGTACATCGCGGTGTGAAGGGCGCGGCGGGCCGTCGGGCAGGGAGCTCGTTCACCCTCTCCCGGGCACCCCGGGCACCCCGGGCACCGGCACGGGCCGGGCTTCCGGCGAGCGCGGTGAAGCCGTCGCCCGTCGGGCCCCCGGGGCCGCGGGGAGCCGTCGCCCGTCGGGCCCCCGGGGCCGCGGGGAGCCGTCGCCCGTCCCGTGGGGGACGAGCCCCCGGACGGCCCCGGAACCCGTCCGGCCCCGCCCGGTAGAGTGTGCGGGTCGTCATCATGCCCGTTCAGGGGGAAGCCGGTGCGAATCCGGCGCTGACCACGCAGCCGTGAACCGTCGTCGCAGACGGTGAGTCGGAATGCCCTGTCCGCGGTCGTGACCGGCTCGCGACCTCCGGAACCCCGGTGGTCGGCACCGTCGAGGTATACGGAGCCGGAGCCTGGTGCCTGAGCGTGCCTGTGCCCGGTTCCCCGCAGGAGAGGCCCCGCCCGCCATGACCGTACGCCGCAGCGCGGCATCGCTCGCCGCCATCGCCACCGTGCTCTGTGCGGCCGCTGCCCCGGTCGCGGTGGCGGCGCCGTCCCCTTCCCCCTCGCCGTCCGCTGCCCTGCCGTCCGGGCTGTACGGCACGAAGGACCCGACCTACGACGGTGTCTGGCGGCAGTCGCTGGCCTTCCTCGCCCAGCGGCTGGAGGGCGTCACGCCCGCGACGGAGTCGGTGGACTGGCTGATCGCCCAGCAGTGCGGCAACGGCGCCTACGCCGCGTACCGGCCCGACGTCTCCCGGCCCTGCACCGGGAAGACGGTGCTGGACACCAATGCCACCGCGGCCGCCGTCCAGGCGTTCGTCGAGGTGGGCGGGCACCGGGACACCGTGAACAACTCGGTCCGCTGGCTGAAGTCCGTACAGAACGAGGACGGCGGCTGGGGCTACACCGCCGGCGCGCCCAGCGACGCCAACTCCACCTCGCTGGTGATCGGCGCCCTCGCCCGGCAGGGCCAGCGGCTCGCGGACATCACCACCCCGAACGGCAAGACCCCCTACTCCCCGCTGCTCGCGCTCGCGATCCCGTGCGGCGGCAAGGACGGCGGCGCCTTCGCCTACCAGCCCGACAAGGCCGGCAAGCTCGCCGCCAACGCGGACGCCACCGCCGCCGCCGTGCTCGGCACGATGGGCAAGGCCCTGGCCGTCGGGAACAACGCCGCGACCAAGGGGACCAGCTGCCACCCGGGGTCCGGTCTCACGCCCGAGCAGGCCGCCCAGAACGGCGCCCACTACCTCGCGAACGCCCTCGCCACGAGCGGCCACCTCGACCTGGCCCCGATGCCGGGCGCCTCCGACACCACCCCGCAGCCCGACTTCGGCAACACCGCGGACGCGGTCGTCGCCCTGTCCGCGGCGGGCCACCAGGACAAGGCCGCCAAGGCCGTGGCCTGGCTGAAGAAGAACTCGGGCCCCTGGGCCGAGCAGAACGGTCCCGCCGCCTACGCCCAGCTGGTCCTGGCCGCGCACGCGACCGGCTCCGACGCCCGCGACTTCAACGGCGTCAACCTGGTCGACCGGCTGAACGCGACCGGTCCCGCGCCCGCGGCCGTCACGACGCCCGACCCGTCCGCCGACACCGGGTACGAGGCCACGGAGAAGGACCAGGTGCACAGCGGCGACGACGTGATCGGCGGCGTGTGGTGGTTCATCGGCATCGGCCTCGTCGTCGCTGCGGCCGCGGCCTTCCTGATCAGCGGCCGGCGCAAGAACCGGCAGCTGTGAGGCGGGCGGGAAGGGCCACCGCGCTGCTGGTGGCCCTGGCTGCCGTCCTGGCCGTGCTCGGCGCGGGGACGGCCCAGGCGGCCGGGTACCGGTACTGGTCGTTCTGGGAGAGCTCCAGCACCGGCTGGACGTACGCCACCCAGGGCCCGTCCCTGGTCCGGCCGGACGACGGCACGGTGCAGGGCTTCCGGTTCTCGGTGAGCGAGGACTCCCAGGACTCGGCGAAGCCGCGCCGCTCCCCCGACTTCGCGAAGATCTGCGCGGACACCCCGGCCCAGGACGGCACCAAGCGGGTCGCGCTGGTCATCGACCCGGGCACGGCGGCGGACGCCCCGGTCGGCGAGACGCCGCCCGCGCCGCGTACCGCGTGCGCGCGGGTCACCCCGGACGCGAGCACCGCCGAGGCACTCGCCTCGGTGGCCAAACCGCTGCGTTACAGCAGCGACGCGCTGCTCTGTGCCATATCCGGCTATCCGGGCTCGGGCTGCGGCGAACAGGTCTCGGGCGACGGGCACGCCACGCCTTCCGCGACCGTGTCCCCGGGCGCCTCCGTCCCCGCCGCCGCCTCCGCCGGTTCGGGCGGCTCCGGCGGCGGGCCGTCCGCCGGGGTGCTCGTCGGCGTCGGCGCCGTTCTCCTCCTCGGCATCGCCGCAGTCGTGCAGGCCCGCCGCCGCCGCGGATGACCGCCCCGACCAGCGGCGCGGTGACCGGCGCCACCGGCACCGTCCGGCCGCGCCGGCCGCTGCGCGCCCCCGGGGCGACCCGGAGCAACGCCCTGCCCGCCGGGGCCTGGTGGCTGTGGGCGCTCGGTCTCGCCACCGCCGCGTCCCGGACCACCAATCCACTGCTGCTCGGGCTGCTGGTGGGGGTCGCGGGCTATGTGGTCGCGGCGCGCCGTACGGACGCGCCGTGGGCCCGTTCGTACGGGGCGTTCATCAGGATCGGGCTGTTCGTCGTCGGTGTGCGGCTGGTCTTCTCGGTCCTTCTCGGTTCACCGATCCCCGGGACGCATCCGGTGTTCACGCTCCCCGAGGTGCCGCTGCCCGACTGGGCGAAGGGCGTCAGGATCGGTGGCCGGGTCACCGCCGAGCAGTTGGTCTTCGCGCTGTACGACGGGGCGAAGCTGGCGACCCTGCTGATCTGTCTCGGTGCGGCGAACTCGCTCGCCAACCCGGCCCGGCTGCTGAAGTCGCTGCCGGGTGCGCTGTACGAGGCGGGGGTCGCCGTCGTCGTCGCCATGACGTTCGCGCCGAACATGGTCGCCGATGTGGTGCGGCTGCGCACCGCACGGCGGCTGCGGGGCCGTCCGACCGGCGGCGTCAAGGCGGTCCTCCAGATCGGACTGCCGGTCCTGGAGGGTGCGTTGGAGCGCTCGGTCGCGGTGGCGGCCTCGATGGACGCGCGCGGATACGGGCGCACGGCCCAGGTTCCGCCCGCCGTCCGGCACACCACGAACGTCCTCACGCTCGGCGGGCTGCTCGGGGTGTGCGCGGGCACGTACGGGCTGCTGGCCGCGCAGGGCGCGGTGTACGGACTGCCGCTGCTGATCGCCGGGCTGGTCGCCGCGATGGCCGGGCTGCGGCTCGGCGGGGCCCGCTCGGTCCGTACCCGCTACCGGCCCGACCGGTGGGGTGGGCGGGCCTGGCTGGTGGCGGGTTCGGGGGTCGCCGTGGCCGTGGCGATGGTCTGGGCGGGCGGTGTCGACGCGGAGGCACTGCGGCCGGGCGTCGTACCGCTGGCCGCGCCGGTGCTTCCGCTGTGGCCCGCGGCGGCGGTGCTGATCGGGCTGTTGCCCGCGGTGGTGGCGCCCGTGCCGGCCCCGGTGGGCGCGCCGCATTCCAAGGAGAGCCAGTGATCCGGTTCGAGCACGTCTCGGTGCGCTACGAGGGCACCGCGCGCCCCACCCTGTCCGGGGTCGATCTGACCGTCCCGGAGGGCGAGTTGGTGCTGCTCGTCGGCCCGTCCGGGGTCGGCAAGTCGACGCTGCTGGGTGCCGTCTCCGGTCTGGTGCCGCACTTCACCGGCGGCACGCTGAGCGGCCGGGTCACGGTCGACGGGCGCGATACCCGTACCCACAAACCACGCGAACTCGCCGATCTGGTGGGCACGGTGGGTCAGGACCCGCTCTCCCACTTTGTCACCGACACGGTCGAGGACGAGCTGGCGTACGGGATGGAGTCGCTGGGCCTGGCCCCCGACGTGATGCGGCGTCGGGTCGAGGAGACCCTCGACCTGCTGGGTCTGGCCGGGCTGCGCGACCGGCCGATCGCCACGCTCTCCGGCGGCCAGCAGCAGCGGGTCGCGATCGGCTCGGTGCTCACCCCGCACCCGAAGGTCCTGGTCCTCGACGAGCCGACGTCCGCCCTGGACCCGGCGGCGGCCGAGGAGGTCCTCGCCGTGCTCCAGCGGCTGGTGCACGACCTCGGTACGACGGTCCTGATGGCGGAGCACCGGCTGGAGCGGGTGGTGCAGTACGCGGACCAGGTCGTCCTGCTGCCGTCACCGGGCGCGGCACCGGTCATGGGCGCGCCCGCGGACGTCATGGCCGTCTCCCCGGTCCACCCGCCGGTCGTCGCGCTGGGCCGGCTGGCGGGCTGGGAACCGCTGCCGCTCTCGGTCCGCGATGCCCGGCGCCGCGCGGCCGGTCTGCGCGAGCGGCTGGCGTCGGCACGGCCGCCCGCCGCGCCGTCCGGACCGGCCGGGGCCGTCGTGGCCCCGCTGCCCGCCGTCCCGGCACCGGCGCGGCGCGGCGCCCTCGCCCGGCTGCTGGGCCGCGGCGCCCGGACCACCACCGCCGCTCCCGGTCCCGTGGGCGACACCCCGGCCCGGGTCGAGCGGCTCGGTGTACGGCGTGGGCGCGTCGAGGCGCTGCGCGGGGTGACGCTCACCGTCGCCCCCGGCGAGACGGTCGCTCTGATGGGCCGCAACGGTGCGGGCAAATCCACTCTGCTGGCCACGCTCGTGGGCATGGTCGAGCCCACCACCGGCACCGTCCTCGTCGGCGGCCGGATCCCGCACCGCACGCAGCCGCGCGAGATGGTGCGCCGGGTCGGGCTCGTACCGCAGGAGCCGCGCGATCTGCTGTACGCGGACACGGTCGCCGCCGAGTGCGCCGCGGCCGACGCCGACGCGGGCGCCGCGGCGGGCAGCTGCCGGGCCCTGGTCTCCGAGCTGCTGCCCGGTGTACCGGACGACACCCACCCCCGTGATCTCTCCGAGGGCCAGCGGCTCGCGCTCGCCCTGGCCGTCGTGCTCACCGCGAGGCCTCCACTCCTGCTCCTGGACGAGCCGACCCGTGGCCTGGACTACGCGGCGAAGGCCCGGCTGGTCACGGTTCTGCGCGCGCTCGCGGCCGAGGGCCACGCGATCGTCCTGGCCACGCACGATGTGGAGCTCGCCGCCGAGCTGGCGCACCGCGTGGTGATACTCGCCGACGGGGAGATCGTCGCGGACGGGGAGACCCGGCAGGTGGTGGTCTCCTCCCCGGCGTTCGCCCCGCAGACCGCGAAGATCCTCGCCCCGCAGGAGTGGCTGACCGTGACACAGGTGCGTCGCGCACTGGGAGCCGGGGCATGAGCGGAAAAGCCGGCGGGAAGGGCCGCACCACGGACCGGCGCCCGGTACGGCCGATACGTCTGGGGCCGCGCGCGATCGCCGCGCTCGTCCTCATCAGCGCGATCGGCGTGGTCGCGTTCGGCTGGCCGCTGCTGGCCGGCGCGGGCTCCGGTCTGGCGCACTCCCAGGACGCGCCGTGGCTGTTCGCCGCGCTGCTGCCGCTGCTGGTCGGCGTGGTCGTCGCGATGATCGCGGACTCCGGTCTCGACGCGAAGGCGGTGGCCATGCTGGGGGTGCTGGCGGCGGTCGGCGCCGCGCTGCGTCCACTGGGCGCGGGCACGGCGGGGCTGGAGCCGATGTTCTTCCTGATGGTCCTGAGCGGCCGGGTGCTCGGGCCCGGCTTCGGCTTCGTGCTCGGCTCGGTGACGATGTTCGCGTCCGCGCTGCTCACCGGTGGAGTGGGGCCGTGGATGCCGTTCCAGATGCTGTCGATGGGCTGGTTCACGATGGGCGCGGGCCTGCTGCCGGGGCCGGACCGGCTGCGCGGGCGGGCCGAGCCGCTGATGCTCGCGCTGTACGGGTTCGTGGCGGCGTTCGCGTACGGCACGGTGATGAACCTGTACGGCTGGACGATCGTGCCCGGTCTCGGTTCGGGGATCTCGTTCCACGCGGGTGACCCACTGTCGCAGAACCTGGTCCGCTTCCTCGCGTACTGCACGGCGACCTCGCTCGGCTGGGACCTGGGCCGGGCCGTACTCACCGTGGTGCTGACCCTCACCATCGGCCCGACGCTGCTGAAGGCGCTGCGCCGGGCCACGCGCCGGGCCGCCTTCGAGGCCCGGGTCACATTCGACGCCTCCGGTGAGTGAGGACTCCCACAGGGCGTTGGTCCTCCACGATGCCGGGGAGCAGCCGCGCCGCCGCGGTGGACACCGTCCCGCATCCGCTCCGACCTGCTCAGGAGCCCTTCGGGGTGGTCCGGACGGTGCGGGCCCTTCGGCTCCGGGTAACGAGGCCAACCACCGGTACTGAGCCGGTGGCTCCTGAGCCCGCACCAGGGTCCCGACCACCGGTCGGGGCCTTCGCCACGCCGTAAAAACCTTCAAGACTTGACAAATGTTCAAGTTCATATAACTTGGCGAGCTTAATTACTCGTTGGTCCATCTAGGCGCATTTTGCTCGGCCGTCCGTTCCAGACGGCCGCCGGAGCGTTGTCACCTACGTGGAACCTCGTGAATTCTGGGATCGGAACACCGTCCTGGCGGAAGCTTTCTGCGCCAGCGACGAACGCATGCGTCAGGCACAGGCGTTGCTGGACGAGGCGCAGGCCGAGCGCAGCAGGACACTCGCGGCATTCGCCGTCACGGTCGGCGACGACGGCTCGATCGCGGACTTGATGGGCCTCAACGAACGCGAGGTGCGATTAGCACGTCGCACGGTGGGCCGCACCGACGCGCGCTCCCTCGCCGAGGAGCTCCTCAGGCGGCCCCCGCAGGCGGCGCCGGAGCCGAAGGACGAACCCCCCGCCGTACCCGAGATCCCGTTTCCGCACCCACGTGAGGAGATGGTCGTCCCGCCGCCGGACATGGCACCGCCCGCCCCCGCCCCTGCCGCGGCAGCGCCCGTCGAGGTGGAGAACACGGTGTTCTGGTCGCCCAGCATGGACTCCGTGCTGCTGTGGAGCTGGGAGTCCGGCCTCGACCTGCAGACGGTCGCCGCCGAACTCGGACTGGAGGTACGGGCGCTGCTGATGCGCGTACAGGAACTCGCCAACGACGGGCTGCTCACGCTCGCGGCCCCGGTCGCCGAGGTGAGCCGGTCCGGGCGGCACCGCCGCCACGAGGACGGGTACGCGACCCTGTTCAGCCCCACGGCCACCTTCCCCACCCACGTGCCGTACTGAGCGGGCGTCTCCGCCCGCCGCCCCACGGCGTGGATCCGGCCGGGCCGCCGGCCGGATCCGCCCCGCCGGGGCCGGGTTCAGTGCCGCGCGGCGACCGTGTCGAACCAGCGCACGATCTGGGGCCCCGACTTCATGTACGTGGCGTTGTGGCCGGTCGCCCCCTGGTCGACCACCCGGGCCCTGACACCGTGCTCCGCCAGGTCGGCCGCGCAGTTGCGGGCGTTGGCGATCGGCACATCGGTGTCGCCCGACGAGGAGTACAGACGCACGGGCACGTCCGGCTTCCAGGCGCAGTTGCCGTCCTGGGCGCGCACCGCGGCCAGCAGGGCACCGGTGGGGTGCTGGACCTGCCGGTAGTAGTCGTCGGTGAGCAGTTCCTTCAGAGTGCCGGGCAGCGCCGGGATGATCTGCTCCTCGACGTGGTTGGTGTCGAACAGGTCGTCGACGATTCCCGCGTACGGCTCCCGGAACGCTTCGGAGGGGTCCTTGTAGAGCGGGTGGAGCCCGTTCTGCGCGGTGAGGAAGTACGTCATGTAGAAGATGCCGCTGATGTCGTTGACCCGGCCGTCGAACAGGGCGGGCATCTCGGCGTGCTCGATGTCGTACGGCCCCGAGACCGGGGCGAGGGCGCGGAGCCTGAAGTGCCGGTCGGCGCCGTTGTCGAGGGCTCTGCCCAGGGCCATCGCGACCTGGCCGCCCTGGGAGAAGCCGCTCGCGTACACATCGCCGGTGAGCGGGCGGTTCAGCCGCTGCGCGGCGGTGCGGGAGGCCCGCAGCATGTCGACGGAGGCGGTGACGGAGGACTTGGTGTCCATGTACGGGTGGCGGCCCGGCCCCTTGCCGAGTCCGAGGTAGTCGGGGGCGGCGACGGCACGGCCCGCCGAGGCGTGGAGATAGGGGGCGAAGCGGCCGAAGTCCTCGCCGACGGAGGGCGCGTAGTCGCGGTGGGCCATCGTGCCGTGGGTGTCGGAGACCAGGTCCAGTCGGTGCGGGCCGCCCTTGGGAAGGACGAGGAGTCCGGTGGCGGTCGTGGGGGCGCCCTGCGGGGTGACGGTGCGGTAGGTGAGGCGGTAGGCCCGCAGGCCGTGGCGGACGGTGTCGGTCGCCATCCCCCCGGAGGCGAGGAAACGGGCCACGTCGGCGCGGCCGAGGTCGGCCACGGGGGTGAGGGACAGGAGGTCCCCTCTGTCTCGCGCTGCGAGCGTGTGGGAGGACTCGGCCGCACCGACGGGCTGTTGGGCGACGGCGGGCACGGTGCCGAGTGCGGCCAGGACCACCACGGTGGCGGCGGCCGGTCCACGGCGGGCGGTGCGGCGTCGCTTGCTCCAAGTCGACTGGTTCGTAGCGCTGTTCTTTTCCATGCCCAAGACGCTATGCAGCCGGGCGTGGCACGGGTATCGGCCTGGGCCCCCGACCGGAGGTACACCTGACGACACCCCGGCCAGGGGGTGTGAGCTGCTGTCGGTCTGCTGAGCTGAAGTGTGCTGGAGTGGGTTCTGCCGGTGGGTTCACCCAGTGGGAACGGAAGTTCTGGGGCCGCATGGGTGACCTTGGCAAAACGGTCTTCCCCATCGGTGCGGTGCCGGAGCCGCCGCATCCTGCCCGCCGGCTCGACGTCAGAGCCGCTGGATGATGGTGCCCGTCGCCAGCGCGCCACCCGCGCACATGGTGATCAGCGCGAACTCCTTGTCCCGGCGCTCCAGTTCGTGCAACGCCGTGGTGATCAGACGGGCACCGGTGGCGCCCACCGGGTGGCCGAGCGCGATGGCCCCGCCGTTGACATTGACCTTTTCGAGGTCCTGCCCGAAGACCTGGGTCCAGCTCAGCACCACCGAGGCGAAGGCCTCGTTGATCTCGACGATGTCGATGTCCTTGAGTGACATCCCGGCCTTGCCGAGCACCGCGCGGGTCGCGTCGATCGGTCCGTCGAGGTGGAAGTGCGGGTCGGAACCGACGAGCGCCTGGGCGACGATCCGGGCGCGCGGCTTGAGCTTGAGCGCGCGTGCCATCCGCTTGGACGCCCACATGATCGCGCAGGCTCCGTCGGATATCTGGGAGGAGTTGCCCGCGGTGTGGATCGCGGTGGGCATGACCGGCTTGAGCCGGCCGAGGCCCTCCATCGTGGTGTCCCGCAGCCCCTCGTCCCGGTCGACCAGACGCCACATCCCCTCACCGGCCGCCTGCTCCTCCTCGGTGGTCGGCACCTGGACCGCGTACGTCTCCCGTTTGAAACGCTCCTCGGCCCAGGCGACGGCCGCCCGCTCCTGCGAGATCAGCCCGAGCGAGTCGACGTTCTCCCGGGTCAGGCCGCGGTTGCGGGCGATGCGCTCGGCCGCCTCGAACTGGTTGGGCAGGTCGACGTTCCACTCGTCGGGCCAGGGCTTTCCCGGTCCGTGCTTGGAGCCGCTGCCCAGCGGCACCCGCGACATGGCCTCGACACCACAGCTGATGCCGATGTCGATCACTCCGGCCGCGACCATGTTGGCGACCATGTGCGAGGCCTGCTGCGAGGAGCCGCACTGGCAGTCCACGGTGGTGGCGGCGGTCTCGTACGGAAGGCCCACGGTGAGCCAGGCGTTGCGGGCCGGATTCATGGACTGTTCGCCGGCGTGGGTGACCGTACCGCCGACGATCTGTTCGACGCAGTCGGCGTGGATGCCGGTACGACCGAGGAGTTCCCGGTAGGTCTCGCCCAGCAGATAGGCGGGATGCAGATTGGCGAGCGCGCCTCCGCGCTTGCCGATGGGGGTGCGTACGGCTTCGACGATGACGGGTTCCGCGGCCATGAGCTCGTCCTCTCCTCGCCCTTCCGCAGGGGCGTCCCGGCGCCCGCGGAGGGAACTAGTACGCGTTCTAGTTCTTCGAGCAGTCTTATGAGCCTTACCCCGGGTACGCAAGGGCCTTGCACACACCTTGCGCCCGCTTCATACCTGCCTCACCCACTCTTCACGCAACAGATCGGGCCACCCCTCTTGCCAGTTGTAGAACTCGTTACTACGTTTCGGGCAACTTCTGATGGGTCGTCAGGCATCGTTCGGGCGGCTCTCGGACCGACCTGGAGTTGCCGATGCCCTGCCCCCATCTGCCCGAAGGGTTCGACTTCACCGACCCCGACCTGCTCCAAGCCCGCATTCCGCACCCGGAGTTCGCACAGATGCGGCAGACCGCGCCGGTCTGGTGGTGCACCCAGCCGGCCGGTATCTCCGGTTTCGACGACGAGGGCTACTGGGTCGTCACCCGGCACGCGGACGTCAAGTACGTCTCCACCCACCCCGAACTGTTCTCCTCGCACACCAATACGGCGGTCATCCGCTTCAACGAGTCGATCAGCCGCGACCAGATCGACGTCCAGAAGCTGATCATGCTGAACATGGACCCGCCCGAGCACACCCGGGTTCGCCAGATCGTCCAGCGGGGCTTCACACCCCGGGCGATCCGCTCCCTGGAGCAGGCCCTCCGCAGCCGCGCCCGCTCGATCGTCGAGACGGCTCTCGCCTCCGCCGACGACGACGGTTCGTTCGACTTCGTCACCGACATCGCCGTCGAACTGCCGCTCCAGGCCATCGCCGAGCTCATCGGCGTACCGCAGGAGGACCGGTCCAAGATCTTCGACTGGTCCAACAAGATGGCCGCGTACGACGATCCCGAGTACGCGATCACCGAGGAGGTCGGCACCGAGGCGGCCATGGAGATCGTCTCGTACTCGATGAACCTGGCGGCCGCCCGCAAGGAGTGTCCGGCCAAGGACATCGTCTCCCAGCTGGTCGCCGCGGAGGGACAGGGAAATCTCTCCTCCGACGAGTTCGGCTTCTTCGTGATCCTGCTCGCCGTCGCCGGGAACGAGACCACCCGTAACGCCATCAGCCACGGCATGCACGCCTTCCTCACCCACCCCGATGAGTGGGAGCTGTACAAGCGCGAGCGGCCGGAGACCACCGCCGAGGAGATCGTCCGCTGGGCCACTCCCGTGGTCTCCTTCCAGCGGACCGCCACCCAGGACCTCGAACTCGGCGGGCAGCACATCAAGAAGGGCGACAGGGTCGGACTGTTCTACTCCTCGGCCAACAACGACCCCGAGGTCTTCGAGAACCCGGAAACCTTCGACATCTCCCGCGATCCCAACCCCCACCTCGGCTTCGGCGGCGGCGGTCCGCACTTCTGCCTCGGCAAGTCCCTCGCGGTGATGGAGATCAACCTGATCTTCAACGCGATCGCCGACGTGCTGCCGGACCTGCGACTGGTCGGCGACCCGCGGCGGCTGCGCTCGGCCTGGCTCAACGGGATCAAGCAGCTGCAGGTCAGCACCGCCGCACACGGTGCCGACCTCACCACCGCCGTGGACTGACGGCCCTGCACCGGCTTCGGACGGCGGGGGCCGTCTCCCTCACGCCCCGGCCCCCGCCGCCCGTACCGGCAGCCCCGACCCCGCCCGAACCCCCGTGCGGAATGAGCACATCGGCGCGTGGATCATGGCGGGAATGCACGCTCTGCTCTCTGCCTTCGCCCCCATCTGGATCCTCACCGCCATCGGCTGCGCGGCGGGCCGCGGCGGCCTCCTCGGTGTCCAGGCGGAAGCGGTGCTCGGCCGGTTCGTCTTCCATGTGGCCATGCCCGCGGCCCTGTTCGGAATGGTTTCCGGGGCGCGGCCTGCCGACTTCGCCAACTCCTCGATGCTGGCCTTCGCGGCGGGTACGACGCTGGTCTGCGGTCTCGGCTTCGTGGCGGCCGGCCGGTTCTTCGGCCGGGGCACGGCCGACCGGGCGATCGGCAGCATGGCGGCCGGCTACGTCAATTCCGCCAATCTCGGCATCCCGGTGGCGGTCCAGGTGCTCGGTGACGCGTCGTTCGTCGCCCAGATCATCCTGTTCCAGGTGCTGTTGGTCTCTCCCGTGATCCTGACGCTGCTGGACGCGGGCACGGGGCTGGGGCCGGGGACGGGTACCCGGAAGGGCGTCGTGTTCCGGCGGATGCTGACCATGCCGGTCCGCAACCCGGTCATCATGGCCTCGCTGCTGGGTGTCGTCGTCTCCGCGCTCGGACTCCGGCTGCCGCACGCCCTCGCCCACTCCTGCGACCTGCTCGGTGCCGCCGCGGTGCCGACGGCCCTGATCACGCTGGGCCTCTCCCTGAACGGCCGTCCTACGACCGACGGTCCGGCGACGGAACCCGCGAAGGGCGGTGCGGGCGAAGAAGGAGCGGGGCGTGCGGGGCGTGCGGTGCGCACGCGGCGCGCGGAGGTCGTGGTGGCGGTTGCCCTCAAGACGCTGGCCCAGCCCCTGACCGCGTTCGTCGTCGGCGGGCCGCTGCTGCGCCTGCCGGACCATCAGCTGCTGGCCGTCGTGCTCTGCTCGGCGCTGCCGACTGCTCAGAACGCCTTCATCTACGCCCAGCAGTACGGCCTGGACACCCGAGTGGCCCGCAACTCGGTGGTGGCCTCGACCGTGGTGTCCATGGCCACGCTGTCCCTCGCCACCTGGGCCCTGGGGGCGGCCCCCTGAGCCGTTCGAGTGGCGGACCGGAGCGGATGGACGGATGCTGGTCGAGCGACGATCCATGCCGAAGGGGCCGGGGGACGACGAGTTCGTCCCCCGCACCCCTTCGGCACCTCGGGGTTCCGTCCCCGGACGGCACTCCTCCCGGACACGGTCACCTGCGTTTGCCGCCCACCGCGTCGCCGGTCGGTCTCGCGGCCGGACGCGGAGCCGGAACCGCCAGGTCGTCCAGGGGTTTTGCCGCCGCCGGCACGGTCGGCGGCCGCAGTTTCCGGGGCCCTGACAGCATGTAGGTCAGTCCGAAGCCGAGCGCGACGACGACCGCGCCGCCCACCGCGTCCAGCACCCAGTGATTGGCCGTGGCCACGATCGCGGAGACCGTGAACAGCGGGTGCAGCACCCCGAGCGCCTTCATCCACGCCTTCGGGGCCAGCATGACGACGACCACTCCGCACCAGAGCGACCAGCCGAAATGCAGCGAGGGCATCGCCGCATACTGGTTCGTCATCGAGGTCAGCGTTCCGTAGTCCGGCTTCGCGAAGTCCTGGACGCCATGGACCGTGTCGATGAATCCGAGCCCCGGCATCAGCCGTGGAGGGGCCAGCGGGTAGAGCCAGAAGCCGACCAGCGCGAGGAGCGTGGCGAAGCCGATGGAGCTGCGGACCCAGCGGTAGTCCGCGGGACGCCGTACGTACAGCACGCCGAGGACCGTCAGCGGCACGATGAAGTGGAACGTCGAGTAGTAGAAGTCGAAGAAGTCCCTCAGCCACACGACCTCGACGACCGCGTGGTTGGCCCAGTGCTCGATGTCGATGTGGAGCCACTGCTCCAGGGAGTGGATCTGGCGGCCGTGGTGTTCGGCGGTGCCGCGGCCGGCCGTCGCCGCGAGCCTGACCTCCGCGTACGCGGAGTACACGACCCTGATCAGCAGCAGTTCCAGCAGCAGGTTGGGGCGGCTGAGCACCCGCCGCCAGAGGGGCAGCAGGGGGACGCGGCTCCAGCGGGCCGGGGCCGGGACGGCGTGGTCTGCGGGCACCGGCCGCTGCCAGTACGGCGAGGTGCGCGACAGGAACGGTGCGGCACAGGCCGCACCGAGCGCCGCGAGCAGCAGGGCGTTGTCGCGTACGGGGAAGAGCACCGCCATGTCCGGCAGCAGCATCTGTGCCGGCAGCGTGATCACGAGCACCACGACCGCCGGCCACATCAGCCGGTCGGAGGCCCGCTTGCCGACCCGGCCGACCACGGCGAGCAGCAGCCACAGCAGCTGGTGCGGCCAGGCGGTCGGAGAGACGGCGACGGCGGCGCAGCCGGTCACGGCGACGGCGAGGAGCAACTGCCCGTCGTGCGCGTACCGTACGGCGCGGCGTAGTCCGAGACAGCAGACGGCGGCGGCGAGCACCACGAACAGCACGATCTCGATCGGTCCCGCCAGTCCGAAGCGGAGCAGCGCGCCGTGCAGGGACTGGTTGGCGAGGCTGTCAGGGTCGTCGCCGAGCCCGGCGCCCGCGACATGGTGCACCCAGTAGGTCCACGAGTCGTGCGGCATCGCCGCCCAGGCCAGCGCGGTGCAGGCGGCGAACGCGGCGCCGCCGGTCACGGCCGCCCGTCTCCGGCCGGTGAGCCAGAACAGGATCGCGAAGAGCAGCACGGTCGGCTGGAGTGCGGCCGCGAGGCCGATCAACAGACCAGAGGCGCGTTCTCCGCGCACCGTGAAACAGGCCAGCAGCACCAGCAGGACCGGCAGGATGCTGGTCTGCCCCAGGTGGAAGGCGTTGCGGACCGGCAGGGAGAGCATCAGCAGGCTGATCGCGACAGGGGCGGCCAGCAGAGCGGTGCGGCGGGTGACCGGGCCCGGCAGCGCGCGGGCCGCGATGATGCCCAGGGCGGCGACGAGCAGCAGCGAACCGAAGGTCCAGGCGACGCCGAGGCTCTGTTCCGCCGCCCTGGTCAGTGGCTTCAGCACCAACCCGGCGAACGGCGTGCCGGTGAACCGGTCGGTGTCGTACAGCGAGCCCGTGACATGCAGGACACCGTTCTCACCGATCCAGGTCTCCAGGTCGGTGAGCCGCTCGCCCGGCGGCTGCCGCAGCACCACCGCCATCTGCCGTACGGCCAGTGCGGCCACAACAATCCAGAGCAGGGCCCGAGCAGCCCTGATCCTCGCCCCCGCCGCCGCGTCTCCGCTCACACTGTGCTCCGCATTCGCCACGCTGCGCCGACCCTCCCGCCGTTTCGGTACCCGTCCTTCGATCCGGGCGTGCTGTGAAACCTTCGCATTGCGCAATGAAGTAGACACAATCCACCCCCTCTTCGCCTGACTGTCGCCCTCCTTTTTCCGAAAGAGAGTCCGCAAGGGCATACCGGTCGGGCGACCGGGCCGGAACCGGGCCGGAACCGGGCCGGTGGTTCCCACGTCCTCCCCCGTGTTCGTCGATCACGGGGGAGGAAGACAGGACATGCGGTGCGCGGACGGGAAGCGGAGCGCCGGGGACGAGGGGCGCTCATGGGCGGCGCGTGCGCTGTCGCTGGTGCTGATGCTGGTGTCGCTGCAGCTGGGATCACTGATCAGCCCGGCGTACGCGTGCGGCTGCGGGGCGATGGTCCCGAGCAGGACGACGCAGGTCTCGGTCGACCGGGAGACATCAGTGGTGGACTGGGACGGCCGTACCGAGCAGATCGTCATGCGGCTCACGGTGCGCGGGGACGCCCCCGAGGCGGCCTGGATCATGCCGGTTCCGCACCGGGCGAGCGTGGAGCTCGGTGATCCGTCGCTCTTCTCCGAGCTGGCCACCCTGACGGCGCCGGTTCGGGCGACCAGGCACTACTTCTGGCCGCGCTCCGGCGACTGGCCGTTCGCCGGTTCGGGCGACGGTGCCCGGGTGGGCGGACCTTCGGCGGGCGCCCCGCCGGTCCAGGTGGTCGGCCGGGAACGGCTCGGCCCGTTCGATGTGGCACGGCTGGCCGCGACCGACCCCGAGGCGCTGCAGAAGTGGCTGGAGGACTACGGCTTCGAGCTGCCCGACCGGCTGGCGACGGCGCTCACGCCCTATGTCGACCAGAAGTGGGAGTACGTCGCGATCCGCCTGGCCCCCCGGGACGGGAAGAGCCCGCTCGTCGGCGACCTCGATCCGCTGCGGCTGCGCTTCGCCAGCGACCGGCTGGTGTACCCGATGCGGCTCTCGAAGCTCGCCTCGACGCCGCAGCGGCTGGGCCTGTACGTCCTGGCCGCGCACCGGATGGAGCCGCGCGGCGCGATCGGCGGCGATGCGCCGCAGGTGACGTACGCGGGCAGGATCGACCCCCGGTCGGCAGGGGGTGACACCGGGGCGCTGGAGGCGGTGACGGGTGGCGAGCCGGTGTTCCTCACCGCGATCGAGCAGTCGTTCCCGCACCCGGAACGGATCGGCGGCGACCACGAACTGCGCGCGACCGGGGCCGACACCCCGTACCGGACCATGGTGTACACGGACAGGCTGCTGACCGTGGGCGGCCTCCCCGTCTGGGTGCTGTCGCTGCTCGGGGCCGTACTGGTGGCGGCCGGGGCGGCGCTGCTGGTGCTGCGGGCCCGACGGCGGCGGCCGGTGTCGCCTCCGCCTCCGGTCGTGGTTCCGCCGCCGCTGGGGTGAGTGCCCGCGCGCCATCCGAACGCTTGCACGTGGGGTGAAACGCCGCCTCCACCGATCCACCCCGCCGTCGAGCCGCTCGCCTCCGGCGCCTGCGGCCCGTATCTCCCTGTGGCCCTCATCCCGCTTATCCGTTCGATCCCGTGTCCCCACCCGCGTCACAATGACCGCCATGACCTGGACCACGGCCCCCGAACCCTTCGACTCCCCCGACGCCGCACTGCTGCGGCGTGACTACTACGACGAGGTCGCCAGCCGCTACTGGGAGCGGCCCGCGACCGCCGAGGAGATCGACGAGGGGCTCACCGACGACGGCGCCGACCGGCTCGTCCCGCCCACCGGACAGTTCGTCGTCGGCCGGTTCGGCGGGAAGCCCGCGGCCTGCGCCGGACTGCTGGTGGTGGACGCGGACATCGCGGAGCTGACCCGGGTGTTCGTGCGCCCGGAGTTCCGCGGCACGGGCGGTGGCGGACTGCTCCTGGCGGCCGTCGAGAGCGCGGCGCGCGGCTTCGGCGTGCGCACGGTCAGGCTCGACACCCGCAACGACCTCGTCGAGGCACGGGGGCTCTACGCCAAGCACGGCTATCGGGAGGTCCCGGCGTTCCACCGGCGCCAGTACGCGGAGCACTGGTTCGCTAAGGACCTCCGGCTCCAGCCGTAGCGGCTCGCGCAGGCCACGCAGGTCGGAAGAAGCGGCTCAGACAGGCCACGCGGGTCCGGCCGCGTGGTCCCGCCTCGGCTCGGGACTGTGGGGCCGTTCCCTGCTCGACCCGTTCGTCTCCGCGGTCAGCTCCGCCACGAGTCCGACCAGGTCGGTCGGCCGGTCCGGCCCCCACCAGTCGCCCAGCAGCTCGGCCATCGACTCCTCGCGGGCCGCCGCGAGCTTCACCACCACTTCCGCGCCGCTCTCGGTGAGCACCAGTTGCACGCCTTCGCGGCGGACCAGTCCGCGCTCCTCCAGTTGCCGCGCCGCCTCGTTGATCACCCGCAGCGGCACCGGGGCGGCCTCGGCGAGCGCGGCCGGCTCGACCGTGCCGTGACGCTTTATGCGCAGCAGCATCCAGCTCGCCGCGGGCAGCAGGTCGTACCCCGCCCTCGCGGTGATCTTCTCGTAGACCTCGCGACGCCCCTCGCGGGTGGCCAGCACCGAGAGCGCTCGGGCGCATTCGTCGTACGAGGACCGCTCGACCGGGTTCGACGCCAGGGTCTCGCTGGGCTCCGGCGCGGTCACCGAACCGCGCAGCCTGTCCTCCTTGAGGAACCAGGCGAAGACGAAGGCGACCAGGACGACGGGTGCCGCGTACAGGAACACGTCGGTGATGGAGGTCGAGTACGCGTGCAGGACCGCCGGCCGCAGCACGGGCGGCAGCCGGCCGATGGCGCGCGGGTCGGCGGCCAGCCCCTCGGCGCTGGCCCCGGTGGGCAGGGTGCGACCGGCCAGCGCCGCGGTCAGTTTGGCGGTGAGCCGGTTGGTGAAGATCGTGCCGAAGACGGCGACTCCGAACGAGGCGCCGATGGAGCGGAAGAAGGTGGCACCGGACGTGGCGACACCGAGGTCCTCGTACGTGACGGCGTTCTGCACGACCAGGACGAGAACCTGCATCACCAGACCGAGGCCGGCTCCGAAGACGAAGAAGTAGACGCTCATCTCCAAGGTGCTGCTGGTCTCCGTCAGCCGGTGCAGGAGCTGCAGGCCGATCGCGGTGACGCCGGTGCCCGCGATCGGGAAGACCTTCCAGCGGCCCGTGCGGCTGACGATCTGCCCGGACACGGTCGAGGTGAGAAGCAGACCGAACACCATCGGGAGCATGTGCACACCGGACATCGTCGGCGTGATGTTGTGCACCACTTGCAGGAACGTCGGCAGGTAGGTCATCGCGCCGAACATCGCGAAGCCGACGACGAAGCTGATGACGGCGACGAGACTGAAGGTCCTGATCCGGAACAGCTTCAGCGGGATGACGGGCTCCGCGGCGCGGCGTTCCACGTACACGAAGGCGATCAGCAGCAGCACGCTCAGAGCGGCGAGAGCGACGATCTGCGCCGAGCCCCACGCCCAGGTGGTGCCGCCGAGCGAGGCGACGAGGACCAGGCAGGTGGCGACGGAGGCGATGAGGAAGGTGCCGAGGTAGTCGATGGCGTGCTGCGTGCGCCGGACCGGGATGTGCAGCACGGCGGCGATCACGAGGAGTGCGACGACGCCGATCGGCAGGTTGACGTAGAAGACCCAGCGCCAGCTGAGATGTTCGGTGAAGAACCCGCCGAGAAGCGGCCCGAGGACGCTCGTCGTACCGAAGACCGCGCCGAACAGACCCTGGTACTTGCCTCGTTCGCGCGGCGCGACGATGTCGCCGACGATCGCCATCGAGAGCACGATGAGGCCGCCGCCGCCGAGACCCTGAAGAGCCCGGAAGGCGATGAGCTGTGGCATGTTCTGGGCGATGCCGCAGAGCGCCGAGCCGATGAGGAAGATGACGATCGCGGTCTGGAAGAGCTTCTTGCGCCCGTACTGGTCGCCGAGCTTGCCCCAGAGCGGAGTCGCGGCGGTCGACGCCAGCAAATAGGCCGTGACCACCCAGGAGAGATGTTCCAGACCGCCGAGGTCGCTCACGATGGTCGGCAGCGCGGTGGAGACGATGGTCTGGTCGAGTGCGGCCAGGAGCATTCCGAGGAGCAGCGCACCTATGGCCACCATGACCGACCGCGTGGAACGGCCTTCACCGGGGGCCGGGGCCGCGGCCTGGGGGCTCAGGTGCTGGGCCATAGAACATCTCCTCGGGTCCACTACCTCCCCATCCTGGCTGTTCTGCGCGGTTATGGCCTGCCGAGCGGCACTCGAGAGGAACGACCTGGAGGGACCGGGACCGGTCGGAACGGCCCCGAGGGGACATGGCAGGACGGATCAGGGGGCGGCGTCACGGTGCGGCATGGACCGGATACCGCATTTCGGTACGGCATTGGGCATCTCGGTGGCGGGCTGCATAATCGCAGGCAGTTCAAGGGGAGGGGCCCACAATGACCGGACATATGTGCCCGGAGTGCGGTATGGACAGAAGACCACCGGACGAGGGACGGAGACCCGGCGGAGAACCGACCGGAAGACCCGGGTCCGGACAGGGCTGCAGGTGCGGGGAGCGGGGGACGCAGCGCGGCGACGAATTGCGCAGAGCCGCCGAGCAGCAACGGGTCGCCGAGCGGTCGGCGGCCGACAGGGCAGAGATCGCGGCGGCGGAGGACTTCGATCCGCTACGGATCCGGCCGTACGTGACACTGGGGGTCGACGAGACTCCGGCCACCGACGACGAGCCGCAGCGGCCCGACTCGCCCCGCCACCCGGCGGGAGACGCGACCACGACGATGCCGCTCCTTCTCGGCCGGCGGACGGCGGGGCCACCGCCGGACGCCGTCGAACCGGCCGAAGCGGGCGGCACGACGGCCGCCCTGCCGCCCCTCGCGCCGAACTCCGCGCAATGCCCCGCGCCATCCTTCGCCCCGGCCCCCGCCGAGGGGGCCACATCGGCCTCGGGACCGGCCTCCGCCGCACCCTTCGCGCCCGACGCCGATCCCGTTCGGCCTCGCCGACGACGGCCCTTCGGGGCACTCGCCGTGGGTACGGCCGTGATCGCGGTGGTGGGCACGGCGGCGTTCGCAGGGGGCCTGCTCGACGGAAGCGGCAACGGGGACGCAGACCGGGACACGGCCCTGCCGACCACGATGGCGAGCATTCCCGAGGCAAGCGTCCGGGCGGAGGAGTCGGCACCGGCCTCCGTGTTGCCGCCCCCGCCCTCCGGAACGGCGACCACGTCACCGTCCGCGCCCGCCTCCGCACCCCCCTCGGCGAGCGCCTCACCGTCACCGTCCGCTTCCGCCACCTCGCAACCCGCCACGACCCCGCCCCCACGCCCGGCGTCCACGCCGCACGCGAGCCGTCCGGCGTCGGTCGCGCCGCCCGCGCCACCGGAAGGTCCCACACTGCGCCCCGGCGACCAGGGACCCGAGGTGGCGGAGCTGCAACGTCGGCTGGAGGAGATCTGGCTGTTCCACGGACGGGACGACGGCGACTACACGGGGCAGGTCGAGCACGCCGTGAGCGTCTATCAGTCGTACAAGGCGATCGAGGGTGACCAGCCCGGGGTGTACGGACCCCGCACGCGCCGCGCACTGGAGGCGGAGACGACGGGACGGGGCCGCTCCTGAAGGCCTGCGCCCAAAGCCCCGTCCGACACGGAATTGGCTTTCGGGGACAGCTTTTTGTATCGTGATGAAACAAAGTAGCCTCCGCCCGCCACCCCCTGACCGGCGGGCGAGGCTGCTTGTTCTCTTCACCCGTGCTTTCCTCTCCCCCCGTGCCCTGGAACCCGCCCATGCCGGCCACCGCCCTCACAGGCCGCACCCTCCTTCTCAGCTAACCCTCTGTAGCACTTTCAGGCGATGCACGTTGATCGGCGCGGGTACAGGGGGGCTGACCAATGGCTGACACGTACAGCAACTTCGCGCAGTTGGCCGCAGCTGAACAGGAGGGCACGGCGTGGCGCCGAGCCGCGGTCGCCCCGGCCGGGGCGACGTGGGCCGCGACAGCCATTCACGGTGGCGGGATCGAGGGCGGGTCGGGCGAGATGGCCCGCGAGATCTCGCTCGGGGGATCGGCCATGGCGTACTACGAGTTCGCCGGGCTCAAGGCCAGCAATAACACCACCTTGCACATCACCTCGACGCGCTTCGACGAGCCGATGGGGCAATCCCTTGTGGCCGGGGTGCGCCGGTGCTTGTCCTTCCACGGATACGTGGGCACCGATGGTGTGCCTGAGACCGCGATCGGCGGACTCGATGCCGACGTGGTTGCCCGGCTCACCGATTCACTGACCCGCGCCGGGTTCCTCGTGACCACCGCGCCATCAGAGATCGCGGGGCGGTGGGCACAGACACGCTCGCGGCGGGCGGTGGCCATTTCCTCGCACTCGCCGCCCGTGCTACCGACACGAACAACTGCTATTTGGCCCGCGTCGAGTTCTCGCCCACGCAGACGGTGATCCTGACACTCCGAAAGCGGGTCGCCGGTACGGAATCGCTGCTGGTGCAGAACACCACCGGCCTTTCCCACGCCGCGACCGCGCGGTTCGCGATCCGGTTTCAGGTGACGGGGACAACGCTCCGCGCCCGCGTCTGGCCCGCCACCGCGCCGGAACCGAGCACGTGGCAGCTGGAGACGACAGACACCGACCTGACGGAGACAGGGCAGGTAGGAATGCGCGCCATCCTGTCGACCGCCTACACCGGGACACTTCCGGTAGTCGCGTCCTGGGGCGATTTCGACGGGGCCGGCACCGTGCAGACGTTCGCCGTCACCCGAGCCGTAAACGGCATCAGTAAACCCCAGACGGCCGGCACGGATGTCCGCCTCGCCGTACCCACCATCGCCGCTCTTTAAGGAGGCACCCCCATGGCTGGCTCGCCGGACAGCGAATCACTGCCACCAGACTCAGGGACGGCGCGCCCTGGGTGGTGAACTACACCGCCCTCACGTCGTCCACGACGCCCACCACCAGCACCGCCCCGCAGGCAGCGATCACTGCACCGCCCATCACCTTCCGTTCGGGACGGGCGTACCGCATCGCCTACCGCGGCGGCATGACCAGCAACACCGTGGGCCAACAGGGCACCATGACCGTCACGAAGGGCGCCGCAGGAGGGGCCACAATCCTCAACTCCCAGCGAGTACCCGGACCCACGGGGCAGGCCGGAACGGTGGGGCCTGACGCGATACGACGGGGGCCCGGTCAGGCGGGGATCAGCTTGAACTCGAAACGTGCCGTCTTGGTGGGGTCTTCTTCCAGCTTGGTGCGGTCTACTGCCACAGACCGGTCGGCCGAGTTGAATTTCTGCAAAAGCTCGGGCCAGGACTCGGTCTCAAGCCACCTCTTGCTGCTCTTGGGTGCGTGTACGAGGCGCCTGTACTTGCCGTACAGCATGATCCCATTCTCGGTGGGGAGGGTGTGCCAGAGGGTGGCGTCGTCGTAACTCTTGAGGAGGACACCCTTGGAATCCCACGTCCAGTACGCGTTGTCCTTCGAGCTGGCCTCGGTGTGCTCGATGACGTAATCGGTACCCTGATGGTCATGGAAGATGACCGGATGCCAGTTGTCGCCGTCGGTCTTGGACAGCCTGAGCCAGTTCCCTTCGAAGCCCACCCCCCGGTTGTCGTGGACGAGGTAGTACTTCTTGCCGGTTGTGATGCCGTCAGTAGCCATGGAGACCTTTCCCTAATGGCGGTCAGTGATCAATAGATTACTCTCTGAGGTCGCCTGGTGTGGGGGATCCGGTAGCGCCTTCGCCGATCCGTCCATCCGGCCGGCGCATCGCACGCCCCGGCCAACCGCACAGGGCATGTCAAGGCAGAAGTCAAGCCGCGCCGGAACTGGCGAGGCGACCGTGAACAGGCGTTTGTCCCTCAGCATCGCCCACAGCACGTCCACCCTGCGCCGGGCAAGGGACAGCAGCGCCTGGGTGTGGATCAGCCCCTCACCTCGCTTCTTCCGGTAGTACGCCTGCGACGGCCCCGGCATCGTCACAGCCCGCGCTGTAGCTCCCGAAACCGCCCCGGCCGACCGCCCCCGTCGGCCGGCCGGGGCTCCGTTGCGTCTCTGGATTGGCCAGAGCAGCACGCTTCTTTGTATCGTGGCGAAACAAATAAGCTACGGCGTAGAGGATGGCCCCGTGCCCAGGTCAGAGACCATTGGTGTTTTTAAGGCGTTGCTCCTGGACATGGACGGCACCCTCGTGAACTCCGACGCCGTCGTGGAGCGCTGCTGGCGGCGCTGGGCGCTGCGGGAGGGGCTCGACCCGGAGGCGGCGCTCAAGGTGGTGCACGGGCGGCAGGGGTACGCCACCATGGCGGCGCTCCTCCCGGACCGTCCGATGGAGCAGAACTACGCGGACAACCGGGTGATGCTCGCCGAGGAGACCGCCGACACCGACGGCGTCGTCCCGATCGCCGGCGCCCCCGCCTTCATGGACGCGATCGCCGCGCTTCCGCACGCCCTGGTCACCTCGGCCGACGCGGCACTGGCCCGGACCCGGATGACCGCGTCCGGCCTGCGGATGCCGGCCACCCGCGTCACCGCGGAGTGCGTCGGCGCCAGCAAGCCGGACCCCGAGGGCTTCCTGAAGGGAGCGGCCGAACTGGGCTTCGCCCCGGCGGACTGCGTCGTCTTCGAGGACTCGGAGGCGGGCATCGCGGCCGGCCGGGCGGCGGGCATGCGCGTGGTGGGCGTCGGCCCTCGGGCCGCGGCACTTTCGCCCGACGCGCACATCGATGACCTGACACAGCTCCGGGTGGAAGCGGCAGCCGACGGTTCGATCCGGCTGCACATCAGCGCGCGATGACCCCTGCCCGGCGGACGTCAGTCCCGGTGCAGCCGCCCCCGCGCCACCAGTTCGAGCACGACCGTGACGGCCACCGCCTGCACGGCCAGCAGCGCGACCAGCACGAACAGTTGCACGGCCCCCGCCTGGACCGGTGAGGCGCCGCCCAGCAGCATGCCCACGAAGGCGCCCGGCAAGGTGACGAGCCCGACCGTCCGCGTCTGATCGAGCCCCGGCAACAGCGCGTCCGCCGCCGCGGGGCGTGCGATCTCCAGCCTCGCGTCACGGTCGAGCAGCCCGAGCGCCATAGCGGCCTCGACCTCCCCGCGCCGGGTCGTCAGCTCGTCCAGCGCCCGCCGACCGCCGAGCACGGTCGCGGTGAGCGCACCCCCGACGAGGATGCCGGTCACCGGGATCAGCGCGATGCCCCGGACCGGGACGAGTCCGGTGGACAGCAGCAGGGCGATCACCGGTGCGACCCCCGCCCCGATCGGCAGAGCCGCCCACCACCAGGTCCGATTGCGGGTGACCCGGCGGCCCGCGGTCACCGTCGCCACGGCGTACATCAGCGCCACGAACGCGAGCAGTGGCGGCAGCGAACCGACCACCCAGCCGATGAGCAGGGACACCGCGGCGAGTTGGACCGCGGCCCGCAGCCCGGCCAGCAGGATCTCCCGCGAGCGGCCGAGCGAGGCCAGTGCGGCGACGCCGGCCGCCGCCGCGAGCAACAGGGCGAGGACGACCCCGAGCGTGATGTCGACCGGTAGCAGCACGCCGTAACCCTATGACCGGTCCGGTCCGACCGGAATCCACCAACCGGCCCTCGTCACAGGTCGGTTGCCGATGCGTCAGCACATACGCCCCGCACAGATGCGGACGTACGCCCCCATTGCTCCAGCACCGTTCGTCAGAACTCTTGATGTGACGTGCCCATGTCGCCACTCTGTTACCTGGCGCCCACCCCACGGAAACCCGGCGCCGCCACGATGGCCGGGCCCCACAGGTAACCCGTCCAAGTTCCCCCCACGCACAAGGAGTTCGCATGTCAGGTGTCTACGCGCGTCGCATCGCCGTCCTCGCCGCATCCGCCGCCCTCGCCGCAACGACCGGCCTGCTCACCGCCCCCACCGCCCAGGCGGCCATGCCCACCCCGGTCTCGGCATCGACCGCCCGCACATATCTGAGCCAGTTGACCGTCTCCGCCGAGGGCTCGTCGACCGGCTACAGTCGCGACAAGTTCCCGCACTGGATCACCCAGTCGGGCACCTGCAACACGCGTGAGGTCGTCCTCAAGCGGGACGGCACGAACGTGACGCAGGACGCCAGTTGCGCGGCCGTCAGCGGCAGTTGGTACTCGGAGTACGACGGCGCCACCTGGACCGCCGCCTCCGATCTGGACATCGACCACATGGTCCCGCTCGCCGAGGCCTGGCGATCGGGCGCCAGCAGCTGGACCACCGCCCAACGGCAGGCATACGCCAACGACTTGACGCGCCCGCAGCTCATCGCCGTCACGGACAACGTCAACCAGTCCAAGGGCGACAAGGACCCGGCCAAGTGGCTGCCCCCGCTCACCTCGTACCGCTGCACCTACGTGCGCGCCTGGGTGCATGTGAAGCACTACTACAACCTGAGCGTCGACTCGGCCGAGAAGAGCGCCCTTCAGTCGGTCCTCAACAACTGCTGAGAACAGCGGCGTTGAAAGACCGCTGAACACCGCGGCGGGCGCCACGCCGGACACCGCACCGAACGCCGCACCGAGCGACTCGGCGAACAGGTCGGCGAACAGGTCGGCGAACGGGTCGGCGGGGGCGCGAAGCCGAACTACCCGCCCCTCCCCCGTCGTTCGTGGCCGGGTAGGGAGCCGTGCACACCGCATGGCTCCCTACCCGTACGCGGTAATGGCGCGAGGGCACGACGCAGCGGCCGTGACCGCCGCCTCGGTCACCCACCGGGCGGGCCGGAGGCGGGGCCGGCCGGGAGGCGCTTGGCGCGGGAAGCGCGCCGGCCGCGCCGGGACGCCGCGCCGCTCCGCCGCGGAGCCGGTGCGGCGGAGCGTACGCGCCGGAGCCACCGGAGTGTTTTCGGCCGAGTAGGGCTGCCGACGAAGGGCTCCCCTCGCGGCCCGCACGCTCGGCGAGCGGCGGCGATCGGCACTCGACGCCGATGCGGCCCACCAGGAGCGCGAGGAGACCTCCACCGGCCCCGGTCCCTACGGCCATCCCTTGTTCGACACCTCGCGCCGCATCCCCCTGCCGCCGCCCGCCCACGACGCGGCGCAGCGGAACGCCGCGCACCGTCAGGGCGAGCGCCGCGGACCCGAGGGATGCCGGACCGGCTCCGGCGGGAAGCCGTGCCGGCGCTCCCACCTGGAACATCGGACGCTCTTCCCCGGCTCCTTCCAGGAACCGACGGGGCCGGTCCGGCGACAGGACCGGGAGGCCGACCTAGCTTGCGATGGTTTGCGCAGTGTCAGGTGTTGTGCACCATGCGTACACCATGGAGCCCCCACGCCCCCTGGGCATCCGATGGCCCCCCTCGACGCACGCGCCCGTCGGCTGACCTGCCCCCTCGCGCACCACTCGTCCCCCGGGCCACCCGGAACCACCCTCCGGCCCGGCCGACAGCCGTTCCACCGGCGCCTCGGTCGGCCCACAGCACGACACGAGCAGGCGAGCGCGACTCCAGCACACCCTCACAGAGAGACGCACCCCCGTTCGTTGATCTCCTCATGCCACTCGTCCCGCGTGGCCGGAAAGTTGCGCCGACATTGGTTCAGGCCAAGGCAACGAAGGAAGGTGTGCAGCTGGAGACGGTGCCGACGCAAGCATTGGTCGACAGCCACAGGGCAACTTTCAGCCAGTCGACAGAATGTTGAACTTGCAAGCATTGGTGAGGTTTCCCTAATCTGTGGCACTCAATCGGTTCACGTCCCCACCAGACCGAAGGAGCCCTCCCCCCATGCACGCACGTTTGAATCAGGCTCAGCCCTACGCTCTCGGCCTGTTCCGGATCGTCGTAGGCCTGCTCTTCGCCTGCCATGGCACCGCCTCGCTCTTCGGCGTCCTCGGCGGCGCGATGGGCGGCGGCTCCATACCCGCCGGAACCTGGCCCGGCTGGTACGCGGCAGTCATCCAGCTCGTCGGCGGCGGCCTGGTGGCGCTCGGCCTGGGCACCCGTGTCGCCGCCCTCATCTCGTCCGGCTCCATGGCGTACGCGTACTTCAAGGTCCACCAGCCCGAGGCGCTCTTCCCGCTGCAGAACGGCGGCGAGCCCTCGGCCGTCTACTGCTGGGCGTTCCTCCTGCTCGTCTTCACCGGCCCCGGCGCGCTGGCCCTCGACCGGCTGTTCGGCCGGGGCGCCGCGGAGCACGGCGAGGAGCACGCGCACGAGCAGGCGCCGGCCGTAACCGTCTGACGCACGGGAAGCCCGCGACAGCCGGCAGACCGCCGCGGCGGCCACGACAGCCGAGGCAGCCATGACGGGCTGATCCGTGCAGGCCCGGCCCCGGCGCCCGCGGGCCGTTCCGCACACGGTCGCCCCCGCGTCCGCGAGCCGCCCCGCACACGGCGGATCCCGCCTGCGGGCCGCTCCGAGGACGGCACATCCCCCCAGCCCGCGGGCAGCAGCCCACGTACGCCCGGAACCCGAGCTTCCCATTTCCGGGCGTACGTGACCTTCCCAACATCGCGCGTATTTGTAGATCACCGGATGAGCGTCAGGCGTACGCTGTACAGCTGGCCCTGCCGCTCCTGCCGCTCCCCTGCGACGTCGCGGCGTTGTTCCGGATCGGGGAGTAGTAGGTGCTTGAGAGTGTGGGCGCACTGACCGGCAGCCCATGGATCTACGCCGTGGTCGCCCTCTCGGTGCTCCTGGACGTCTTTCTGCCCGTGCTGCCCAGCGGGGTCCTGGTGATCACCGCTGCCACGGCCGCCGCCGCCGGTTCGACGACCGTCGCCGGGGCGGCCGCCGAGCAGGTGCCCCAAGTCCCCTCGCTCCTCGCGCTGATCCTGTGCGCGGCCGCCGCCTCGGTCCTCGGCGACCTCGTCGCCTATCGGCTGGCCTGGCGCGGCGGCGAGCGTCTGGACCGGGCCATAGCCCGCTCCCGCCGCCTCACCTCCGCGCAGGAACGCCTCGGCGCCGCCCTCGCCCGGGGCGGCGGCATCCTCGTCATCATCGCCCGCTTCGCCCCGGCAGGGCGCTCGGTCGTCTCCCTGGGCGCCGGCGCCGCGCATCGCAAGGCGACGGAATTCCTGCCCTGGTCGGCCCTGGCGGGCGTGGCCTGGGCCGGTTACAGCGTGGGCCTCGGCTACTTCGGCGGCCAGTGGCTCGGCGCGACCTGGGTGGGCACGGCCGTCTCGGTCCTCGCCCTGTTCGTGGCGGGAGCCCTGGCCGCGTACGTCATGCGCCGCCCGGCAGCGGCGGCGGCCGCCCAGGCATCGGCGACTGCGACGGCGACTACGGTGTCGGCGTCCTGACCGCACCCCGTATCTCCAGACCGTCCAGCAGCCTGGCGGTCGCCTCGGCGATCTCGTCGACGGCCCGGTCGAACACCTCCTGATTGTGCGCGGCCGGAGCGCGGAAGCCTGACACCTTGCGTACGAACTGCAGGGCGGCGGCCCGGATCTCCTCCTCGGTGGCCTCTTCGGGCAGGACGGGCGGGCGAAGGGTCTTGATGCTGCGGCACATGCCTCCAGTGTGGACCGGGCCACTGACAACGGCCGGGAGAACGCGTCGGCCCGGCGGCCGGGACGGGCATGGATTCGTTCGACGGCCGGGACGGGTGTCGGCCCGACACCTTCGCCCCCGCCTCATCTTCACCCCCGCCTCATCGCTCCGTTCGCCGTGAGCCGTCCCCTTCCCCGGTCCGTTCGAGGGCGGGGATCTCGTACACGCCGTCGAGGATCTCCGGCCCCGGCTCGTAGAGCGCGAGCACCGGCCGGAACTCCCCGGCCGGCGCGGGCAGCCAGTTCGCCGCCGCGGCCAGGTCGTCCGGCCGCTCCCGCTGGATGCGGATCGTCAGCGAACCGTCCTCGCCGTACACGAGGCCCGGGGTGCGGTCACCGATGGAGTACCTCCCGAGGGGATTCCCGACGAGGCGGTGGTCCGGCACGTCGTACATCGTCATGGACCAGAACGCCCCGACCGGAGGCGGCCGGTCGAAGCGCAGCACATAGGAGTGGGCCCCGTTCAACCGCTCGCCGTCGGCGTCGCGCAGGGTGTGGGCGTACACCGCCTCGTAGCCGTGGACACCCCACAGCCAGGTCCGTGCCGCCACCGCCCTGGTCCGGTAGGAGCTCTCCCGGTCCTCGATCCGCCATTCCGGCGAGTCGAGGGCCCCGACACCGTAGTGGTCGAGGTTGTAGTCGAAGAGGTGCGGATCCATCTCCCAGCCCCCGCCCGCCGCCGGGGACCGGCCCGCCTCCTCCACCCGCACTCTGCCCCGGACCAGGCCCTCGGTCAGTGCGAGCACGAGGGCGGGATCGGCGGACACGTACGGCGACGGCCCCTCCTCCAACAGCCCCAGCGGCTGAAACCGGTCCTGGTACGCCCGGTCGGCCGCGGACGGCGGAAAGTCGGCCATCCAGACCCTGAGCTGTTCGAAGAACCGCAGCGGCTCGGGTACGTCGGGGTCGGGTGCCGGGAGACCCGTGCGGTGGGTACCCGGTTCCAGATGGGTGAGGGTGAGCTGTGCCTGCAGCGCGCGGACCCGGCCCATGTCGTCCGGGCCGTCGCAGACGTTGCGGCCGATGACGGAGACGACGGAGGTCGGAGCGTCGATCACGCCGCGCACCGAGCCGGGCACGCCGCCCGACCAGCCGGGCGGCGCGACGAGCCAGTCCCCGGCCTGCGTGCCGGTGGCACGGTGGCCGACGTACGCGAAGTTGTTGGTCCAGGCGTCCACGAACTGCAGCACGTAGTACGCGCCGTCCGTGTCGGGGACATGGAGCAGCACCGGCCCGCCGGAGAGGTCGAGGTGGGCGACGGAGTGGACCGTGTCGTGGTCGACGGTCACGCAAGCCGTTCCGGGGGACGCCTGTTGTTCGGAGTGGGCGAAGTGGTTGAAGGCAGTGGGCGGCAGCGGCCCGATACCCGTCTGCATGAAGTCCTCGACCGCCGACAGGCCATGGACCAGCGGACAGCCGTAGACGTACGCCTCGGTGGCAAGGGCGACGAGTTCTTCCGTGCTCTCCTCCGGCATCGCGGTCCTCCCCTCACCCGTTCAGGAAGCGGGTCGCAACGGAGCGGCGGGGCATCCCGGAACACGTCCTGGAACACGTCCCGGAACATCTCCTGGAACAGCGGGCCGCCATGTGTCGACCACCGTGCGCGCGGACCGAGTCGGACTCGTACGCCCGGACGGCGGCGATGATGAGCCGTCCGGGCAGGGGCAGTCGGCACCGGGTGGTACCGCGATCGGCACCCACTCAGATGACCGCCTTCGCGTCCTCCGTGCACAGGGCCCAGATCACGAATGTGTCGATGGCGATGGAGATGATCGCCCAGATCGGCTGGTACGGCAGCCACATGAAGTTGAGGACCAGACTGATGGCGGCGATCACCACACCCGTGGCCCGGGCCCAGGTGGCGCCCTTGAGGATGCCCCACCCGACGAATCCGAGCACGATGCCGAGAATGAGGTGGATCCATCCCCACGTGCTCACGTCGAACCTGAACGTGTAGTTGCTTATGCGCGCGTAGACCTCATCGGACGCGATCCCGCTGATGCCCTTGATCACTCCGAAGAAGCCGTCGACGAGCAGCAGCACGCCGGCGAACATGATTCCGCCGGCCGCCCAGGGGTTGATGTCCTCCTGGTCCGCGGAACGGGTCGGTCCGGGCGTGGACGCTGAGTGTGCCATGGGGACTCCTTGGCCGAAGCGGGACTGCGGATCAGAACCGACCCTGCGGGGCGCTCCGCGGCAGGACCACCCGGACGCACCCGTACGGGTGACGCCTCGGATGCGCGACGGTACGGCGCGGCGGCCGTACGTCGCGCGGGACCCGTACGGGTGCGTCCGGGACCACGACGCCGGGAGCCGCGACGACTTCACACCCTGCGGGTGGGCCGCCCGGGAACTCGCCCAGCCGTACGACACGACCCCCGTGGGGCGGGTGCGAAGGTAGGGGGACACGTAACGACGTACCGGGCTTGAGTCTCCCGTGGGGGGAGACGCGAGGGTGGGGGACATGGACGGCGACGCGCTTCACTCGATCGGCGATCTGGCCCGGCGGACCGGACTGACGGTCAAGACCGTCCGGTTCTACGCCGACCGCGGGATCGTGCCGCCGACCGACCGCAGCCCGGCCGGCTACCGCCGCTACGACACCGAGGCCGTCGCACGTCTGGAACTGGTGCGGACGCTGCGCGAGCTGGGGCTGGATCTCACCACGATCCGCAGGGTCATGGACCGGGAGCTCTCGCTCCCCGAGGTCGCCGCAGCTCACGCCGAGGCACTGACGGCGCTGATCCGCACGCTGCGCACGCGGCGCGCGGTGCTCACCGCGGTGGCCAGGCGCGGGTCCACACCCGAGGAAATGGATCTCATGCACAGACTCGCCAAGCTCTCCGAGGACCAACGCCGAAACCTGATGGGCGAGTTCCTCGACGCCGCGTTCGGCGGCCTGGACACCGACGCCGCGTTCACCGGAATCATGCGCTCGATGACCCCCGAGCTGCCCGACGATGCCGGCACCGAACAGGTCGAGGCCTGGATCGAGTTGGCGGAACTGTCCCAGGACCCCGATTTTCGCGCCGCCGTACGCCGCCTGGCCGGGTACCACGCGGCCATGCGCGCCCAAGGCGATCCGACCGGTCCGCGCCGCGACCCGGCGGCGACGGTCCGCGACCACGTCGCGTCGGCTCTGGCGGCCGGCATCGCGCCGGCATCGCCCGGGGCGGACCCGGTCGTCGAGGCCGTCATGACCCGGTACGCGCACGATGTCGGCCACCCGGACGACACCGCCCTGCGTCATCGGCTGCTGACCGTGCTGGAGACCGCGAACGACCCCCGCCGCCTGCGGTACGCACAACTGCTCGCGGTGATCAACGCCTGGCCTCCCCCGGATGACCCGACACCGGCCTTCACCTGGTTCACCGAGGCATTGCGCGCCCGGCTGCCGGCGCGCCACGCCCGCCGCACCTCCGGTGCAGCCGCACCGGGCCGATCCTAGACTGACGAAAGCCTGAATAGTCCCGAATAAGGGAGATGTGCAGCATGGCCAAACGAGGAAACAAGCGCCGCGGCCGCAAGAAGAAGAACGCCAACCACGGCAAGCGTCCCAACGCCTGAGCAGGCCGGACGGGCAGCCGGGGGCACGGTCTCCGCGCCCCCGGCGGGAGTGCAAGCGCACGAAGGGGTTACGACCTGGTGCACGACAGCGAGCGGGCTCCCGGCGTGCACCAGGTCGTTACTTTCGGCAGTGCCGGGCCGCCCGTGGGCTGCGTACCGTCGTCCGGGTGTACAGAACGATGATCAGTGGCGCGGTCCGTCGGGCCGTCGGCCTGGGGAGTCTGCTGACCGTTGCGGCGGCATGCTGTGTCGGGCTGAGCGCCGTCAGCATGTGGTGGGCCCTGCCCGCGGCCGTGTCTGCCTTCTTCGCCGGCCGGGAGCCCGGAAGAACCGGGCCCACGGTACTCGCGCTCGTGGCGGTCGTCGCGGGCGGAGTGGTGGCGGTGGCGCTGGTGCCGTCCTGGCTGCTGATGGCCGGGCGGTTCGTCGCCGTGGTGGTGGTGGCCGCGATGCTGCCCTGGTTCGCCGGGCCCTTCTGGCGCCAGTACCAGGAACTCGTGCGGGCGGGCTGGGAGCGCGCCGCCCGGCTGGAGCGCGAACAGCGGCTCGTCGCCGAGCAGGCGCGGTCCCGGGAACGGGCCCGGATCGCCCAGGACATGCACGATGTCCTCGGACACGACCTCAGCCTCATCGCCCTGTCCGCGGGCGCCCTGAAGCTCGCCCCCGGACTCGACGAGGCCCAGCGGACGGCGGCCGGGGAGATCCGAGCACGGGCGGCGGCTTCGGTGGAGCGGCTCGGCGAGGTGATCGGCATCCTGCGCGAGGAGGCGGACGACGAGGCGCCCCACCCGCCCGGCACGGGCATCCCCCGGCTGGTCGACGAGGCCGCGGACGCCGGTCTCGCGGTGCACCTGCGGATCGAGGGCGACGCCGACGCGGTGCCGCCGACGGTCGCGCGGGCCGCCCACCGGGTCGTACAGGAGTCGTTGACCAACGCCGCCAAGCACGCGCCGCACGCAGCGGTGCGTGTGCGGGTGACCCACACGGCCGAGGAGACGAGGATCCGGGTACGGAACGGACACTCGCCCGCCCGAGGCCGGCCCGAGGGCGTACCGGGCACCGGCAGAGGGCTGATCGGACTCGATGAACGGGTGCGGCTGGCGCAACAACGGGCGGAAAGTTCGGCGGCGGCGGCTCGATCGGCATGGCTCCCCGCTACGCCCGACTCCTCTGAAAGGACAACTCCATGGCCACACCTCTGTCTCCTGCCGCGGTCCTCGCCGCCCTCCGCGCTGAGGGCGTGCGCGTCGTCGAGGTCGGCAACTGGCGGACCCACAACCGCAACCAGAAGGGCAGGGTGACCGCGGCCCGGCGGGGCCGACTGGCCCGGCCGCATCTCCGTCTCCTGGCCCGTCTGGTGCTGCGGGCCGCGACGGCGCGGACTCGGTGGTCCCGGGGTCGGCCGGTCCGGCGGGCCCTGCTGGGCCTGCTGGCCCGCCCGGTGCTGCTGGGAAGGACGGCCGTGACGGCGCGGCTGGTCGCGATGGTCAGAGGTGCCCGGCCGGGTACAGCCTCCAGCCGCCGCCGGGCGGCCCTGACGCCCTGGTCTGCCGCCGTACCACACCGTCCAGTCCCGACCCCACACCGAGCACCCCCGCCGTGGCCGGTCTCCCGCCGGACCGCCGACGCTCCTGAACCATCACGCCCCCTGTTCCGGCTACGGCCGGGCAGGGGGCGGATTCGTGCGTCCGGGATCAGTCGACGGGCGTGGACTGATGTGCTGCGGCGATGGCGTCGATCCGGGCGGCAAGGTCGAAGTCGGCCTCGGTCAGCTTGTAGTCGGCGTCGTGGGTGGTGACTGCGATGTGCAGGTGGTCGATCCGCAGGTCGATGTCCGCGTGGTGGCCGATGCGCCGCTCCCGGTCGGCAATGTGCACGATCATCGCGACACCGGCGTGATACCGGATATCCACTCGTCGCGTGATTTCGTCTCCGTCACGAGTCCACTTCGGCAGCGCGGCCAGCCGCGCCTCAATCTCCTCGTCCGTCAGCGGCTTCGGTACGCCTGCCACGTCATCCCCTCTCAGCCACGGGCTCCAGGATCTCAGCAAGATCCCGGCCGACCGGGGCATCCTGCCACGGCCGCATCGCCCGCTCCAGAGTGACCAACTCCCGCCGCATCCTGGCCGAGCGAGTCTCAACCGCAATCGTCGCCACGGTCCGGGCGATCTCCAGCGCCTGATCCGGCTCCCGAGCAGCTGCCGCCGCCGTCGCTTGCCGAGCCAGGTACACGCCGCGGTCGCGGCGGGCGGTCTCCGGCACGATTGCAAGAACCTGCGACCACAGAGCGCCCGCCTCCGCGCCAAGGCCGAGCCGCCCGTAGCAGGTAGCCCGCTGCACTTCAAGGTAGCCGGGGGTTCGACGGCAGGCATTGCCCCAGGGCAGATCGTCGTCCACGCGGGACAGCAGCCGGTCGGCCTTGTCGATGAGGTGGTCGACCAGGTCTCGGTCACCGGTGAGGCTGGCACCATGGGCCTGCTGCTGCATCGCCATGATGCGCACCTTCGGCACAAGCTGGTCGGCCTCATCGAGTGCGGCTTCGCAAAGGTCGACGACGGCATGGCCGTCTCCGAGATCGGTTCGTACCTGGGCCTGGTTGACGAGCGAGTACGCGATGAGGTGCGGATCGCGTGACCGCATCGCAATCTCCTGGGTGACGCCGCGCCAGAAGGATGCGCCGTCCATGTCCCCGGCGTCCTGATACAACCAGCCAACGAGCGCCGCGTAGGCCGCACCGACCCGCAGGAGACCGCGGCGGGTCTCGCCCTTTGCCGAGCGGACCAACTTATCGATGAGCTGGTACTGCGCGGACACGGTGCCGATCAGGTCGTGAGGGCCGAGGAACATATCTGCCCGGTAGTGACCCTCCAGCTGCTGCTGGAAGTAGTCGATCAGGGCAGGGTCAACGTGCTGCGGCGCGACCGGTCCCGCAACGAGCGCGGCAGCGGTGACGGAGCCGAAAGCTTGGCGGCGCACCTGTTCCTCTTCATGGTGCTCGGGCCGGATCCAGCCCGGCGGAGTGGTGAAGCCCAAGTCCTCCGGCCAGCGACCGAGTGCGTCGTGAATGACGATCGCGGTCTCCTCGGCCGGCCACCCGGGTCGGTCGCCCTCCCAGCGTCGCCAGGTGCGGGCTGAGACGGTGAACTGGTGGTCGTCGAGGAGCTGCTGCCCGTGCTCTGTGATCGCGGTGGCGGCGGCTTCGATGGTTCGCCACCCCTTGCGTAAGCGGGCGGCCCGCAGCGCGTCGTTGCGGCTCATGTGTCCAGTCTGAGGTGTCATCACTCGCGCTCCCGACCGTGGCCGCTACGTGGCCACCCGTGGCCATCCGGCGACCTATTCACTGCTCACCGTGCACGCACATCATCAGTGTGTGAAGGCAGGGCGGTACAGCGAACCGACTGAATGCCCCTCAATCGACGTAGGCCGGGGACCGGCATGGCAATGACGATCAAGGTGTACGAAGTGGACCGCTTCGGTCGGGCGCGCGTGATCCGCCCTGAGGCCGAGGTCACGCCGCTCAAAACCGTGGACCAGTCGTCCGCGTACCCGGACTGCGAGTGCGAGCAGCGAAGGACCGCGCATGACCACCCAGACGAAGCCGGGCACTACGCCAGATGTCGCGTACCGCACCTGGCTCGGCCACACCACCACGTGCGCCACCTGCCGTGCCGGGGCGTCCTGCCTGACGGCGGTCCGGCTCGGCCGCGCGTGGCGGGAGACCCGCCGATGAAGACCGAATCGACCAGAATCATCACGCACTGCTGCTGGGACATGGACCCCAAGACCTACGCGCGCTGCACCCTGAAGCCCGACCACACAGGCGACCACCGCGACTGGTACACCCGTCCGTCGTGGGACCGCCCCTGCGTCTCGTGGGCCGCCGAGGCCGCACCGCACCAGCCATGATTCCCGCTCGCGGCTGCTGATCGCGCCCACCAGCCGCGGGCGGGCCTCCCTCCCAGATCCAGGAGGACTGCACCGCGCACGAGCCGCCGACCTGGCCCTCCGCGTGGTCTGCCGCAGTGCCATCCGTTCCCCCTACGCTGCACGATCGTTCAGACCACAGCAGCGCCCAGCGATCGGAGAACCCCCATGGCAGGCATTGAGTTCGAGGCGAAGGCCCTGGACATCGACCCCGTGAAGACTGCGCGGCTCATCACCGACGCCGGCGGCGCCCAGCAGGGCGAGGCCCGGCTCATGCGCCGGTACGTGTACGACACCATCCCGGCCATCCCCGGACGGTGGGTCCGACTGCGCGACACCGGCGCTGGCATCACCCTGTGCGTCAAGCAGATCACCACGGACGCCGTCGACGGCACCCACGAGACCGAGGTCACCGTGAACTCGTTCGAGGAAACCGCCGCGCTGCTGCACCTCACCGGCTTGACTCCACGCGGCTACCAGGAGAACCGCCGTACTTCGTATGTCCTCGGCGCGGTCCGACTGGAGATCGACGAGTGGCCCCGCATCCCGCCGTACCTGGAGATCGAGGCAGACAGCGAGGCGCAGGTCTGGGACACGGCCGCCGCGCTCGGAATCGACCGTGAGCGTCTGACGTCCATCAACACCACAAAGGTCTACGGGCTGTACGGCATCGATCTGGACTCCATTCCCGACCTGCGGTTCGAGTAGGTCGGCGTCCGTCACTCCCGGCCGGGGCGCACGGCTCCGGCCGGTACGGAGAGGGGGCACCATGCACGATCCCAAGAACCTACCGGTCGAGGTCAGGCCGGACCGCACCCTACGCGTGAAGATCATCGACGCGTGCGGGCTCGCCTGCTCGTTCTGCCACAACGAGGGCACCCCCGTTGCCACCGACAACGCCGACCGCTCCGCCGGTGAGTTCACCGGCACTGCCGGGCGCTCCGGTCGGGTATCCATCTACCTGAAGACCAACGGCGCCGACTTCCTTCCGGCCCGCATCCCCGCCGACAGTGACTTCGCCCTGGCGCTCGCCGCGGTCCGCGGCAGCCTGCCCACCACCGAAGTCCACTTCACCGGCGGGGAGCCCACGCTTCACCCCGAGCTGCCCGGCTTGATCCGGATCGCGCGGCGCCTTGGGCTGACTGTCGGCCTGACCTCGAACGGGGAGAACGGCGCGGCCGTCATACCCGAAGCCGCCGAGGCCGGCCTCGACCGCATCAACCTGAGCGTGTTCGGGACCACGCCGGAAGAACTCGCTGCGGTTCAGGGGCCGCGCCTCGCCTCGCGGAAGCTCGCGGCCCGCAAGCTCGACGCGCTCTCGAAAACGGTCGATACGGCCCGTGCGCACGGCATCAAGGTGTCGGCGAACATCGTGATCCCCGACTACAACCACGTGGAACGGGTGCTCCGGATCATCGAACAGCACGGCCGTTCTGTGGTGGTGCGCATGCTCGTGTCGTTGGAGGACGACGGCGCGTCGCTGGCCGCCATGCAGGAAGTCGTCAACCACCTCGGCGCCGTACCCGTCCGGCGGATCATTACGGCGGGGGCATCGGATCAGCGGGTGCGGTACCGGCTGCCGGACGGACGGACCCTGTACGCGAAGAGCATCCGCGCCGTGCGCCTCCCGGAGACGTGCGCCGACTGCCGGTTCAACAACCCTGACGACTGCCAAGAGGGGTACTACGGCGTCCGCCTGTACCGCGCCACCGACGGACCGTTCATGGTCGGCGTGTGCATTCAGCGGATGGACCTGTGCCTGCCGCTCGGCGAGTTCGTCATGAGCCAGCGGTGCCGAGAAGTGGCCGCCTTCCGGGATGACGAAACAGCGCGCTTCGCGAAGCTGTACGCGGTGCAGGCGCCGTCGGCGCGGCCCGGAACGTAGCACCTCCTCAAGCTGACCCCGGCTGTCAGTATCCCGTTGCAGATGGCCGGGGCCTTCCCCAGCAGCGGACAGCCCGCTCTGTAACCCCGTAATCGTCCCGGTCGACCGCCCCCGTCGGCCGGTCGGGGCTCATGCGCGTACGAGATCGGCGAGCGGTACACCGGTCGCGTCGGCGATACGGATCAGGGTGTCGATGCGTGCGGCGGCGTGGCCCTGCTCGATCCGGTTGTACGGGCCCAGGGTGATACCAGCCCGCAACGCAATGTCCTCTTGGGAGAGGTTCGCGTGGAGACGGGCGGCTCGGATCTGCTCGCCAATTGCCCGGCGTCGGGTGAGAACCCGGTCCGCGGGTAAGGGCGAGTGGCGCACCCGTCCACATTCACCGGATCATGATCGTTTTGTCTTTACGGTGAACCGCAAAATGGTTGATCACGCAGTCTGCGGGTATCAACCCGCCTCCGCCCGCGCATCGGCGTTCGCGTGTCCGCCAGATTGCGCCGGATGACGCCATGACTCGGTCAAGGCGTCCCGCCCCGCATCCATTTGGGTGCGGGGCGGTCTACCGTGGACAGCAGAAGACCCCCACCGAGCTGTGCGGTGGGGGTCTCGCTCTTGTGGGCCCGACCTCCCCGTCGAGGCGTCACAGGTTCCCGGGAGGCGCGTGTCAGGCGTGCGCGGAGAGGCACTCCTGCCCCTCCCATGCGCCGCACTTTACGTGGTCAGCGCAAGAGTTCCAGGCCCCTTTTGGAGTGAACGGGGAATGTTCATCTTCCTGGGGATGTGGCATCCATGTGGCATCGATCATGGAAACGGCCCTCCGGTCGATGACGACCAGAGGGCCCATTCAGGCTTTCACCTGCAGTTTCCGACTGTGGGCGCGGACGGTTTCGAACCGCCGACATCTGCTTTGTAAGAGCAGCGCTCTACCCCTGAGCTACGCACCCGTGGATGAGGCAACAGCGTACATGGCCCACGGCCCACGGGCACAAACGGTTCCGGGGTGGTAGTGGGCAGGGAGGCGCGGTCCCTGGGGCGGCGTGGGCGGGGCTGGTGAGTTCCCGGGGGATATCCCCACCCCTTTTCCGGTAGCCGGCCGGATTCTGGCGGGTGAGTCCGCCTCCGTACGGTGAAGCCCACACCGTCGGGGACCGCCCGTCGTGCAACCTTGGGGGACAGAACACCGTGGCACTCCGTACCCGCACTCTCATCGCGTCCGGCGGGGCCGCGCTTCTCGGGCTGGCCCTCACCGGCTGCGGCAGTTCGGACACCGCCGACGCGCCCGCCGAGCACAAGTCGTTCGCGCTCAGTGGGAAGACGCTGACCATCCGCTCCGGGCACACATCCCTGGAGCTCGTGCCTGCCGATGTGCGAAAGGTCGAGGTGACACGTCGGGTCGACGGCTGGGTGGTCTTCGGGAACGGGCCCGATCCCCAGTGGTCGATGCAGGACGACACGCTCACGCTGCGGGTGAAGTGCAGGGCGATCATCAGCGACTGTGCCTCGCAGCACCAGGTGAAGGTGCCGCGCGGGGTGGCCGTGGTCGTCAAGGGGGACAACGGAAAGGTCGTCGCGTCCGGCTTCGACACGCCCCTCAACCTCCACGCCGACAATGGGAAGGTGACCGTCCGGGATTCCAGCGGGCCGCTCGAGCTGGAGAGCGGCAACGGCTCCATCGCCGCCGAAGGGATCTCGGCCACGTCCGTGTCGGCGCGGTCCGACAACGGCAGGGTGCGGCTGGGGTTCACCGCCGTGCCGGATCTCGTGGAGGCCGAGAGCGACAACGGAAGGATCTCCATCGATCTGCCCAGCGGGTCCGTGAGGTACGCGGTGAGCGCCACGGCCCGTAACGGAAGCACCTCGGTGGACGCGCCGCGCAGCGATGACAGCCCCCACGTCGTGAAGGCCCACAGCGACAACGGCCGGGTCACGGTGCGAAGCGTGAACTAACCGGCCCGTGTGTTCGTCCTTACCTGGTGGGAGAATGTTCCGGGCAGGGCGAATCGGCACGGGAGAGGGATGTGACGGCGACACACGCGCGGCCGCGAGCGAGAGCGGGTGGGAGTTCCGCCGTCAGGAATGCCACTGCCAGGGATGTCGCTGCCAGGGATGTCAGGGGTGTCTGCGGCTTTAGAGGTGCCAGGGGTGTCGGGGACGCCCTCTTGCTGATGTTGCTGCCTGTGCCGCTGCTCGCCGCCACGTTGCCGGCCGCGTTCGCCGGTGGCGGTACACGGCGCTGGTTCGGCGGGCGCGGGGAAAGTCAGCGCGCCGAGGCACAGGCCGCGAAAGATGCCGCCGCCGCCGCTTTCTACGAGCTGGACACGGCTCAGCGCGATCTGCGGATCTCGATCGAGACGATCACCGCGGTGGACAGTTCGCCCGGGGCGCGCAAGGCCGTGGACGACTTCGCCGCTCTCGGGCGACGGATCGACGACGCCAGTCATACGTACATCACCGCGGTCGACGCGCACGACCTGGACCGGGACGATCTGGAACCGGCGGTCGCGATTCAGGCCAGGACCGAACTGACCAAGTCCAAGGACGAGCTGGTACGGGTCAAGGGCGAGCTCGACCGGTTCGCACAGGGCCTCGGGCCGCTGCTGGGCAACGCGGAGACGCAGCTCGCCCGGCTCGCGCCCGCCGTGGAGCGAGCCCGGCAGGCGCTCCTCGGCGCGAGCAACGCTCTTGACGCGGTGCGGGCGTCCGGACTGCGGGCGGACGATCTCGCCGCGCGGCTGGCAGCCCTCGCTCCTGAGCTGACCAAGCTGAACCAGGGCGCCGGCCGGCACGGTGTTCCGGAGACCTTGCAGCGCGCCGACCGCGTACTGCGCGATGCCGAGGCGGTACGTGCGCAGGCCGCTCAGCTGCCCGAGCGGGCCGCCGAGATCGATCACCGGCTGGTGTCGCTGCGGACCCGCGCGCAGGCACTGACGACCCGGGCCGACTCGGTGGAGCCGGTGCTGAGCGAGCTGCGGCGGCGGTTCTCGGCGGCTTGCTGGCAGGACCTGCAGCCCGTGCCGGAGCAGGCGGCCACCCATGTGCGGCAGGCCGAGGAGAAGCTGAAGGAAGCGGCCAGGGCACGGGACGAGCAGCGGTGGGCCGACGCGACGTCCCGGCTGAGCACGGTCCGCGCTCTGCTGAACGCCACCGACGAGGCGGTGTCCGCGGCCGGTGACCGGCTGCACCGGCTCGACGACGTGGCCAAGGACCCTCAGCAGGAGATCCAGCGGACCCGATTCGCGCTCCGGGACGCCCAGCGCCTGGCCATGGCGGGGCGCAACACTCCAGATCCGCGCCATGCCCGGCCGCTGGACGACGGCGTGGCCCGGCTGGAGCGCGCCATCGCCGGACTGGAGGGGCGCCACCCGGACTACTGGCACTTTCTGACCGAGACCGAAGCCGTGCGTCAAACGGCTGCGCGGGTGGTCTCCGAGATCCGTGAGGAGCGCGGGGCGGGCGGCTGATGTGCGGGCGGGAGGGCCAGGGCGGCCCCGATGCGCCGGGCCGGTCTCCGCGGCCGCCGTTCTGATGTGCGGGGGCGAGGTCGCGGGCGGATCCTGGTACTACGCCCGCCGGAGACCGGAGACCGACATGGCCACCCATGTACTGCACGCCACCGGACGACACACTCCCCGACGCCCTCGTAGGGCCACCCGGCTCGACAAGCACCTGCCGATCGATCACCGGCTCAGCAAGGTATACCGGGTCGGGGCAGGGCTGATGGGGCTGGTGCTGCTGGCCTTCGGGATCCTGGGAGTGATCGACGAGATCGGTTTCTTCAGCACCGGCGGCGCCACCGTCGCGGGCCTCAACACCAATGGCGCGCTCAGCGTCCTGTCCATCTGCGTCGGCCTGCTGCTGTTCATCGGGATGGTGATCGGCGGCAACTTCGCCTCGACGCTCAACATGGTTCTGGGCATCGCCTTCATCCTCAGCGGCTTCATCAATCTCGCGCTGCTCGACACCGCCTACAACTTCCTCGCCTTCCACCTCCAGAACGTGCTCTTCAGCTTCGTGGTCGGCCTGATGCTGATGGTCTTCGGGATGTACGGGCGGGTGAGCGGCGGCCTTCCTCACGACAATCCGTACTGGCGGGCCCGCCACCCCGAAGAGGTCGAGCGGGAACTGCAGATGGTCCGGAAGGCGATGAACGCGGCGATGCCGGGCGTTCGTCGTCGCTGACCCGTTCGCCCACCCTTTCGCCCGGCTCCCGGCCTCTCCCGGCCTCTCCCGGCCGGTGCCGGATAGCCTGGGCACATGCCTCGTTACGAGTACCGCTGCCGCTCCTGCGGAGACACGTTCGAACTGAGCCGCCCGATGGCCCAGTCCTCCGATCCGGCCTCCTGTCCCGCCGGGCACGCCGACACCGTGAAACTGCTGTCCACCGTGGCCGTGGGTGGTTCTTCGGCCAAGTCCGCGCCCGCCGCACCGTCGGCAGGTGGCGCAGGGGGCGGTGGCGGCTGCTGCGGCGGAGGTTGCTGCGGCTGAGAGCCGGGGCGGGACATGGGGGTCGCGCCTGCCGACCCGTGTGTCCGGAGTTCTCCGAACCGTCCGGTCGCCCCGTCCGCGAGCACTTCTCAGCGCTTACGGGACAGCGTCAGCCCGTCCGACACGGTGAGCAGCACGCTGTCCATCCGCTGATCGGCGGCCACGTGGTCGTTGAACTCCTTGATCGCCGCCGCTCCGCCGGTGGCCCGCGGGTCGGTCACCCCGCCATGGAAGAGCACGTTGTCCGTGACGACGAGACCGCCCTGCCGCATACGGGGCACCAGTTCTTCCCAGTACGGGATGTAGTTGCCCTTGTCCGCGTCCAGATAGGCGAGATCGATGTGCGGCTCGGCCGGCATCGCCCGCAGGGTGTCGAGTGCGGGGGCGATGCGCAGCTCGATCCGGTCGGCGACGCCCGCCTTCTCCCATGCCTGCCGACCGTAGGCGGTCCACTCCTCCGAGATGTCGCAGGCGATCAGCCGCCCGTCGGCGGGCAGCGCCTGGGCCATCGACAGGGCGGAGAAGCCGGTGAACGTCCCGACCTCCACGATGTGCCGGGCCCCGGTCAGCCGGACGAGAAAGGCGAGCAGTGGTCCCTGCTCCTCGGCCGACTGCATGCCCGCATACTCGGGCAGGCGGGCATACGTGGTCTCGACGAGCTCGCGCTGCACCGCGTCGAGCGGCGGATTGTGCGCCAGCATGTACGCGTACAGCTCGTCCGTGATCTTGGTTTCGTTGCCCTTGGTCATCACATGCTCCTCATCGGTCCTGCTGGGGCCGCGCCGCCCGTCCCCGCAGGCTGCGGGGCGTGCGGGCGGGAACGCGGTGACTGTAGTCGCTGATCTTCACCGGTCACGCGAGGTCGGGCACGCGTCGGGCACCCCGTCATGCGAGATCAGCGCGCGTCGGGCGTCCGGCGCGCGTCGGATCCGGAACGGTCACGGATCCGACGCGCGTCCGTGGGAGGTGTCAGAACGCCTGTCCCCGGCCCGAGGCCCGCAGGAGGTGCCGCAGAATTTCCTCTCCCGCCGCCACGCCGCGTCCGGCCGTCACCTCGACGTGCGGGGCGCTCCAGCCGGTGTCGGCGAGTTCACCGTGGGCCGGACGCCAGGCGCGGTCGGCGGCGAGGAGCAGATCGGCGTCGAGGAGGCTGTCACCGGCGGCGAGGGCGCGTGTGGCGCCGGTGCGCCGGGCGACCTCGTTCATGGCGGCGCTCTTGGTGAGCGGGCCCGGTACGGCGTAGATCTTGCGGCCCTGGAGGGAAACCGTCCAGCCGCGGGTCTCCGCCCACTCCCCCAGTTCCTCGACCCAGCCCTCGGGCAACAGCGGGCGTTCGACGACGAGATAGGCGAAGAGGTCCTCGGCGACGCGCTCCTTGAGCAGCCAGGCGGGATCGGCCGCCGCCAGGAGATGGGCGCGGACCTCGGCGAGCGAGGCGCATTCGTCGGCGAGCCTGCGGGAGACCCGGGCGTGCCAGCCGGGGTCGGATTCACCGTCGACGAGCAGGTGTCCGCCGTTGGCGCAGATCGCGAACCGTGGTGCGGGGCCGGGGAGATGGATACGCCCGTACTGCTCGCGGGTGCGGGTGGTCGTCGGGACGAACACCGTGGAGCGGGCGAGTCCGTCGAGCAGTGCCGCGGCCGTCTCGGTCAGGTAGGAGAGCGGTTTGTGGTCGTACATCTCTACGCAGAGCAGCCGGGGGGCCTCGGCGTCCGGCATGGGGAGCTGGAGCGCCGCCGCCGAATAGATGAGAGTGCGGTCGAGGTCGCTGGCGACCAGGGTCACGGGGTCGGGCGAAGTGGTGGGGGCGGGCGGCGTGGCCGGGCTCGTCACTTCGACTCCACCGCCTTGCCGTCCGCACCCGTCGCGCCCCTGGTGTACTTCGGGTGGATCAGACCGACACAGGTGTAAGGGAGTCCGTCGACCTCCTCGACCGGGACGCCCCGCTGTTCGGCCAGCAGCCGGATGTGCTCAAGGTCCGCGCCCGCACCGCGCGTGGCGAGGATCTTCCACGGGACGCGGCGCAGCAGTACGCGGGTCGTCTCGCCGACGCCCGGCTTGACCAGGTTCACATCGTGGATTCCGTACTCCTCGCTGATGCGCTCCACCGCGGCCCAGCCCTCCCAGGTCGGGGCGCGGTCGGCCGCGAGCAGCTCCTTCACCTCGGCGTCCACGGCGTCGACGACCTCGTCGAAGTGGGCGGCGACGGTGTCCAGGAAATGGCCGGACACATCGCTGTCCGCAAGCTCCCGGTAGAACTTCGCGCCGTGGAAGTCGTCGGGTCCGACCAGGTCGGAACGGAGGACGGTCCGCGAAATCAGCCCGGAAACGGTGGAGTTGAGGCAGGCGGACGGGATGAGGAAGTCCTCGCGGGTGCCGTAGGTGCGGACGCAGCCGCCCGGGTCGGCCAGGACCGCGATCTCGGGGTTGAATCCGTCGAACTCGGCGAGCGCGGCGGACAGTTCACGCGTGATCGCCCCCTTGCCGGTCCAGCCGTCGACGAAGACGACATCCGCCGGATCGTGGTGGGCGGCCAGCCAGCGCAGGGCGTTGGCGTCGATGCCGCGGCCCCGCACGATGGAGACGGCGTAGTGCGGCAGGTCGAGTCCGTGCCGGTGCCGGGCCCAGCGGCGCATGAGCACGCCGACGGGGGTGCCGGCCCTGGCGAGGGAGACCAGGACGGGGCGGGGGGTCCGCTCGGCGAGAACCGTCTCGGTGACGGTGCCGACGGCGCGGGCGACGCGGGCGGCCGACAGCTCCAGCGCCGCCTTGAACAGGCCCTGGTACTGGGCGGACGGCTGGTACTCGACGGGCAGCGACTCGGCGTAGTGCGCGCCACCGCTCTGTATCGCCTCCTCGCGCTCCTCGGTGGGCGCCTCCAGTTCGACGTCCGAGAGGTCCTGGAGCAGCCAGCCGACGTCGTCCGGTGCGTAGGAGGAGAAGGCGGGGCCGCGGAGGGGCTCGGGCAGCATGGGGGGTTCCTGCCGTTCGGAGGCGTACGCGGGGAGGCCCGACGCGGTGCGTGAGGCGGCGTACGACGGGACGTACGAGGGGACGACGACGAGCAGCACGCGGTCGACGTGTGCGCCGAGCTGCGCCAACAGGCCGCCGGGAGAGTGGAGTTCGGGGGTGTCGGCGGTGGAGTCGACGGCCACGACGACGGCGTCGAAACCGGCGCCCGCGACGTTGTACGCGTACCGGTCACCGGGTCCGTCGGCCGGGTTGTCATGGGCCGGGAAGACCAGCCGGGTACGTATCGCATAGCCGGGGTCGTCCACCGCGAGGACGGGGGAACGTGTGGTGGTGGAGTACCGCACCTCGGCATCGGTGTGGTCCTCCAGGGCCGTGCCCAGGCGGAGAGGGGCGTACATCAGCTCCTCGAAGCCGAGGACGAGCACGCGTCGGGCGTCGCCCAGCGCTGCGGCGATACGGGCGGCCATGGCCGGAAGCACCGGCTCCAGGGCGGCCCGGTGGGCGGGGGTGAAGCCGTGCCGTCCACCGTCGGGCACGCCGGCGGGCCACTGGAGGTCCACCCGGGTACAGAACCCGCGCCCGGGTTCGACGCCCGCCTCCGGGGCGGCGGAACCGGCTGCCGAAGGAGCAACGGAACCGGTTGTCCGCGACCTTGCGGAGGCCGTCGCTTCGGAGGCCGCCTCCTCGGGGCTCGGTGGACCGGCCGCTCCCGGCTGCGCGGAGCGTGCCTCCTCCCGCGCGGCCACCAGCGTCTGCCCCTTCTCCAGAACGCCCTCGGGAAGGGTGACGGTGCCCGAGCTCCTCGTCACCAGGTCGACGCGTGCGCCGATCTCCGCGGCGAACTCGGTCAGCCGCCCGTGGTCGGCCGGCGACCGCATGTCCACCAGGGCGACGACGACGTACCGGCTCCGCGGGTACCGCTCGTGCAGCGCGCGGATGGTGTTGAGCACGGTGTTGCCCGTGGAGAACTCGTCGTCCACCAGCACCAGCGGCGCACCGACGCCGGCGCCCGGACCCGCGCCCGTGTCCGCACCCGCGCGCACCTCCGCGCCTGCGTCTGCCTCTGCGTCCCTCGGGTCGCGATCGCCCGCCAGCAGGGCCGGGTTCTCCGGGAGCAGGAGATGGGAGGTGGCGTGCGAGTGCGACTCCTCGAAGCCTCCCGCCCGCTCCACGCCCTCGACGGGGCGGCGCGTCGAGTGGAGGTACGGCGCCACCCCGAGCCCGTCGGCGACCGCGTGCCCGAGACCGGTGGCCGTCTCCGCATAACCGAGCACGACCGCCCGCCGCGCCGCGGCGTCACCGAGGAGTTCGCGCACCCGTCGGCCGAGCTCGAAGCCGGCGGCGTACACCACGGAGGGCTTCTGCGGCACGTGCTTGCCGAGCACGTTCGACACGAGCAGATGGGCCCGCTTGGGGTTGCGGCGCAGGGCGAGGCCCAGCAGGTCCCTCAGCTCCTTGTCGCCGTCTGGGCTCCCGTCGCCGACGAGCTCGACGCCCAGTCGCTCCGCCACCCAGCTGCCCGACCACACCACGTTCGCCGCCTCTTTCCCTGCTGCGCGCTCGCTCATCGAGACACACCCGTTCCGCGGAGCCCGCTCACCCCATGGAGCCGACCCACCCGGCGGGGCCCTCGCGCCCCTTGAAACCCGTTCACTCCCCGCGCCGCGCTCATTCCGCGAGGCCTGCGGCCAGCAGATCCACGAAGCCGACGTCCTCCCTCGACACGCCGAAGACCTCGGCCCGCTGCAGGGTCCGCTCGGCCCAGGCGCGGTGCGGCTTCACCTCGTTCATCTTGTTCGTGTACGCCGACCGCATCACGCCACCGCCGTCACGCTCCGGCCGCAGGATGTCCTGTGCGTCACTGAACTCTTCATGACTGACCACGGACAGCGCATGCACCGGCGCGACGTGCGACGGATGGATGCAGGTCTTGCCGAGCAGGCCGTTGGCCCGGTCGAGCTCGATCTCGCGCAGCAGGCCGTCGAGGTCGTGCTCGATCAGTGCCGTGCGCAGTTCCTCGGCCCGCCCCTCCAGGAAGGGACTGCGGCGCAGCTGCGGTTTGAACATGCGCTCCTGGAGCCGGAAGTACTCCCACACCGGCCCGGTGATCGTGAAGCCGGTGCCGTCCGCCCGGCCCAGGACGTTGACCACGTCGCCGATGACGGCGGCGACGATCTGTACGTCGTAGGCCGTCATGTCGGGCGCCCTGCGGAGCCCGTACGCCGAGCAGAAGTCGGTGACGCCGAGCCGCAGCGCGAGGACCCGCTCGCGGTACTTGTCGACGGTGCGGGCTATTCCCCGGAGTGCTTCGCCACGGGTCTCCAGATGCAGCAGCTCGGGCGATTCGAGAACGGGCATCGCGAACAGGCGCTGCCCGCACACCTTCTCGGCGTTGGTGAGTGCCTCCAGGTACGGCACGCCGCAATCTTCGGTGAACTTCGGAAGTACAAAACCAGACAACAACCGGACGGTGCGACCGAGCCGGCCCACCAGGTCCGCTATCTGGCCCGGCTCCCGGACCCGGATGAAGAGCAGGGGCACATCGACACCGCGCGCGTCGAGGTCGGCGAACTGTCTGACCAGGTTCTCCTCGGCACCGACGACCTCGGAGTCGTCGATCGAATCCTCCAGGCACAGCACCATCGAGACGACACCGCGCCCGACCTGCTTGATGACGTCGTCAGCAAGCCTCGGCCTGGTGGCAGGGCTGTACAGGGTCGCTCCCAGGGCGGCCGAAAGCACGCGGGCCGGTGAGTCCGCGCCGAATTCGCACGGCTCCTGGAAGAACAGACCCTCTCTCGCAGCGGGCGCAATATGCCCGAAATGACGCATGTGATTCCCCCGAACTGGCTGACCGGCCGGACGACGTATGGCCGGTAATAGTACGTACGGACGGGTGTCAACAGTTCCCCGCAGGCATGAACTCCGGGTAACTCGTCCATTTCCCGACGGGTCGACGTACTGCGGACGACGTGGTTCCGACGCACCGCCGAGACACCCGGTACGCCCCCCACGTTGTCCACGCGGGTAGCCAGCAGGCAGGATGACGGGCATGACGCACGCGATGGTGAAAGGCTCGAACGTCCCTCTGAACGCCTTGGCCGTACGGGCCGTGCTGCGCTGGACCCCGGGGGCCGGGGTTCCGGATGTGGACGCCTCGGCCCTGTTGCTCGGAGCCGGTGGCCGCGTGCGCTCGGACGAGGACTTCGTCTTCTACAACCAGCCCCGTCACCCCTCCGGCCTGGTACGACGGCTGCCGAAGCGCAGCGTTCCCGAAGGGCTCACGGACAGCATCGAGGCGGACCTCAACGCGCTCGACGCCTCGGTCGAGCAGGTGGTCGTCGCCGCGTCCTCCGACGGAGCCGCATTCGCTCAGGTGCACGATCTGCGCATCCTGCTGTACGACGCGGCGTCGGCGGGCGGAGATCCGCTCGCCGTCTTCGATGTGCGGCCGGAGACCGGCGAGGAGACGGCGATCATCTGCGGCGAGCTCTACCGGCGCGGCGATGGCTGGAAATTCCGGGCCGTGGCACAGGGCTATCCGACCGGTCTGGTGGGTCTGGCGACCGCCTTCGGCATCTCGGTGGACGAGTCGGAGGCCACGGCGGAGCCTGGTCCGTCTCCCTCGTCCATGACACCTCCCTCTCCCGTGGCGGCACCCCCGTCGGCCGCGCCGCCCGCGTTTCCCCCGCCCGCGCCCCCGTTCCCGCCCGCAGCGGCCCCGGGCAACGACTCCCAGGTCACGGTCCAGCACCAGCAGCCGCCGGCCTACGGATACCCGCAGCCCGCGGCGGCCCAGCCGGCTCCCCAGCACGTTCCCCAGCCCGCGTACGGGTATCCGCAGCCGGCCACCGCTCAGCCCGCCTACGGCTATCCACAGCCGGCCGCGGCCGCCGCGCACGCCCCCGACCCGAATTTCGTGCTGCCACCGCAGGGGCCGCAGTTCATACGGTCCTGAGGCGGTCCCGCGGCAGCCGAGGGGGCGCCTCGCGACGGCCGAGGGGCGGCCATCGGCCGCCCGAGCCACCCGTGATCACGGCCCAGCCACCGCTGAGGGCAGGAGCGCCGCTCCGCCGCCGACGGGCAGGAGCGCCGCTCAGGCCCGGGACTTGTAGCCGCGTCCCCACTGCATGCCCCAGCCGTACAGCCGGTCCAGCTCCGACTGGAATCCGTACACGAACTTCACCTCGCGCCGCACGATCAGCTCGTCCTTGACGTTCTCCACCGTGAACACGGCGCAGGAGCGGGCCTCCGGGGCGTGCTCGTCGAGTTCGATCTCGATCCGCGGGCCGTTGCCCGGGTAGAGCGTCACCTTGGCGTGCGTACGGTCGAAGGCAGGCGTCTGGTCGTAGATGTAGACGAAGAACAGCAGCCGTTTGATCTGGTCGCGCTGGTCGAGATTGACGTAGACGGTCTCGCCCGACGGCGCCCCGAAGCGGTCGTCCCCGCTGAGCCGGATGTACGGCGGTGCGTTGAGGTCGCCGATGAGGTTGCCCAGCGGCTGGACCACGCCCTTGGTGCCGTCCTTCAGCTCGTACATGCAGCCCAGGTCCAGGTCGACGTTGACCACGCCCTGGGTGTGCGCCTGGACCACGTCGGGCTTGAAGAGCTGCATGGGCCGCAGCAGCCGGCCGCTCTGCCGCGACCTGCCCTCGATGTCCGACGTACGCATCCGCCAGGAGAGGTTGACCCGCAGATTGCCGGTCAGCGCGCCCTGCTTGGTGAGCGAGACCGTGGCGTGCCGCCTGGAGAGCACGATGGAGTTGGTCGACGCGTTGCCCGACTCGAACTGTGCCTCGCGTCGTGGCCACAAGCTGTCCCAGAACGCCATCCCCAACCCCCACACGTATCGGTAGAAAAAGTTCCCCGGCCCGGTGGACGCCCCATGCGTCGCACAGGTCACCCACATCACTGCGGGGCGGCCGCCGGGCCGGGTCCCGGTGTTGCCGGAGAACCGTCGCCGTACGGACCGCCCCGCTGAGAGCGTTCCTCAATTCCCCCCGGGTCACACCCCGGACGGTCATTACTGCCGGGTCACACCCCGGACGGAACCTCTTCCCTGGAATCCGTGTCGTCGCCCGCGGCCTCCAGCGCCTTGTTGCGCCGGACCGAGGACCAGAAGGACCAGGCGATCAGCACGACGCCGACAAGCCCGGTGATGATCTCGTTGATCTGGTACTGGATGGTGACGAGCAGAATGACGGCCAGCGCGCCGATGGCGTAGTGGGCGCCGTGCTCCAGGTAGACGTAGTCGTCGAGCGTGCCTTGACGGACCAGGTAGACCGTCAGCGAACGGACGTACATGGCACCGATACCGAGGCCGAGGGCCATCAGCACGATCTCGTTGCTGATGGCGAAGGCGCCGATGACACCGTCGAACGAGAAGGAGGCGTCGAGCACTTCCAGGTAGAGGAACATGAAGAACGCGGCCTTGCCGGAAAGCGCGATCGCGGAGATCTTCTTGCCGCTCTTCCTGGCCTCCTCCTCGGCCTCGGCCTCCCGCTCCTCCTCTTCCTCCAGCCTGTTCTCGAAGAAGCCCGAGAGACCGCCGACGATGAGGTACGTGATCAGACCCGCGACTCCGGCGAGCAGGACGGTCTCCGCCTTGTCCGCGTGGCCGCCGCCGTGCTGGTGCGCGTTCGTCGCGAAGGTCAGGGCCGAGACCAGCAGCACGATCAGCGCGATGCAGACCGACAGCATGTCGACCTTGCCCAGCTTGGCGAGCGGGCGCTCGATCCAGCGCAGCCACTGGATGTCACGGTCCTCGAAAATGAAGTCGAGGAAGATCATCAGAAGGAACATGCCACCGAAGGCGGCAATCGCCGGGTGAGCGTCCGTGACGAGTTCCTGGTAGCGGTCGGGCTGGGTGAACGAAAGATCGACTGCTTCGATCGGGCCCATCTTGGCGGTGATCGCCACGATCACGACGGGGAACACCAGCCGCATGCCGAAGACCGCGATGAGCACGCCGACCGTGAGGAAGATCTTCTGCCAGAAGGCATTCATCTTCTTCAGGATTCCGGCGTTGACCACCGCGTTGTCGAAGGACAGCGAGATCTCGAGGACGGAAAGGATCGCGACTACGCCGAGAGCCTGCCACCCTCCGTAGAACACCGCTGCGACCAGGCCGAGCGCGGTAACCGCGAACGACCAGCCGAAGGTTTTCAGAAGCACTGGCTACCCCATCGTGTATGTACGGGTCTCCCCCAGGTGTGTGCGGGGCTCCCCCGCGCCGGGCGCGGCTTTACGAAACGTTGACCCCAAAGTCTAGAGCGATACCGCGCAGTCCCGACGCGTACCCCTGTCCCACTGCACGGAACTTCCACTCACCGTTGTACCGATAGAGCTCGCCGAAGATCATCGCGGTTTCCGTCGACGCGTCCTCGGTGAGGTCGTAGCGCGCGAGTTCCTGACCGTCCGCCTGGTTCACCACACGGATGAACGCATTGCCGACCTGGCCGAAGGTCTGCCCCCGGTTGTCCGCGTCATGGATCGAGACCGGAAAAATGATCTTGTCGCAGTGCGCGGGCACCTGCGTGAGGTTCACGATGACCGACTCGTCGTCGCCCTCGCCCTCGCCCGTGAGGTTGTCGCCGGTGTGCTCCACGGAGCCGTCGGGGCTCGTGAGGTTGTTGTAGAACACGAACCATTCGTCGCCGAGCACACGGCCCGACTGGCACAGCAGCGCGCTGGCGTCGAGGTCGAAGTCGGCGCCCGTGGTGGATCGTGCGTCCCAGCCGAGCCCGACCAGCACCTGGGTGAGGTTGGGTGCGGCCTTGGAGAGGGAGACGTTGCCTCCCTTGGCGAGTGTGACGCCCATGGTGTGTCCTCCCCGAGTCGATGAACCGTCTGTTGAGCCGGTGAGCCGGTGAGCCGGCTGTCGAGCGCGTCCGGCGCCGCACGGGGTGCGGCGCCGGACGGAATGCAGGCCTGCGTGACCCGGGCCGCTCCTCGACGGCTCGGCCCGGTCGCGCCTTCTCAGACGTTGACGCCGAAGTCCTGCGCGATGCCGCGCAGCCCCGAGGCGTACCCCTGGCCGATGGCGCGGAACTTCCACTCCGCCCCGTTGCGGTACAGCTCGCCGAAGACCATGGCGGTCTCCGTCGAGGCGTCCTCGCTCAGGTCGTAGCGCGCCAGCTCGCTGTTGTCGGCCTGGTTGACGACGCGGATGTACGCGTTGCGCACCTGGCCGAAGCTCTGCTGGCGGGTCTCGGCCTCGTAGATCGAGACCGGGAAGACGATCTTGTCGACATCGGCAGGAACGCCGGACAGGTTCACCTTGATGACCTCGTCGTCGCCCTCGCCCTCACCGGTGAGGTTGTCACCGGTGTGCTCGACGGAGCCGTCGGGGCTCTTGAGGTTGTTGAAGAAGACGAAGTTGCCGTCGCTGCCCACCTTGCCCTCCGCGTTCGTCAGCAGGGCGCTGGCGTCGAGGTCGAAGTCACCACCGGTGGTGGTGCGGGCATCCCAGCCCAGACCGACGGTGACCGCGGTCAGGTTGGGCGCGGCCTTGGTCAGCGAGACGTTGCCGCCCTTGCTGAGGCTGACTCCCACGAGTCCTCCCATTGGTTTCCTTGGGGGCCGGCGGGCGCCGGCGCCTCCACGTTGCGTTGGCATCCGATCAACGACTGGATCCTAGTGACCGGTTCCCGGCCAAAGCAGGCTTTTGTTCAGGACGCCCTCAGATCCGCCGCTCGCGGTCAGAGCGCGTCGAGCGCCTTGACGTAGTCGTTGAGGTCCCGCGCGTCGGGCAGGCCGTTGACGACGGTCCAGCGCACCACGCCCTCCTTGTCGATGATGAAGGTGCCGCGCACCGCGCAGCCCTTCTCCTCGTCGAAGACGCCGTACGCCCGCGAGGTCTCGCCGTGCGGCCAGAAGTCCGAGACCAGCGGGTACTCGAGGCCTTCCTGCTCGGCGAAGACACGCAGGGTGTGGATGGAGTCGTTGGAGACGGCGAGCAGCTGCGTGTCGTCGTTCTCGAACTTCGGCAGCTCGTCCCGCAGCGCGCAGAGCTCACCCGTGCACACGCCGGTGAAGGCGAACGGGTAGAACAGCAGCACGACGTTCTTCTTGCCGCGGAAGTCGGAGAGCTTCACGGTCCGGCCGTGGTTGTCCTTCAGCTCGAAGTCCGGGGCCTTGGTGCCGACCTCGATCGCCATGAGACGCGTCCCTTCGCTACGTTCACCGGGCTGGGCTGTCCGGGTGGCTCCCACCCTACGCAGGGCCCGCAGCGGGCCACGCAGCACCCGCACGGGGGCATCCTGCACCCCGCCGGCCCGCACGGACGCAGGACCTGGCCCCGCACGGGCCTACGGGGCGTGTACGGGCGGGCCCCGGCAGGACTCCGCTCACACGGAAGGCCCCCGGCGGCGCGTGCTCATGCCGTCGGGGGCCTTCGGGGCGGATGCGTGGCGAATGCCGTTCAGCGCTTGGCTCGGGCCGCCTTCGGTGTGACCAGACGGCTGCCCGTCCAGTCCTTGCCCGCATTGATGCTCTTGGTCTGGGAGAGACCGGCGGTCTGCGCAGACTCGTTGATGTCGCTCGGTTCGACGTATCCGTCACGGCCGGTCTTCGGCGTCATCAGCCAGACCGCGCCGCCGTCCTCGATCAGACCAATGGCATCCACCAGCGCGTCCGTAAGGTCGCCGTCCTCGTCGCGGAACCACAGCAGGACGACGTCTGCGACGTCGTCGTACTCCTCGTCGACGAGTTCCTGGCCGATAATGGCCTCAATGCCCTCACGGAGCTCCTGCTCGACGTCGTCGTCGTAGCCGATCTCCTGGACCACCTGTCCGGGCTCGAACCCCAGGCGTGCTGCCGGGTTGGTCCGCTCCTCCGCGTGGTCCGCGGTCGCGCTCACGGGTTGCCTCCTGATCATGTTTCGGAAAATGCTTCAGCCACGCGCGTGCGCGGGGCGTTGGCCGTAGTCCACACGGGAGCGGCGGATCGCGCAAGTACCCAGCGTCCGAGACCGCCTAAACGGTGACGTTCCCTGCCACGTCGCCGCACTGTCGGCAGGTCCCCTGCGGGGGCCGCGCCACCGTCCACACCCTTTACGTCCGTTCACAGCTTATGCCGTTTCGGTCCGCCATTCGGAGTCGAACATCCTTTGGGAACGCTTGGACGGGTTGGGCGTATGGTTGCGGTTTGGACCAGCCCATCCCCGCGCTCCGGACGTGATGTCTCGCAACACGGCGGTTACCTCTCGGTAGAGATGACGTTTACGCCCTCGCGGTACACGATGGTGATGGCGTACATGCATACACCTCGGGGGCATGTCTCCCGTGGCCAGGCCCTGTAGAGCAGCACCGAACAGCGAAGGAACAGCGTGGCTTCCGGATCCGATCGCAACCCGATCATCATTGGCGGCCTGCCGAGCCAGGTCCCGGACTTCGATCCCGAAGAGACCCAGGAATGGCTCGACTCGCTCGACGCCGCGGTCGACGAGCGAGGCCGTGAGCGGGCCCGTTACCTGATGCTCCGGCTGATCGAGCGTGCGCGCGAGAAGCGCGTCGCCGTGCCGGAGATGCGCAGCACGGACTACGTGAACACGATCGCCACGAAGGACGAGCCGTTCTTCCCCGGCGACGAGGAGATCGAGCGCAAGGTCCTCAACGCGACCCGCTGGAACGCGGCCGTGATGGTGTCGCGCGCCCAGCGTCCGGGGATCGGTGTCGGCGGTCACATCGCCACCTTCGCCTCCTCGGCCTCGCTGTACGACGTGGGCTTCAACCACTTCTTCCGGGGCAAGGACGACGGCCTGGGAGGCGACCAGATCTTCTTCCAGGGGCACGCGTCCCCGGGCATCTACGCCCGCGCCTTCCTGCTCGACCGGCTGAGCGAGGCGCAGCTCGACGCCTTCCGCCAGGAGAAGTCGAAGGCGCCGAACGGTCTGTCCAGCTACCCGCACCCGCGGCTGATGCCGGACTTCTGGGAGTTTCCGACGGTCTCGATGGGCCTCGGCCCGCTCGGCGCGATCTATCAGGCCCGGATGAACCGCTACATGGAGGCGCGTGGCATCGCCGACACCTCCGCGTCCCATGTCTGGGCCTACCTGGGCGACGGCGAGATGGACGAGCCCGAGTCGCTCGGCCAGCTCTCCATCGCCGCCCGTGAGGGCCTGGACAACCTGACCTTCGTGGTCAACTGCAACCTGCAGCGCCTCGACGGCCCGGTGCGCGGCAACGGCAAGATCATCCAGGAGCTGGAGTCGCAGTTCCGGGGTGCCGGATGGAACGTCATCAAGCTGGTCTGGGACCGCTCCTGGGACCCGCTGCTCGCGCAGGACCGCACGGGCATCCTGGTCAACAAGCTGAACACCACGCCGGACGGGCAGTTCCAGACGTACGCCACCGAGTCCGGCGCGTACATCCGTGAGCACTTCTTCGGGGACGACCCGCGGCTGCGCGACATGGTCAAGGACATGACCGACGACCAGATCCTGCACCTGGGCCGCGGCGGTCACGACCACAGGAAGGTCTACGCGGCCTACGCGGCGGCCAAGGCCCACAAGGGCCAGCCGACGGTGATCCTGGCGCAGACCGTCAAGGGCTGGACGCTGGGGCCGAACTTCGAGGGCCGCAACGCGACCCACCAGATGAAGAAGCTCACGGTCGAGGACCTCAAGCGGTTCCGCGACCGGCTGCACATCCCGATCACGGACAAGCAGCTGGACGAGGGCTACCCGCCCTACTACCACCCGGGTCGTGACTCGGAGGAGATCCAGTACATGCACGACCGCCGCAAGGGCCTGGGCGGTTACGTCCCGACCCGTGTGGTGCGCGCGAAGCCGCTGGTTCTCCCCGAGGACAAGACCTACGCGACCGCGAAGAAGGGGTCGGGCCAGCAGTCGATCGCCACCACCATGGCGTTCGTCCGCATCCTGAAGGACCTCATGCGGGACAAGGAGATCGGCAAGCGCTTCGTGCTGATCGCGCCCGACGAGTACCGCACCTTCGGCATGGACGCGTTCTTCCCGAGCGCGAAGATCTACAACCCGCTCGGCCAGCAGTACGAAGCGGTCGACCGCGATCTGCTGCTCGCGTACAAGGAGTCGCCGACCGGTCAGATGCTGCATGACGGCATCTCCGAGGCCGGCTGCACGGCCTCGCTGATCGCCGCCGGTTCCGCGTACGCCACGCACGGCGAGCCGCTGATCCCGGTGTACGTCTTCTACTCGATGTTCGGTTTCCAGCGCACCGGGGACCAGTTCTGGCAGATGGCCGACCAGCTCGCGCGCGGCTTCGTGCTGGGTGCGACCGCCGGTCGTACGACGCTGACCGGTGAGGGTCTCCAGCACGCGGACGGCCACTCGCAGCTGCTCGCCTCGACCAACCCGGGCTGCGTCGCGTACGACCCGGCGTTCAGCTATGAGATCGCGCACATCGTCAAGGACGGTCTGCGTCGGATGTACGGCGGGACCCCCGAGGAGAACGAGGACGTCTTCTACTACCTCACCGTCTACAACGAGCCGATCCAGCACCCGGCCGAGCCCGAGAACGTGGATGTCGAAGGCATCCTCAAGGGCGTGTACCGCTACAAGGCCGCCGAGCGGGGCGAGATCCCGGCCCAGATCATGGCGTCCGGTGTGGCCGTCCCGTGGGCGGTCGAGGCGCAGCGGATCCTCGCCGACGAGTGGAACGTCCGGGCGGACGTCTGGTCGGCGACCTCCTGGAACGAGCTGCGCCGCGAGGCCGTGGACGTGGAGCGGTACAACCTGCTGCACCCGGAGGAGGAGCAGCGCGTCCCGTACGTCACGCAGAAGCTCTCCGGCTCGGAGGGACCGTTCGTGGCGGTCTCGGACTGGATGCGTTCCGTGCCGGACCAGATCGCACGCTGGGTGCCCGGTGCGTACCAGTCGCTGGGTGCGGACGGTTTCGGCTTCGCCGACACCCGTGGCGCGGCCCGCCGGTTCTTCCACATCGACGCGCAGTCGATCGTCCTCGCGGTGCTCACCGAGCTCGCGAAGGAGAACCGGATCGACCGTTCGCTGCTGAAGCAGGCGATCGACCGGTACGAGCTGCTGGATGTGACCGCGGCCGACCCGGGCGCGGCCGGCGGCGAGGCGTAGGCACGGCGGATCACGGCCGAAGGGCGGCGGAACCAGTGGTTCCGCCGCCCTTCGGCGTGTCCGGCGTCAGTTCTCCCAGACCTTGAAGGCCCTGATCTGGTAAGGGGACTGGGGCACCCAGGTGCCACCGCCCGGGTAGGTCTCGAACTCACCGGTCTCGGCGCACTCCGCCGACTGGTACGTGGTGACCGGCCGGCCGGTGCGGTTGGCGAGCGCCTGGGCGCTGCCGCCCTTCGGCAGCGGGACGCAGCTGTCGATGTCGATCGTGGACAGCTCATGGGTCTGCCGGGCTCCGGTGAAGTCCGGCTTCACCCAGAGGCAGAGCTGCCCGCTTCCGCAGGCACCGGGCCGGGCGGGCGCCGAGTGGGTCACGGCCCGCGGGATCGCGGAGTGGGCGGTGGCCCGCGGGATCGCCGAGTGGGCCGCGGTCTGCGGGATCAGGGCGGTTGCGGCCAGGGCGGCGGCAAGGACGGTCATGCGCATGAAAATCGACCCCCGTGGTGGTGCGAATCAGTTGCACGCACCCTGACCTGCGGGGCAGCGTCCGGGGAAGGGGCCGCGGACCACACCACCCGGATAGGCGACAGCCCCGCCGGAACGGTCCGGCGGGGCTGTCGTACGCGCTGTGTTGACGCCGTGCGGCGTCGTGACGGGCGATCAGATGTGACCGGCGCCCGCGCCCGCCCCGGCATTCGCACCGCGCTTGGTGAGCGTGGCGACCAGCGCGGCGACCACCGCGACGATGCCCGCGACCATGAACGCCGTGCTCATGCCTGACACGAACGTGTCATGGGCGACGCCCGCGATCTTCCCCGCGACCTCCGGCGGTACGTTCCCGCCCACCGGCGGGATGCCGACCTCGACGGCCGAGGACGCCTGGTCCATCTGCTGCGGGCTGAGCGGCGGAAGCTCCGCGGCCTTCCAGTTGTCGGGCAGCTTCGAGCTGACCTGCGAGGCCATGACCGCGCCCAGCACCGCCGTACCGAGGCTGCCGCCGACCTGCATGGCGGCCTGCTGCAGACCGCCCGCGACGCCGGAGAGCTCCATCGGAGCGTTGCCGACGATGACCTCGGTGGCGCCGACCATCACCGGGGCGAGGCCGAGACCGAGCAGACCGAACCAGATCGACATGGTCAGGGTGCCTGTGCCGGTGTCCAGCTGGGACATGCCGAACATGGCGACCGCCGTGCACACCATGCCGCCGACCAGCGGGACCCGCGGGCCGAACCTGGTGATCATGGCGCCGGCGAGCGGCGAGGCGACGATCATCATCCCGGTCAGCGGCAGCAGGTGCAGACCGCTGTCGACGGGGCTCAGACCGTGCACGTTCTGGAGGTAGAAAGTGACGAAGAACAGCCCGCCCATGAAGGCGAAGGCCATCAGCACCATCAGGACCGCGCCCGCGGACAGCGGCACGGACCGGAACATCGCCAGCGGGATCAGCGGCTCCCTGACGTTCTTCTGGGAGAACGCGAAGACCACGAACAGGGCCACGGCGGCGCCCAGGAAGCCGAGCGTCTTGTAGTCGCCCCAGCCCCACTCCGAGCCCTTGATGAGGGCCCAGATCAGGCAGAACATCGCCTGCGACAACAGCACGATGCCGCCGATGTCGAACGAGCGCGGCGCGTTCTCGGCGCGGTGGTCCTTGAGGATCACCAGGCCCAGCAGGAGCGCGATCACACCGACCGGCACATTGATGAAGAAGACGGACTGCCAGCTGACGTGCTCGACGAGCACCCCGCCGAGGATCGGTCCGCCCGCGGTCGAGGCACCGATCACCATGCCCCAGATGCCGATCGCCATGTTCAGCTTCTCGGCCGGGAAGGTGGCGCGCAGCAGGCCGAGCGCGGCGGGCATCAGCAGGGCGCCGAAGAGGCCCTGGAGCACCCGGAACACGATCACCAGCGCGACGCTGTGGGAGAGGCCGATGGCTCCCGATGCCGCGGCGAAGCCCACGACGCCTATGAGGAAGGTCTGGCGGTGGCCGAACCGGTCACCGAGCTTGCCCGCGGTGATCAGGGAGACCGCGAGGGCGAGCATGTAGCCGTTGGTGATCCACTGGACGTCGGCGAGCGATGCTCCCAGGTCCTTCTGGATGGCGGGGTTGGCGATCGCGACGATCGTGCCGTCGAGCGCGACCATCATCACGCCGATGGCCACGGAGAAGAGCGTCAGCCAGGGGTGGCCGCGCAGCCCCTTGGCAGGTGCGGGCACGGCGCTGTTCTGCGGCTCCCGCGACGCCTTTTCCACGGTGGTCTGACTAGTCATGTGCGGGAGATTAGTGTCAGTCTCTGACAGTTGACAAACCATTTCACAAGTCAGTAACTGTCATATTGCTCACAGATACGCTGAGCTGGGAAAAGCGGAGAAAGAGGACCACTTCAGTGACCGATGGGCAGCGGGCCGCGCATCCGACCGGACAGTGCGGACGACCGACCGGACTGCGTGAACGGAAGAAGCGACGCACCCGGGACGCCCTGCTGCACGCCGCCGTCGATCTTTTCATCACCCAGGGGTACGAGGAGACCACCGTCGACCAGATCGTCGACGCGGTCGGCGTCTCCCAGCGCACCTTCTTCCGCTACTTCGCCGGCAAGGAGGCGGTCGCCTTCGCCCTCCAGGAGATGATGGAGTCGCACTTCCTCTCGGAGCTGCGCAGGCGCCCCGCGGCGGAGGCCCCGTTCGAGGCGATGCGCCGCGCGGTCCTCTGCGCCTGGAACAGCATCAGTGAGGCGATCGAGGCGATCGTCACGGTCGAACTTCACATGCGTACGTACCGGATGATCGAGTCGACGCCGTCGCTGCTCGCCGCCCATCTGCGGCGCTGCATCGATCTGGAGAACCGGGTCGCCCTGCTGATCGCCGAACGCGAGGGGCTCGACGTGGAGACGGACCCCCGGCCGAGGGTCGCCGTGGCCGCGTTCAGCGGGGTGATGCGGGTGACCGGACAGCTCTGGGGGCAGGGGCACGACGCCAGCGTGGACTCGCTGCGCGCGCTGACCGAGGTGTACCTGGACCAACTCGTCCCGGCGCTGGCCGGGAGCTGGCGGGCAGGAGCCGACGCCGGGCTCGGGTGACGCCATGGAAGCTCCGTCCGATGTGCTGTACGCCTCAGTGTCATGACATGACCGACTTCACAACAGCCGTGCCCCGGCGGCCACATACGACGCTCCGAGGGCGCTCCACGCGCCTGAGTGTGCGTGCCGCACCAACACAGCGTGAAACAACCGGCCTTGAATTCCCGACAGCCGGGTGATGTGCGTCACCCTCTTCACGGCTGCCGCCGCGCGTCTCCTAATGTGGGCCTGAGTGACTTCCTTCGACTCCTCTCCCACGCTCACCGCATGGCGCGCGCTGCTCGCCGTCGCGGTCGTGTTCGTGATGCTGGCGACCACGGGCTGGACCGCCGTGCGTCACCAGCGCACCGACGAGCCACGCACCCTCGCACTCGCCGCCTGGGCGCGGGGCCACGTGGCCGGGCACGCGCTGCCCGACGTCGACGCGCCGCCGTACCGCCTGGCACAGTTCTTCACCTCGCTGACTGCCGCGCAGCGCACCGCCCTGGCCGACAAGTACCCCTTGGTCGTCGGCAATCTGAACGGTGCCCCGGTCACCCTGCGCTATCACGCCAACCAGCGGGCCCTGGTGACGGCACGGACGGTCGAGCGGCAGCGCATGCACGACTCCAGGCTCTCCCCTGACGGCCGCGCCGAGGCGCTCCGCCGGATGGACCGCTTCGACTCCATGCTCGACCGCGGCCGGCACATCCTCGCGTTCGACCCGTCCGGAAAGGGCCGCGCCGCGGAGGTGTTCGGCGATCTCGACCGGGCCCAGCGAATCTCCGTGATCGTCCCCGGCGTCGACACCAACCTGCTGACGCTGGAGCGGTCCGCGCCCAAGGTGAACGCCGCCCCCGTCGGCATGGCGAAGTCGCTGTACGCGGCGGAGCGCGCAGCGCGCCCCGGCATCCGGACCGCCGTCATCGCCTGGGCCGACTACACCACGCCCGCCGGGATCGGCGTGGACGCGGCCCTGGGGAATCTCGCCGAGCGCGGGGCGGTCCGGCTGAACGCCCTGGTGGGCGCGTTGCCCGGCAACGCGCCGGTCTCCCTGTTCTGCCACAGCTACGGCTCGGTGCTGTGCGGTGTCGCCGCGCATGAACTGCCGTCCAGGGTCACCGACATCGCGGTCGCGGGCAGCCCCGGCATGCGCGTGGAGAACGCCGGGCAGCTGCGCACCCAGGCCAGGGTCTGGGCGACGCGGGACCACGGCGACTGGATCGAGGACGTTCCGAACCTGGAGCTCGGCGGGCTCGGTCACGGGGCCGACCCGGTCGACCCGGGCTTCGGCGCGCGCATCGTCTCGGCGGGCAACGCGGTCGGGCACAGCGGCTATTTCGAGCCGGGCACCGGGAGCCTCAGCAACTTCGCCGCCATCGGCGTGGGGGCCTACGACTCGGTGAGCTGCGCGAGCTCCGACAGCGCCTGCCACGAACAAATCACCGGCAGCCAGGAGCCCGTCCTGAAGATCTGAGGGCTCTCAGCCGCCGCAGCCGACCGGAAATTGCGGTCTACGCCGAAGGGGGACGTGCGGGCAAGTGCCGCATACGATGAGGCACATGGGTGATGTGCTGGCCGGAATTCATGCCACCTGGGAGTTCGACACCGACTCCGTGCTCATCCGCTTCGAACGGGGTATACGCACGCCGAAGCTCTTCCAGAGCCTGCGTGAACGCCGCGTCCCGCACGCGGCGCTGTCGTCGGTGACGCTGACCCCGGGCAAGCGGGGCACGGTGGTCCTGCACGCGGTGCCGAGACCCGGTGCCGACCCGCTGCTGGAGGCCGCGGCCGGGCAGCTCAAGGACGGCTGCGACCCGTACCGGCTGGTGCTGCCCGCCGAGCGCGAGACGCTCGCCGAGTACTACGCGGACGAACTGCGCGCCCTGCTCCCTCCCGACGCCGCGGAGCCCGCCGAGCGGTTCCTGGTCGCGGCCCCCGAGGCGCCGATGCAGTTCAAGGCGTACGACGGCCGGGCCGGCTTCGACGGGGACCGGATCTCGTTCCGCTGGTTCTGGACGGGCGCCTCCACGGCGAAGTGGAAGGCCGGTGACCAGACGTTCGCGGTGACGGAGCTGAGCGGCGTCGAGTGGCGCTCGCCGGAAGCCTTCGACGGCTATCTGCGGCTGGTTCCGAGAGGTCTGGAGGGTGCGGCTCCGGGGCCGGGCAGCGGCCTCGCCGTGAGCGCCGGCTCCGGCATGACCGCGGGCGCGGAGGTCGTCACGGGCACGGTGCGCAGCGCGCAGCCGACGGCTCCCCACCCCACCCGGGCCGATCAGGATCCTGCCGCGGTGATCTTCGGCCTCGGCTACGGCCCGGTGCACGAGTCACTGCCGTTCGCCGCGGCCGTACTGGAGTCCGTACGCAGGAAACAGCCGGCGCCCGCCGCGCAGGCCGCCGTCCTGGCGGGCGCGGGGCGGCGCGATCCCGCGGACATCGCGGAGCGGATCCGGCACCTCGGGGAACTGCACCGGGCGGGGCTGGTGACGGACGACGAGTTCAGCGCGAAGAAGGCCCAGCTGCTCGCCGAGTTGTAGACGCCAGGTGCCCGACGACCGGGGCCCGGCTCGCCGGTAGTACTCCCGTACGAGAAGCGCGGCGGTGGACCGGGACTCCGGTATGACGCCGCCGGGCCGCGCCGCGCTTACGCTGATCGGGCCATGTCCACTTCCCCGCCGCCCATGCCGTCCACGCCGCCCCGCACGCCCCCGCCGCTGCCCCAAAGACCCCCGCCGCCCGTCGACGGCCTGCTGAGCGCCGCCCGGCGCAATCTGCGCGAGCTCGCCCACGAGCTGTCCCACCCGTCCCATCCCGCGACGCCCTTCCTGGCGAACGCGCCGAGGCGGTGGCAGCGGCTGCTGCCGTACGTCGTCGTCCTCGCCCTCGTCGCGATCTTCGTCCCGGTCACGATCAATGTCCTGACCCATGGGTACGGCGTGAACGGAGGGCTGGCGGGAGCTCTGGCCGTCGCGCAGGCGGCGCCGCTCCTGATGCTGGCGCACCGGCCGCTGCAGGCGTGGTGGATCATCTTTCCCGCCGACATCCTGGGTGCGGCCGCGCTGCGCGGGTATCCGGTCGGCGCGTTCCACATCTGGCCATGGCCGCCGCCCACCCTGGTCGCCTATCTCTTCCTGCTGCTCGCGCTGGCCCTGCGCGAGACCCGGCGGACCCTGATCGCGGTCTGGGTGGCGACGAGCTCGGCGAGCCTGGTCCTGCACCTGATCTCGCCGGAGCGCAGCGATGGCAGCGCGCTGCTGCTCGTGATCCTCGGTGCGGTGGTCCTGGTGATCGGCGCGGCGCTGCGGGAACGGGGCGACGTCCAGCGCCGGCTGGCCGAGCAGGAGACCATCAGCGAGGCCGAGCGGGCGCAGCGGACGCTGCTGGAGGAGCGCACCAGGATCGCCCGTGAGCTGCACGACGTGGTCGCGCACCACATGTCCGTCATCACGGTCCAGGCCGATTCCGCGCCGTACCGGATCAGCGGGCTGCCCGAGGAGGCGGTCGAGGAGTTCGGCGCGATCGCGGCGAGCGCGCGGGAATCGCTCACGGAGATGCGGCGGCTGCTGACAGTGCTGCGCAGCGAGGGCACGGAGGGTGAACGAGCGCCGCAGCCGGGGCTCGACCGGCTGCAGCAGCTGGTGGAGGCGACGGTGCGGGCGGGGCTGCCGGCCGAACTGTCGCTGGCCGCCGATGTGTCGGACGTACCGCAGGCGGTGGATCTGTCGGCGTACCGGATCGTGCAGGAGGCCCTGGCGAACGTGGTCCGGCACGCGCCCGGTGCGCGGACCAGGGTCTCGGTCACGTCCGACGGCGTGCATCTGACCGTGCTGGTGGTCAACGATCGGGCGGAGAAGCCCGGTTCACCGCTGGAGACGACCGGGACCGGGCACGGTCTGGTCGGTATGCGGGAACGCGTACGGTTGACGGGCGGCACGCTGGACACCGGACCGCTGCCCGACGGCGGCTTCCGGGTGGCTGCGCGGCTGCCGCTCACCCCGGTTCCGCCCCCGACCTCGGAGGACTCTTGACCATCCGCGTGATCATCGTCGACGACCAGGCCATGGTGCGGGCGGGGTTCGCGGCACTGCTCTCGGCACAGAGCGACATCGACGTGGTCGGTGAGGCGCCGGACGGGCGCCAGGGCATCGACGTCAGCCGGCGGGTCCACCCGGACGTGGTCCTGATGGATGTCCGGATGCCCGAGATGGACGGCCTGGCGGCGGCCCGCGAGCTGCTGAACCCGCCCGCGGGCGTGGTGCACCTGCCCAAGGTGCTGATGCTCACCACGTTCGACGTGGACGACTACGTGTACGAGGCGCTGCGCGCCGGGGCGTCCGGCTTCCTGCTGAAGGACGCGCCGCCGGCGGATCTGATCTCGGCGGTACGGGTGGTCGCGGCGGGCGAGGCGCTGCTGGCGCCGTCCGTGACCCGGCGTCTGATCGCCGACTTCGCCCGGCAGGGGCCGTCCGGGGCGGCCCGGAGCGGGCAGGCGCTGCGGCTGAACGCGCTGACTCCGCGCGAGCGGGAGGTGCTGGAGCTGATCGCGCGGGGGCTGTCCAACCAGGAGATAGCCGCGCGGCTGGTGCTGGCCGAGCAGACGGTGAAGACCCACATCGGACGGGTGCTGACCAAGCTGGATCTGCGGGACCGCGCGCAGGCGGTGATCTTCGCGTACGAGGCGGGAGTGGTGGTACCGGGCGAGCAGTAGGGGGCTCTCCCCCCTCCCACGTCTCCGGCAGTCCCCCCGTACACCCCCTACCCCGGTAGCACCCCGCATTTGGCCCCCTGGTGCGACGTCCGCGCACCCACTCCCTTCCTACCTTCCTCTCCGTCGCGCCGATCGGCGCGCGGGAGCCGGGTCAGCCGGAGAGGGAGGGCGGGATGCGCCGTTACGCAAGGACTCTGGTCGCGGTCGCGCTGGCGACCACCGTGGTGGCGGGGACGGCCGGCTGGGCGTCCGGGAACGCGCAGCAGGCCCTGACCGGGCCACCTCCCGGAACCGCGGCCTGGCGCGCGGATCGGGTGCTGGGGCGCGAGCTGCCGGACCCGGAGCGGACCACCCCCACCGAAGTGAGCCGATTCTTCCGGGGGTTGACGGCGACACAGCAACAGACCCTGGTCGCACGGCACCCACTCGTCGTCGGGAATCTGGACGGCGTACCCGTCGCCCTGCGCTACCGGGCCAACGCCCGTTCCCTGCGGGCCAGTCGCGACCCCCGATACACCCATCTCACCGGATCGGGACACCGCCGGATCCTCGCCTTCGATCCGCGCGGACGCGGTCAGGTCGCCGAGGTCTTCGGGGACTTGAGCACCGCGCGCCATGTGGCGGTCGTGGTGCCGGGTTCGGACATCGACGCCGGGACCTTCGACCGTACGAACGATGTGTACGGCACTCCGGCGGGCATGGCGAAGTCCCTGTACGCGGAGACCGGACGCGGCAGCGCGGTCGTCGCCTGGGCCGGCTACACCACCCCCGTCGGCATCGGCATCGATGCCGCGACGGGCTCGCTCGCCGAGGCGGGCGCCGGCCGGCTGACCCGGTTCACGGACGGGCTGGCCGCCGACGGCGTGCCCGCGCCCGCCGTGTTCTGCCACAGCTACGGCTCCGTCGTGTGCGGACTCGCCGCGTCCCGGCTGCGCGCCACGGACCTGGTCGTCCTCGGCTCGCCCGGGATGCGCGCCGACGACGTCGAGGATCTGCACACCACCGCCCGGGTCTGGGCGGCCAAGGACGCCACGGACTGGATCGACGACGTACCGAACGTCGAGGTGGCGGGCCTGGGCCACGGCCCCGATCCGACCGGCCCGGAGTTCGGCGCACGCCACGTGCCGGCCCATGACGCCCACGGGCACACCGGCTACTTCGCCCCCGGTACGGACTCGCTCCGCGCCTTCGCCTCGATCACGGAGGGGGAAGCCCGATGAGCCTCAGCACGCTCGCCGAGCGCATCGACGCCCGTACCCCCGCCCATCGCGACCGCGCCGTCGACGGCCTGCGCGCCCTCGCCCTGCTCGCCGTCCCGACCGGCCACTGGCTGCTCGGCGGCTTCCGCCTCGACGGCGACGGCGCGCTGCACAACGCCAGCCCGCTCTCCACGTTCGGCGCTCTCGCCCCGGCGAGCTGGGTGCTCCAGATGCTGGGCATCTTCTTCCTGGTCGGCGGGTACGCCTCCGTGCTCTCGTACCACCGCAGGAAGTCCACCGCCGGGGCCTGGCTGCGCGGACGCGTCGCCCGCCTCGGCAGGCCGGTGCTCGGGGTGACCGCCGTCTGGGCGGCGATGATCCCGGTGCTGAGCACGCTCGGCGTGCCCGGAGACACCCTGCGGACCGGGTCGACGCTGGTGATCCAGCCGTTGTGGTTCGTCGGGGTGTACACGGTGGTCACGGCGCTCACCCCGTACTGCGTCACGGCCGCACGGAAGCTGGGCGGCTGGGCCGCCGTGCCGCTGCTGGGCTCGGTCGCCGTCGTCGACTTCCTGCGATACGGGCCGTTCGCCGACGCCATGCCGTCCTGGCTGAGCGTGCTGAACATCCTTCCGGGCTGGCTCTTCGCGTACCAGCTCGGCGTCTCCTGGGGCGAGGGTCGCATCGGCAGGCGGGGCGCCCGGCTGTTGCTGATCGGTGGGACGGTGTTGTTCGCCGCGCTGCTGCTCGCCTTCCACTACCCGGCGTCGATGGTCGGTGTCCCCGGCGAGGCGCGGACGAACTCGCACCCGCCGTCGCTGCTCGTCCTGGCGCTGGCCGCCGCGCAGAGCGGTGCGGCGATCCTGCTGCGGGACCGGATCGGCCGGCTGCTGCGCAAGCCGCTGCTGTGGGCGCCGGTCGTCGTCATCAACCTGTCCGCGATGACGATCCTGTGCTGGCACCAGACGGCGATGCTGGCCGCGGCGGTCCCGGCGTCGTTCGCCGGTGCGGTGCCGGGGCTGACGACCGGGCCCGACACGGTCGGCTGGATCCTGGCCCGGATGGCGTGGATGCCGGTGTTCGCGGGGCTGCTGGTGCTGATCGCCCGGTACACGCGCCGGTTCGAGGCGCCGTGGCAGACCGGTACGCGCGCGGCGAACGCCCGCCGGGCGGTGGCGGGCCTGCTGGCGACGGGATTCGCGGTGTACGCGCTGGGGCTGGCGTAGGAGTGCGGGGCCGGGAGACCCGGCCCCGCACCCGAACCGGAAACGACTACTCGCGCGCGGCGGACGTGCTGCTCATGTCCGGGTACCGGTCCCCCGCCACCTGTCCCGCGATCGGCTCCAGCAGCGCCAGCTCCTGGTCCGTCAGCGTGAGCCGAGTGGCGGCCACGTTCTCCAGCAGCCGGCTGCTCCTGCGGGTGCCCGGGATCGGCACCACGGTCAGGCCGTGCACCTGGGCCCGCTGCTGCACCCAGGCGAGCGCCACCTGCGCCGCGGACGCCCCGTGCGCCGCCGCGATCTTGTGGACGGGCTCCAGCAGGGCGGCGTTCGTCTTCGCGTTGTCGCCCGTGAAGCGCGGCTGGAACTGTCGGAAGTCGCCCTTCGACAGGTCCTTGGCCGCGTCCGCGAACGCCCCGGTCAGGAAGCCGCGACCGAGCGGCGAGTACGGCACGACGGTCACCCCGAGTTCGACGGCGGCGGGCACGGCGCTGCGCTCGATGTCCCGGCTGAAGAGCGACCACTCGGACTGCAGGGCGGCGATCGGATGCACGGCGTACGCCTCGCGCAGCTCCGCGCCGGTGACCTCGCTCAGCCCGAGCTGCTTCACCTTGCCCTGCCGCACCAGCTCGGCCATCGCGCCGACGGACTCGGCCAGCGGGACGGCCGGGTCGCGGCGGTGCATGTAGTACAGGTCGATGACGTCGGTCTTCAGCCGCCGCAGGCTGTTCTCGACGGCCTGACGGATGTACGCGGGGTCGTTGCGCACGCCCCGGTAGTGCGGGTCGTCGTCCTTGCGCTCGATGGCGAACTTCGTGGCGAGGGTGATCTCGTCCCGGTGCGCCCCGACGAACGGGGCGAGGAACTCCTCGTTGGCGCCGAGACCGTACACATCGGCGGTGTCGAAGAGCGTGACGCCCGCCGCCAACGCCGTCTCCAGCGTCTCGCGCGCCGCTCCCTCGTCGGTGTCCCCGTAGAACTCGCTCATGCCCATGCAGCCGAGCCCCTGCACACCGACCTGCGGGCCGCCGTTGCCGAGCTCCACCGTGGCGATCTTGTTGTCAGTCATCAGGCACAGGGCCTTTCCGGCGCCCGTCGGGCGCTCGCATAGAAGTCGATCTTGTGGTCCAGGACGGCGAGGGTGTCCTGGAGCTCCGCGATCCGCGTCCTCACGTCGCGGCGGGTCGCCTCCAGCAGCTCCTGCCGTTCCTCGAAGGTGTGCTCGCCCTCGCGCAGCAGCTCCGCGTACCGGACCATGTCGGCGACCGGCATCCCGGTCAGCCGCAGCTTGCCGACGAACGCCAGCCAGTCCAGGTCACGGTTGGTGAAGCGGCGCTGACCGGTGTGCGACCGGTCGACATGCGGCATCAGCCCGATCCGCTCGTACCAGCGCAGGGTGTGCGCGGTGAGCCCGGTGAGGGCGACGACCTCGCTGATGGTGTAGCGGTCCTGCCCCTCGGGGCGCGGATGCGCCCGCGGGGCCGAGGCGCAGACGTCCACCTTCACGGAAGTGCTCTCCATCACCGTCATGCCCTCCACGCTAGAACCTTGGAGTGCACTCTAAGCAAGCGCGGACGGCGATTCGCCTCAGGAACGACGAGCAGGTCGCGGAAGTGTCGCTCGAACGCGGCAGAGGCGAGAGCAACGACCGGCTTCCCGTGAGCCATCCTCATCCCCGAAGCCAGCAGCCGAATCTCCTGCCGGCTGCTCACATTTCCGTCATTGCCGTGATTATCCAGAAGGAACCCACCAGGACAGCCCCAGCACCCACCACTCGAAATATCGCAGCCGTCGAATTCCCTCCCGGGAGGAAAGTCCCCGGCAGCCGCAGCGACCGTTGTCTCCGTCGCGACGAACGGGACCGACACACCGGGGGGCGGTTCAGTCGCCACGCCCTGTGCGTCAATCCCGTTCGCGTACAACGAAGCAGCCCCGGGCGACACCATCAGGGTCGAGGCCGGCACCTATGTGATGACCGCCCCCCTGGTCATGCTTCGCCCATCCCAAGAAGCCCTGCACCAGCCCGGTGACCGTCGTCGCGAACGAGGAGACCCCGGTCGTCATCAACATCAAGAAGCTTGAGCCCAAGCCGAAGCCCAAGCCCAAGCCGAGGCCCGAGCACCACCACAAGCCGAAGCCGAGGCCCGAGCACCACCACAAGCCCAAGCCGAAGCCCCACCACAAGCAGCACTGCCACGCGCGGTCGTGCAAGTGATCTAGCCTCGGACTTTCGAAACGGTCTGCCGACCCCGTCGGCAGACCGTTTTACGTTCCGTGTCGGGTGGCCAGCAGGCCGGCGTCCGTCTCCGACCTTGCCGGCCATCGGCTCGCCTCGGATGCCCGTTACGCTCGTACGCATGCAGAGCCTGGCGATGATCGACAACTGGCCCGTCCCCACCGCGGCTGCGGCCGTCGTACGAGCGGACGGCACGGTCGTCGGTACGCACGGCCCGACCGCGCACCGTTTCCCGCTCGCCTCCGTCACCAAGCCGATCGCGGCCTACGCGGCGCTCGTGGCATACGAGGAGGGCGCGGTCGAACTCGACGAACCGGCCGGGCCCGAGGGCTCCACCGTCCGGCACCTGCTCGCGCACACCAGCGGGCTCGCCTTCGACGAGCACCGGACGACGGCCGCGCCCGGCACCCGGCGGCTCTACTCCAACGCGGGCTTCGAGGTCCTCGGCGACCACATCGCCAAGGCCACCGACATCCCGTTCCCGGAGTACATACGCCAGGCGGTACTGGAACCGCTCGGGATGACCTCGACCACGGTGGACGGCTCGCCCGCCAAGGACGGCATATCGACCATCGATGATCTGGCACGGTTCGCGGCGGAGGTGCAGGCGCCCCGGCTGCTCGACCCGCGCACGGTGCTGGCCGCGCAGACCGTCGTGCATCCCGGTCTGAAGGGCGTGCTGCCGGGTTACGGCCACCAGAACCCCAACGACTGGGGACTCGGCTTCGAGATCCGGGACCACAAGTCGCCGCACTGGACGGGCAGTTCCTCGTCCCCCGCGACCTTCGGGCACTTTGGCCAGTCCGGCACGTTCCTGTGGATCGACCCGGTCGCGGGCGCGGCCTGCGTCGCGCTGACCGACCGGGCCTTCGGCCCGTGGGCCGTGGAGGTGTGGCCGGTGTTCACGGACGCGGTGCTCGCGGAGCTCGGCTCCGGCCGCTGAGAGCCGTCATCCGTCGGCCGCTGTCGTGGCCAGGCACTCGAACCACACCGTCTTGCCACGGCCGTCGCGGCGCGGTTCCGCGCCCCAGCGGTCGGTTACGGCGTCGACCAGGACCAGCCCTCTCCCGCCCTCGTCGAGTACATCGCCCAGGGCGGCGCGGGGCAGGTCCGGGCAGCCGTCCGCGACTTCGACTCGCACACCCCCGACCGGGAGCAGGAAGATGAGCGTCTGGCAGCGGCGGCCGGGGACGTGCCGTACGACATTGGCGATCAGTTCGGTGAGCGCCAACTCGGCAGCGTCGGCGACGTCGAGAAGATCCCAGGCGGTGAGGTAGAGCCGCAGGATGCGGCGCAGATGCCGGGCCGAGTGCTCGCCGATCGCGAAGTCGGCGTGGTAGGTCGCCTCCAGCAGATCGTCGGTCTGCGGCTCGATTACGTGATTCATGTCACCAGAGTGCAGCGACATGGTTACGCTCGGCTACGTACCGAACTGAACGCCGTGAGGCGTTGAACGCCGGAGGTGCCCTGCCGTGCCCAACGTCCAGACACTCGACCCCAGCGCTTCCCCGTTGGACTACTACGGCTGGGAGCTGCGCCGCCAGAGAGAGGCCAACAACCTCAAACAGGGGCAGCTCGGCGACATCATCTTCTGCACCGGCTCGCTGATCGGCCAGATCGAGACGACGAAGAAGGTCCCCACCCGCGACTTCTCCGAGCGGCTGGACGCGGCGCTCGGCACGGGCGGGGTGTTCTCACGGCTGATCGGCCTGGTCCTGCGCAGCCAACTGCCCACCTGGTTCCAGCCGTACGCGGAGATGGAGGCCGGCGCGGCGTACATCTCCACGTACCAGGCGCAGTTGGTGTACGGGCTGTTGCAGACGGAGGAGTACGCGCGGGCCGTCCTGGCGACCGGTATGCCGGACGACATCGAAAACCTGGTGGCGGCCCGGATCGAGCGCCAACGCATCCTGGAACGGGAACGGCCGCCGCTCACCTGGGCCGTTCTCGACGAGGCTGTGCTGCACCGGCCGATAGGAGGTCATGAGGTGATGCGAAAGCAACTCCAGCGGCTGTTAGACCTCGCCGACCACCGCTGGATGCGGATCCAGGTGCTGCCCTTCGCGGCCGGTGAACACACAAGCCTGGACGGGTCGTTCAACCTGCTGCGCTTCGACGACGACCCCGACATCGTCTACACGGAGGACATCGTCTCCGGCCATATGACCGCCAACCCCGACACCGTCAGGGAGGCCGCGCGCCGTTACGCTCACTTGCAGGCCGCAGCCCTCTCCGTCGAGGCTTCGGCGGCCCTGATCACCCGCGTGATGGAGGAGCGATATGCAGACCCGGCCTGACCTGAAGAACGCGCGATGGCGTAAGTCCAGCTACAGCGGAAGCACCGGCGGCGACTGCGTCGAGTGCACCGTCACCGGCGGCGCGGCCTGGCGCAAGTCCAGTTACAGCGGCACCAGCGGCGGCGACTGCGTCGAGGTGGCCGACGGCCTCCCCTGCGCCGTCCCCGTCCGCGACAGCAAGAACCCGGACGGACCTGTCGTGACCGTCGGGGCGGACGCCTGGCAGACCTTCGTGGACGGGCTCCGCTGAAGTCGCTGCAAGCGCCCGTACGGCAAAGGGGGTTCGGGATGACGTGGTCGTCCCGAGCCCCCTTCTGCTCCCCCGTGACGCGTGCCACCGCTTCATGCACGACCGCAGGGGCTGGTACCGCGCCTGACGTGTCTGCCGTCGGGGCCCGTCGGTCTCACGGAATCGGGGAGCGATTGGCGTCTTCACGGGGTGCGGCCGTCGCCGAGGCGAGTCGGCCGCGTGTGTCGACAGCCGGGGCCAGGAGGACTGCCGAGGCGACAAAGACCAGAACCACCAGCATGGCCGGGCGCAGGCCCCAGTGGTCGCCGAGGAATCCGAGGCCGGGTGGGCCCACGAGGAACGCGATGTAGCCGATGGTGGCCACGAGGCTGACACGGGCCTTCTGGTCCAGGCCCGACTCCCCGGCGGCGGACAGGGCGACGGGAAAGCCCAGGGATGCGCCGAGCCCCCAGAACAGGACGGCTGCTCCGGCGAGGGCGGCGTTGTCGGAGAAGATCACCAGGATCAGTCCGAGTGCTCCGGACAAAGCGCCGGCGCGCACGACGGCGGTGCGGCCGAAGCGGTCCAGGAAGAAGGTGCCACCGAAGCGGCCGATGGTCATGGCAGCGGCGAACCCGGCATAGACGAGAGAGCCGAGGGTCGCGTCCAGACCGTGTCCGTCCACCATGAGCAGCGGCAACCAGTCGTTGGCCGACCCTTCGGCGAGGGCCATCGCCAGGACGATCGCACCGATCAGGACGAGTTTGCGATCCTTCCAGACCTGCGGTCGGGCGTGGCCGACGCCGGTGTCGTCGCGGGCGTCGGGTGCCTGCCTCCCGGTGCCTGCGGGGACCGAGCGGATGGCGTACCAGAAGATCGCGGCCGAGATCAGGGCGATCCCGGCGAGATGCCAGTGGACCGGCAGGCCGGTGGCGGTGGCGGCCATCCCCGCGCAGGCGCCGATCACGGTGCCCAGACTGAAACAGCCGTGCAGGGTGGGCAGCGTGGTCGTGCCGCTGATCCGCTCGATGTCGGTGCCGTCGATGTTGACGGCCACATCGCCCGCCCCCATGCCGGCTCCGAACGCGCACAGTCCCGCCATGACCATCGGCACGGAGGCCAGGAGACCGCCGATGCTGACGAGGACCGCCGCGTACGGCCACGCCTCCAGCACTCGCGGGCACATGCTTCCGACGCGACCCGGACCTTCGCGAGGTCGGCATCCCGTGAAATGCAAAAACGCAGCGGCAGGCGGGAGTTCGACGCTCTCCAGGCTTGACGGCTAACACCGTTAGCCGTAGTTTGGCGCACGGCTAACATCGTTAGCCATGTCGGTGAGTCGCAACGTGAGAGGGCCGCAGTGAACACCGCCACAGCCAACAGAATGACGGTTCCCGGGGAAGAGCGCCGTGGCTGACCGCGCGCAGCAGATCATGGCCGCCGCCCGGGAACTGCTCGACACCGAAGGGCCGGATGCGTTGTCGATGCGGCGCATCGCCGAGCGTGTCGGCATCCGGGCGCCTTCCTTGTACAAGCACTTTCCGGACAAGGCCGCTGTCGAGGCCGGACTCCAGGCGCAGGGGATGACCCAGCTGGCTGAGGAACTGGAGGCCGCCGAAGCCGAGATCGGCGTCGAACCGGCCCTGCTTGTGCTCGCCCGCGCCTACCGGCGTCATGCTCTCGCCAACCCGCACCTCTACCGCATCACTCATGGTCGGCCGCTCGCCCGCACCGCGCTTCCCGAAGGACTCGAAGATCGCGCGGCGACGCCGTTGGCCCACGCAGTGCACGGCGACATTCCTGTCGCGCGCTCGTTCTGGGCATTCGCGCACGGCATGGTCGTGCTCGAACTCGACGGTCGCTTCCCGCCCGGCGCAGACCTGGACGCCGCATGGCGCACCGGCTGCGATGCGTTCGCCCAGGCAATCCGAAACAAGACCGGGGAGGACATCGCATGACCGCAAGCGCCAAAGAGCCCGCTACCGGCGTCACCGTGCGCGCCGCCGGATACGTACACGCCGCAGCGTGGATTCTCGGGCTCGCCGCCGCCTGGGGAGCCACACCCGAAGTCGGTGACACACACGCCGGGATCACGACCGCGTACGCCGACCGGCCGGTGCAGGTTGTCGTCCAGGCGCTGCTCGTCCACGGTGTGGCAGCTGTCGGCCTGCTTGTCGTCGGATCCGGACTGCTCGACCGGGCCCGCCGCACCGACAACACCGCGGCTCGCTCGGCCGGTTGGGCCGCAAGAGTCGCCGGGGCGCTCGCATGCGTGCAACTCGTCGTGGAACTGATCGCGGTGTCTGGAGCCGATACAGCGTCACCGGGCAGGACCGGCGCACTGTTCGAGGCGGTCCAACGTGCCGACGGAGTGAAGATGTTCGCGCTCGCCGCGCTCGCCGCGGCCGCGTGCGTGGCCTCGCGGCACGGCACACTGCTGCGGCGTTGGGAGGTCGTCATCGGCTGGGTCCTCGCCGCTACGATCACCGCTTCCGGCATCGGTTACCTCCTGCTGTCCACCACCTTGACCCCGGCGGCATTCCTCTCACTGCCCTTGCTGCTGATCTGGATCGCCGCGCTCGGCGCAGCCCTCGGGCGCCGGCCCTGAGCGCTCGCCCGACCGGGCTGGCTTCTGATCAACGGTCTCAAGAAGTCGTTCGGTGCACGCCTGATCACCAGTCCGCTTGACTGAGGGCTCTTACGGAGTGACCATGCATCTCGCCTACCTGCCCAGCCCTTCGACCGGGGTCCTTCACCTTGGCCCGGTTCCGTTGAGGGCGTACGCCTTCTGCATCATCCTGGGCGTGTTCGTGGCCGTCTGGCCCGGCAACCGGCGCTGGGTTGCGCGCGGCGGGGATCAGGGCGTGATCGCGGACGTCACCATCTGGGCAGTGCCGTTCGGTCTCGCCGGTGAACGGCTGTACCACGTGATCACCAGCCCCGACGCGTACTTCGGCGAACGCGGCGAGCCGATCCGAGCGCTGTACGTGTGGGAGGGCGGGCTCGGTATCTGGGGCGCCATCGCTCTGGGCGAGATCACGTGAGCCCGTACCGGGTCAGGCGGATTCTTCGCCCGGCACCTTGGCGAGCTCCACACCACGCAGGCTGAGCAGCACCAACGCGACGCACCCGCAGGCGAGCGCGATGTCGGCGACGTTACCCACGAACGGGCCGTAGTCGATGAAGTCCACAACATGCCCGCGGGCCACCCCGGGCTCGCGGAAGAGCCGGTCGCCCAGGTGGGACACCGCACCGCCGAGCAGCACGCCCAGCACGAGGGCCCAGCCCGCAGAGGCCAGTCGACGTGCGGTGTAGAGGATGCCGACCACTGCCGCTGCCGCCGCCAAGGTGAACACCCATGTCGCCCCGGTGCCGATGGAGAACGCGGCGCCGGGGTTGTACAGCAGTCGGAAGTGGATCAGAGGGGGGATCACGGCGACGCGCTCGCTGTCGGACAGCGCGGAGACCGCCCACCATTTGGTGAGCTGGTCCGCGAGCAGGACCACCGCCGCCAGCATGAGCATCCTGCCGTACAGCCGGCTTGAACCCCGCTCCAACCGCATCATCAGGGGCCTCCGTGCGTAGCGATGTCCGAACCAGGATTCCCTGAGCCTATCGGCCCCTCCTGAGGTGTCTTGCAGCTTTCCCGGGCAAAGCCCCGTCGGACTACCTGTCGGACTGCCCGTCGGACTGTCAGTGCTGCCGGCCACGCTCCCTCGTTCTGTGACGTGAGTTGCTTGATGGCGTCAATGACCCGGCGGGCTGAGCGTTGTCAGCGGTCGTGGCGAGCGCACTGGTCATGACGCCCGTCGTGCCCGTCGTGCCCGTGGTGCCCGTGGTGCTTGTGGCGCTTGTGGTGCTTGTGGTGCTTGATCGTGGTGCTGTCGGTGGCGGTGTGGGTGGTGGTGTCACCGCCTCCGGTGACGGTAGCGGTGTTGGTGACCCGTGCACGGGCGTTGCAGGAGACGTCGACCTTCAGGGTGACGGGCGGGTAGCTGTGCCCGGCAGGCAAGACGTCGCTGCGTTTACAGGTGAGGGTGGCCAGAGTGCAGCGCCATCCCCTGCCGGTGATCCTGTCGGCCCGAAGACCTGCGGGGAGGACGTCGTGGACGGTGACCGTGGTGCCATTGGTCGGGCCGGCCGCGGTGACGTTACCCACAGTGATGGTGTAAACGCCGTCCTCGCCCTGGGTGAAGGGTTTCGCGTGACTCTTGGCGATGGTCAGGGAGGGTTGGCTGACTGGGATGACCGTAAATGTGAGGCCGGTACTGCCGGTGCTGTCGGTGCCGCTGGGGTCACCGGTGTCGGTGCCACCGGGTTCGGTGAGGCCGGCGGTGGTGAAGGTGTCGTTCAGCGGCACCGTCCCCTCATTGACCTGGGCGACGTAGGCGCGCTGAACCGTGGCGGTCGAGGCTGTGGCCAGGACGATCGCCAGGACGGCCAGCCTGGCCATCATGACCGCCCCCGTCTTGCGGGTCCGCACCCTCAGCCACAATCGAGACATGCCGCCCCTACCTCCCGTGCCACGGCTTGCTCCAGCCCGCCCTCTCCCCTGCCTGAACACCGACATCTCCGCTTCCAAACCGTCGACAACAAGCCATAGTTACTCAGCGTGACATAAAGATCACTTTACGCTTCCACGAGTGGGCTCGCGCATACGACACGACGCTGATCTCGGCGAGCACACGAGACTCGACAAACACAGCGGGTGGGCGAGTGGTGCGCCGAGGTCGGAGCGCCGGCAAGGATGGCGCCGACGCAAAAGGAGCGGTGACGCGCTCGATGACGACCCTCATGCGTCGCCCACGGAGCAGATCAGCCGGCTGCGGGGGCGGGCCTCGGTCGGAGTGTCCTCCGGCGGCGCCGGAGGAACGTGGAGAGCAGAAGGCACAGAGCGGTGAGGACGAGGGCTGAAAGCCCGGTGACCACAGGGGTGGGGAAGTGCCCTTGCTGGGCGGCCGACGCGGCGACCGCTCCGGTCCTACCGGGAGTCGTCGGGAAGGTGATGGTGGCGCGCTTGGTGTGCTCGACCAGGCCGCTTTTGAGCGTGAGCGCCACGGTCCAGGGGCCGTCCGGCAGCCGTGCGTCCAGCGGGACAACCGCCTCCGCAACGTCGCCCGGAGCCAGTGTGGTGCCCGCCTTGGCGGCCGAGAACGGTCCAGCGCGCAGTCCGGCCGGCCCGTCGAAGAGGGAGAGTCCCCCGCTGATGTCCAGGGCACGGCCCCCCGTGTTGTGGATCCGGGCGCGAACCTCCACCCGCCCGTCGCGGGCTCGGGTCGGATAGAGCCGCTCGATCTTGAAGTCCGAGGGTGGCTCACCACCGGGACCGACGTCGAGGTACATGCGGACGCCCACCCGGCCCAGCATCGTCAGAATGTGCGAGCGGTCCGTGGGGGTGCCCGTCTGCGCCCAGATGACGCCGTATCGCTCCCCGGCGGCGGCGTCCCTGGGCACCCGGACGGCGGTGCGTACCCGCGCCGTTTCGGAGGCCGCCAGCTCCAGGTCCGCCGTATCGAGTGACGTCCAGCCGGTCAGCTCGTTGGGGGTGCGCTGGGGCGCGAAGGTGAACTTGCCCTTCGCGATGGTGGCCGCCGCGGCGTAGACGTTGACGTGCATCGGTGTGGAGGACTCGTTGGTGATCTCCACCCGCCGCTCGATGGTCGAGCCGGGCGCGACGTGGTCGACGATGTAGGCATGCGCCCTGGGATCGGCACGGCGGCTTTCCGGAGCGTCGAGCAGCTTGATACCGATGATCCTGCCCGCAGCCGGGTCCTGCGGGGAAGACGCCCCGGGTGCCCCGTGCCCCGCCGCCGGCATCACCCCGGCCGCCTGTACGAAGGCCAGCACCAGCAGCAGAACCCAGTACCGGCGCGCACCCTTCATTCCGTCAGGCAACGGACTGGGTCAGCGTTCCGGTGTAGGCCCCGCCGACGGCGCCGGCAGGCACGTCAACGGTGACTGTCGGGTTCCAGGTCGCGGTGTTGTCTCCGACACCGGCGCTCCCGGTGACCACCGTCTGCCCGGAGTTGCTCAGCGTCACGGGCGTTCCGGTGGCGGTAATGACGCCGGTCGTCGTGATCGACCCGGGATCGTAGTCGGCGCTGGTGGCGGGGATCGTCGACCCACCGCTCGTGAAGTCCGTCTCCGCCGCGGTCACCGTCCAGGAGGCCGAGAGGAGGGCGCGATCGTCGGTGACGGTCACGGGACCGATCTCCCCGCTGATCGCGGTGCCGGGCGCTCCCGAGCCGAGGTTGGCGCTGACCGGTACCGACAGCGTCAAAGCGCCGGACGTGACGGTGTACGTGACTGTGGTGCTGGGGTCGGCCGCTGCGACGGCGAGGCCCGGCTGGACCAGGACGAGGGCAGCGGCCGCGGCCGCGACAGATAGGCTTCGTGCACGCACGACAACTCCCGAAGTAGCCGCCCCCAGCGAACATCCTGGCTGACAGCGGACATGCTGGCTGACGTGACGCAGACAATCGGGCGCGGCCTGTTCACACAAGCCGACGCGCGCCGCACTCCGCCACACGAACGACCACATTTCAGCCGGAGCGAAGCCCAGCCCGCCTCGCCGGCACCCTCAGATCGCCTGGCCGCGATGACGAAGGACGGCAGCGAACGGCATCGCCCACCGGCACAGGTACGCACGCCTGAGCCGACGATTGCGCCGATCACTCGAGTGGGACGGAGTTCGGCGCCCCGGGAACCGCTACTCTCCTCGGCCATGACCGCCATAGTCCGCGCCACCGCCGCCGACGTCCCGGCACTCGTCTCCGTACTCGCCAGTGCCTACGCCGAGGACCCCGTCTGGTCCTGGCTGATGCCGCACGACCGGGACCGGCGACTGCGGCTGCTGTTCACCGCGCATCTCGCACAGCAGGTCCCGGCGGGCCGGGTGTGGACCGATCCGGACCGCACGGTGGCTGCGGTGTGGGCGGAGCCCGGGAAGTGGAGGCTGCCGGTGAGCTACCTGCTGCGCAACGCGGGCACGCTCCTGCGGGCGGGACGGGCCCAACTGCCCCGGACCGCCATGCGGTTGCTCGCGCTGGAGCACCGCCACCCCGCCGAGCCCGCGCACTGGTACGTCGAGTACATCGGCACCCACGCCGACGCGCGCGGTACAGGGCGCGGGTCGCAGGTGCTCGGCGGGCTGCTGGAACAGGCGGACGCGGACGGGCGGCCGGTGTTCCTGGAGTCGAGCAACCGCCGCAACCTCACCTTCTACCGGCGGCACGGCTTCGCGGTGCAGCAGGAGATGTCGTTCCGGTCCGGGCCGCCGATGTGGTCGATGTGGCGCCGGGACGCGGACCGGTAGCGCTTCGCCGACGAGCGGGCCCGCCGCCCGCGGCTGTGCGGTGGTTGCGGACGAGGGCGGCGGCCCGTGCCGACGTCCCGCCCGCAACCACGCGGTCATTTCACCGGAGGGCCGGCGCCGGGCGCGCCCGTCGTCCCCGAGCGCGCCCTCGTGTCACTTCCGCCAGAACAGGTGGTGCGTCACGCCGCTCGGGCTGGGCACGACCTCCAGGTGGTACCGGTCGAGCAGCTCGTCGGGGGACTCCCAGAGCCGTACTCCGGATCCGAGCTTCACCGGCGAGACCGCCACATGCATGGTGTCGACGAGGCCGGCGTCGAGGAACTGCCGGATGGTGGTCGCTCCGCCGCCGAGTCGGACGTCCTTGCCCTGTGCCGCTTCCCGCGCCTGCTCAAGGACCGTGGCAGGGTCGCCGTCGACGAAGTGGAACGTGGTGTCGGAGAGCGTGAACGAAGGACGCCGGTGGTGGGTCATGACGAACACCGGGGTGCGGAACGGGGGCTTGTCGCCCCACCAGCCGCGCCACTCGTGGTCGTTCCAGGGCCCGCGCTGGGGCCCGAACTTGTTGCGGCCCATGATCTCGGCACCGATGTTGCGGTCGTAGTCCCGCGTGAAGTGGTCGTCGAGGCCCCGGCTGCCCCCGGGATCGGTGCGCATGGGCCAGCTCGCCGTGGCACCGGCCCAGGCGAACAGCCTCTCGGGATCGGCGTGGCCGAACGGACTCTCGAAGCTCTGGTCCTCGCCGGCACCGATTCCGTCACTTGAGACGTTGAAGTTCTGGACTCTCAGTAGCTGAGCCACGTGTTCCTCCTGTGTTGTCGTGAACAGTGGTGAGACTCTCCGGGCCGGGAAACTCATCGCTGCATCCGTGGCCGACCGGAAATCCGGGCCCCCTGGCCTTCCCGGCTCAGGCCGACATCTCCCAGATCAGCACCTCGGCCGCCTCGGCCGCCACCAACTCCAGCCCCTCCTCGCCGGTGATCCGTGCCGCGTCACCCGGTCCCAGCTCCTCGTCGCCGAACCTCACATGCCCCGCCACCACGTGGACGTACACCCGCGCCGCGTCCGGCACCGCCGTGCGTTCCCCCGCGGCCGATCTGCGTACGTGCAGCATCGCGCCGGCCGCCGGGAGGGCGTAGGGGGTGGCGTCGGCGATCCCGGGAACGATCGTGTACGCGGGCTCGCCGCCCGGTTCGAGCGGGGCCAGCCACATCTGAAGGAACGTCAGCGGACCGTCGCCGTCGTTGCGCTCGACGTGACGGACGCCCGCGGCGGCGCTGAGGTGCTGGAGGTCCCCGGCCCGTACGACCGTGGCGTGACCGGTCGAATCGCGGTGGGTCAGCTCGCCCTCGACGACCCAGGTGACGATCTCCGTGTGACTGTGCGGGTGTTCGTCGAAGCCCGCGCCGGAGGCGAGCCGCTCCTCGTTGCAGGCCAGCATCGCGCCGAAGCGAAGGTTGTCCGGATCGTAGAAGCCGCCGAAGGAGAAGGCGTGCAGGGACTCGATGCCGGCGGCCTCGTCCCCGCCCGTGAAGCGGTCGTCGGAGCGCTGAACGGATATCACCCGTCCACGGTAGCCCGGCGCGGGCCGCCCGGGACCGCCCCCGCGGCCCCGCACCCCTTATTCGCCCGCCGTCCGCTACCCGGCAGTACGACCCGCGACAGCCCCGGCTCTCCGTGCACGTGGTCCGATGAGGCAGTCTTGTGTTCGTGCCCCGACCCGATCCTGAGCAGCCCGCTGCGAACGACGCCCACCTGCATGCCGCGACCCTGAAACGGCTGGAGCAGTCCTCCGGCCGCCTGGCCGCCAACGCGATCGCCCGCATGGACGAGACGCTGCCGTGGTACCGGGCGATGCCGCCGGAGAACCGTTCCTGGATCGGCCTGGTGGCCCAGGCCGGGATCGCGGCGTTCACCGAGTGGTTCCGGCATCCGGAGACCCCGCAGGCCATCTCCACCGATGTGTTCGGCACGGCTCCGCGCGAGCTGACCCGGGCGATCACGCTGCGGCAGACCGTCGAGATGGTGCGTACGACGATCGAGGTCATGGAGGCCGCGATCGAGGAGGTCGCCGCGCCCGGTGACGAGTCGGTGCTGCGGGAGGCGCTGCTGGTCTACGCGCGGGAGATCGCGTTCGCGACCGCCCAGGTGTACGCGCAGGCCGCCGAGGCCCGCGGTGCCTGGGACGCCCGGCTGGAATCGCTGGTGGTGAACGCGGTGCTGTCCGGCGAGGCCGACGAAGGCGCCGTGTCGCGTGCCGCGGCGCTCGGCTGGAACTCCCCCGAACACGTCTGCGTGGTGCTCGGTACGGCCCCGGACGGCGACAGCGAACTGACCGTGGAGGCGATCCGCCGGGCCGCCCGGCACGCGAAGCTCCAGGTCCTGACCGGGGTGCTCGGCAACCGGCTGGTCGTCATCGCGGGCGGCAGCGACAACCCGCTGCACGTCGCGAAGGCGCTGATCGGTCCGTACGCGGCGGGCCCCGTCGTCGCCGGGCCCGTGGTGCCCGATCTGCTGGCGGCCACCCGGTCCGCGCAGGCCGCCGCCGCCGGGCTGAAGGCGTGCGGTGCCTGGCAGGACGCCCCGCGGCCGGTGCTGGCCGACGATCTGCTGCCGGAGCGCGCGATGGCGGGAGACCCTGCCGCACGGGACCAATTGGTGGAGGAGATCTACAGACCGCTGGAAGAAGCGGGTTCCGCGCTCCTGGAGACACTGAGTGTGTATCTGGAACAGGCGAGCAGCCTGGAAGGCGCGGCAAGGATGCTCTTCGTCCACCCCAACACCGTGCGCTACCGGCTCCGACGTGTGACAGACGTCACCGGATGGTCACCCTCCGATGTCCGCTCGGCGTTCACTCTGCGAATCGCCCTGATTCTGGGGCGCCTGGCCGCCAGGGATCCGCAGTCCTAAACTTTTGTCGGACATCAACAATTCCCCATACGGTTCTTCGTCCCTGTCCCCACGGGCGTTCCGGACCATTCACAAGAGAGAGTGTGAGGGTGCTCGTACTCGTCGCTCCCGGCCAAGGCGCTCAGACGCCCGGCTTCCTGACTCCCTGGCTCGACCTCCCCGGTGCCACCGACCGCATCGCGGCCTGGTCCGACGCCATCGGGCTCGACCTCGCCCACTACGGCACCAAGGCCGACGCGGAGGAGATCCGTGACACCGCGGTGGCGCAGCCGCTGCTGGTCGCCGCCGGTCTGCTGTCCGCCGCCGCACTCAACGCATCGCCTGACATCGTCGCGGGTCACAGCGTTGGTGAGATCACCGCAGCCGCCCTCGCCGGAGTCATCGGCGACGAGGCCGCGCTGCGTCTCGTCCGTACCCGTGGGCTCGCCATGGCCGACGCCGCCGCGGTCACCGAGACCGGTATGGCCGCGTTGCTGGGCGGCGCCCCCGAGGTGACGGTCCCTCATCTGGAGAAGCTCGGGCTGACCCCGGCGAACGTCAACGGAGGCGGCCAGATCGTCGCCGCCGGTACCGCCGCGCAGATCGCCGCGCTGACCGAGGACATGCCCGAGGGCGTGCGTCGCGTGGTACCCCTCAAGGTCGCCGGTGCCTTCCACACGCACCACATGGCACCCGCCGTCGACCGGCTGCGCGAGGCCGCGTTGGCGCTGAAGATCGCCGACCCGACCGTGACGTACGTCTCGAACGCCGACGGGAAGGCCGTCGCCATCGGCGACGAGGTCATCTCGCGGCTGGTCGGCCAGGTGGCCAACCCGGTCCGCTGGGACCTGTGCATGGAGACCTTCAAGGAGATGGGCGTCACGGCTCTCATCGAGGCGTGCCCCGGTGGCACCCTCACGGGTCTCGCCAAGCGCGCGCTGCCCGGTGTGCAGACGCTCGCGCTCAAGACCCCCGACGACCTCGACGCCGCCCGCGCGCTCGTCATCGAGCACGCAGGCGCCTAAGGAGCCCGAGAGCATGTCGAAGATCAAGCCCAGCAAGGGCGCCCCGTACGCACGCATCATGGGTGTCGGCGGCTACCGTCCGACCCGGGTCGTGCCCAACGAGGTGATCCTCGAAACGATCGACTCGTCCGACGAGTGGATCCGCTCGCGCTCCGGCATCGCCACCCGCCACTGGGCGAACGACGAGGAGACCGTCGCCGCGATGTCGATCGAGGCGTCCGGCAAGGCCATCGCCGACGCCGGGATAAGCCCCGACCGGATCGGCGCCGTGGTCGTCTCCACCGTCTCGCACTTCGCGCAGACGCCCGCCATCGCCACCGAGATCGCCGACAAGCTGGGCACCGACAAGGCCGCCGCGTTCGACATCTCGGCCGGCTGCGCCGGCTTCGGGTACGGACTGACCCTCGCCAAGGGCATGATCGTCGAGGGCTCGGCGGAGTACGTCCTGGTCATCGGCGTGGAGCGGCTGTCGGACCTGACCGACCTGGAGGACCGGGCGACGGCCTTCCTGTTCGGTGACGGCGCCGGCGCCGTCGTGGTCGGCCCGTCCGAGGAGCCCGCGATCGGCCCGACCGTGTGGGGTTCCGAGGGCGACAAGGCCGCCACGATCAAGCAGACCGTGTCCTGGGACAAGTTCCGCATCGGCGACGTGTCGCAGCTGCCGCTCGACTCCCGGGGCAACGTCAAGTTCCCGGCCATCACGCAGGAGGGCCAGGCGGTCTTCCGCTGGGCCGTCTTCGAGATGGCGAAGGTCGCCCAGCAGGCGCTGGACGCGGCCGGGATCGCCCCGGAAGACCTGGACGTCTTCATTCCGCACCAGGCCAACATGCGGATCATCGACTCGATGGTGAAGACCCTGAAGCTGCCGGAGAGCGTCACGGTCGCCCGTGACGTGGAGACCACCGGCAACACCTCCGCCGCCTCGATTCCGCTCGCCATGGAGCGGCTCCTGGCGACCGGTCAGGCGAAGAGCGGCGACACCGCGCTCGTCATCGGCTTCGGGGCGGGTCTCGTCTACGCCGCGACGGTCGTTACCCTCCCCTAGGCACACCAGGCCTTTTTCGGCCCGGACGCCAGAACCCAGCAGATAAACATCGAAGGAGCGCCAACATGGCCGCCACTCAGGAAGAGATCGTCAAGGGTCTCGCCGAGATCGTCAACGAGATCGCCGGCATCCCGGTCGAGGACGTCCAGCTGGACAAGTCCTTCACCGACGACCTGGACGTCGACTCGCTGTCCATGGTCGAGGTCGTCGTCGCCGCCGAGGAGCGTTTCGACGTCAAGATCCCCGACGAGGACGTCAAGAACCTCAAGACGGTCGGCGACGCTGCCGAGTACATCCTCAAGCACCAGGCCTGATCAGGCCGGCTCTGTGTCGCCACCCGGCGGTGGCGCCGCTGATTCACGACCCTCTACACGTGGAGAAGATTTTCCAGTGAACTCGACCAATCGCACCGTGGTCGTCACCGGTATCGGCGCAACCACTCCGCTGGGTGGCGACTCGGCGTCGACCTGGGAAGGTCTGATGGCCGGTCGTTCCGGCGTCAAGCCTCTTGAGGGCGAACGTTTCGCCGAGTTGCCCGTCAAGATCGCCGCGCTCGCGGCGGTCGACCCGGGCGACGTCCTGCCCCGTCCGCTCGCCCGCAAGCTGGACCGCTCGGCGCAGTTCGCGCTGATCGCGGCCCGCGAGGCCTGGGCGGACGCCGGTTTCACCGGCAAGGCCGGTGAGGACGACGCGATCCGGCCCGAGCGGCTGGGTTCGGTCATCGCCTCCGGTATCGGCGGCGTGATCACCCTGCTCGACCAGTACGACGTGCTCAAGGAGAAGGGCGTACGCCGCGTCTCCCCGCACACCGTGCCCATGCTCATGCCCAACGGCCCGGCCGCCAACGTCGGCCTGGAGGTCAACGCCCAGGCCGGTGTGCACACTCCGGTCTCCGCCTGCGCCTCGGGCGCCGAGGCGATCGGGTATGCCGTCGAGATGATCCGCACCGGCCGCGCCGATGTGGTCCTCGCCGGTGGCACCGAGGCGGCGATCCACCCGCTGCCGATCGCCGCGTTCGCCAACATGATGGCGATGTCCAAGAACAACGACGAGCCCGAGAAGGCCTCCCGTCCGTACGACACCGGCCGTGACGGCTTCGTGCTCGGCGAGGGTGCCGGCGTCGTCGTGCTGGAGTCCGCGGAGCACGCCGCCGCGCGTGGCGCCAAGATCTACTGCGAGGTGCTGGGCCAGGGACTGTCCGCCGACGCCCACCACATCGCGCAGCCCGAGCCGACGGGTCGCGGCATCGCCGCCGCGCTGCAGAACCTGCTGGACCAGACGGACCTCAAGCCGTCCGAGGTCGTGCACCTGAACGCGCACGCCACCTCGACGCCGCAGGGCGACGTCGCGGAGCTGAAGGCGCTGCGCAAGGTTCTGGGCGACGACCTCGACCATGTCGCGATCTCCGCGACGAAGTCGATGACCGGTCATCTCCTCGGTGGCGCCGGCGGCATCGAGACCGTCGCGACGGTCCTGGCGCTGCACCACCGGGTGGCTCCGCCGACGATCAACGTGGAACACCTCGACGAGGAGGTGGAGGCGGACATCGTGCGCGACACGCCTCGGCCGCTGCCGGAGGGGCCGATCGCCGCGATCAACAACTCCTTCGGATTCGGCGGGCACAACGTGGTCCTGGCGTTCCGCAGCGTCTGACCTGCGGTCCGCGTCCCGGTACACCGAAACCCGTCTCCCCAGCTGGGGAGACGGGTTTCGTCCGTTGCACGGGGCGTTTCGGGGGCTCCGCCCCCGGACGCTCCTCAAGGCCCGGAGGGGCTGGATTTCGCGCCCTCACACCACCTGGTGGAGCCACCTCACGGGTGCGCCCTCGCCCGCGTGACGGAAGGGCTCCAGTTCGTCGTCCCACGGCTTGCCGAGCAGCTTGGCGATCTCGGCCTCCAGGTCGGTCTCGCCCCGGACGGAGCGCGCCAGCGCGGCCCGCAGCCGGTCCTCGGGCACCAGGATGTCGCCGTGCATGCCGGTGACGGCGTGAAAGATGCCCAGTCCGGGCGTGGAGCTGTAGCGCTCGCCCTCCGTGGTGGGGCTCGGCTCCGCCGTCACCTCGAAGCGCAGCAGATCCCAGCCGCGCAGCGCGGAGGCCAGTTTCGACGCCGTGCCGGGGCGGGCCTGCCAGGAGAACTCGGACCGCCAGGTGCCGGGCGCGGCCGGCTGTCTGATCCAGTCGAGCTGGACGCGCACACCGAGGACGCCCGCCACCGCCCATTCGACATGGGGGCAGAGCGCGCGCGGTGCGGAGTGAACGTACAGAACTCCACGTGTCGTCACCGGGACCTCCAGTGTGGGACGAAGTTCGCCTTCCCCAGCGGCCTCGCGCCCGTACCGTCACTTCTCGGCCGGCTCCCGAGGTTGTCATCAGTAAACAGCATCGGGGTGAATCTCCTGAAAAGGGGCAGTACGTGACGTGATGTGATTTACAGAAAGCCACCCGAGTGGAGCCGGGCGAGGGTATGCGCCGCTGGTTCGACGAGGAAAAGCTACCGCGCGGCGGCGGTCGAGGTGTGACGTACGGTCGGTCCTGGGCACTTCATTCGCTGAGCTTTCACCCTGCGGGGCACCCGGTTCCCACACCTGGTGCCGCGAGGGATTGCCGGGGGCATAAACGAGGGGAACCAAGGGATGCAGGATCGTTCCGCCCGTCACCGTTCGCGCACCGCGACCGCTGTCCTGGCGGTGGTCTCGCTGCTCGGCGTCGCCGTACTGACCGGCTGCGACGCCGACCGGGACGGGACGACGAAGGGGTCGGCCTCCGGGCAGCGGCACCCATCCGCCAGGCCCGGTCCGGTCTGGGACCGCAGTCCGGGGTCGGTGGCCGCCGTCGGCGACTCCATCACCCGCGGCTTCGACGCCTGTTCGGTGCTGGCCGACTGCCCCGAGGTGTCCTGGGCGACCGGCACGGACAGCGAGGTGCGCAGCCTCGCCGTGCGGCTGCTCGGTGAGTCGGTGGCCGCCGCACGCAGCTGGAACCACGCCGCGACGGGGGCCAGGATCGCTCAGCTGCCCGAGCAGATGGCGCTGGCGGCGAAGGAGAAGCCGGATCTGGTGACGGTGATGATCGGCGCCAATGACGCCTGCCGGGACTCGGCACGGATCATGACGCCGGTGGCGGATTTCCGGTCGTCCTTCGAGGCGGCGATGCGTCAGTTGCGTGCCGGGGCACCGAAGGCGCAGGTGTACGTGTCGAGCGTGCCGGATCTCATGCGGCTCTGGCAGACGGGGCGCGGAAACGCGCTGGGCAAGCAGATCTGGAAGCTGGGGATCTGTCAGTCGATGCTGGGCGACGCGGACGACATGGGCGCGCAGGCCGTGGCCCGGCGCGCCTCGGTGCAGGAGCGGGTCGTGGCGTACAACGGGGTGCTGCGGGAGGTCTGTGCCAAGGATCTGCGCTGCCGTTACGACGGCGGTGCGGTCTACGGCTACCGGTTCACCGGCAAGCAGCTCAGCCAGTGGGACTGGTTCCATCCGGGACGCAACGGACAGGCGCGGCTGGCGGAGATCGCCTACCGCAATGTCACCGCGGCCCGGCCGCCCGCGTAGGCTCCGTGATCATGGACACGGGTTCGAGCACAGTGCTGCGTACGGAAGAGTTCGGCACCCTCGCGGACGGTTCCGTCGTGCACCGCTGGACGCTGGAGCGGGACGGTACGCGGGTGCGCGTCCTGACGTACGGCGGCATCGTGCAGTCGGTCGAGGTGCCGGGCCGGGACGGGGCACGGGCGGATGTCGCGCTCGGGCTGCCGGACCTCGCCGGGTACGAGACGTGCTCCGGCCCCTACTTCGGGGCGCTGGTCGGGCGGTACGCGAACCGGATCGGCGGTGCCTGTTTCGAGCTGGACGGGTACACGCACCGGTTGACGCGGAACGAGGGGCGCAACCATGTGCACGGCGGGGCCAGGGGCTTCGACAAGCGCGTGTGGCGGGCGCGTGGGGTGGCCGACGGCGTCGAGCTGTCCCTGGTCTCCGAGGACGGCGAGGAGGGCTTCCCGGGGCGTCTGTCGGTATCGGCGACGTACACGCTGGACGAGGGCGGGGCGCTGCGGATCGTGTACCGGGCGACGACGGACGCCCCGACGGTGCTGAACCTGACGAATCACACGTACTGGAATCTCGCGGGCGCCGACAGTGGCAGCGCGCTCGGGCAGGTGCTGCGGATCGCGGCCGGGCGGATCACTCCGGCGGACGCCGAGTCGCTGCCGACGGGCGAGTTCCTGCCGGTGGACGGGACCCGGTTCGACTTCCGTGAGCCGAAGCCGGTGGGGGCGGGCTACGACCACAACTTCGTGCTGGACGGCTCCGGGGCGGGGCCCGCGGCCGAGCTGTACGACGCGACGTCGGGGCGAGTCCTGACCGTCACCACGACGGAACCGGGCATGCAGTTGTACACGGCGGACCACTTCGACGGCCGGCCGTTCGGCCCGTGCGCCGGGATCGCGCTGGAGACCCAGCACTTCCCGGACTCCCCGAACCGGCCCGGTTTCCCGAGCACGGTGCTGCGGCCGGGCGAGACGTACGTCTCGACGACGGTGTACGGATTCGCGGTGCGCTGAGCGGGGAAGGGCCCCGCAGCGGCGTCGGATGCCGCTGCGGGGCCCTCCCGTTCTTCCGTGGCCCGCTACTCCTTGACCTCCACGGCCGCCGTCAGACGTACGTCACCGAGCGAACGGGCCGCCTGCACCTCGTACGTGCCGGGGACGAGAGTCCAGTCGTACGCCGTCTCGTCCCAGATCTCGTACGCGCGCCGCTCCAGTGCGATCACCGCTTCGGCGCTCTCGCCGGGCGCCGCCTCGACCCGCGCGAAACCGGCCAGCCAGCGGACCGGGCGTTCGGCGGTGTCGTCCCGGGGTGCCAGGTAGAGCTGGACGGTCTCGGCGCCCGGCCGGGTACCGGTGTTGCGGAGGCGGACGGTGGCGGAGTCGGGGCCGGCCGTCAGGCTCTCGTACTCCCAGGTGGTGTAGCCGAGTCCGTGGCCGAAGGGGTACGCGGGCGCGGTGCCTGCCTTCTCCCAGGCCCGGTAGCCGACGAAGACACCCTCCTCGTAGCGGAGTTCGCCGTCGGTGGGCGTGGTGTTCGAGACCGGGACGTCGGCGAGCGCGACCGGCCAGGTGGTGGGGAGGCGGCCGCCGGGCTCCTCGGAGCCGAGCAGGACGTCGGCCAGCGCGTGGCCGGCCTCCTGGCCGGGGAACCAGCTGAGCAGGACCGCGGAGACCTCCTCGCGCCACGGAAGCTCCACCGGGGAACCGGAGTTGACGATCACGACGGTGTTCGGGTTGACGGCGGCGACGGCCCTGACCAGGTCGTCCTGGTGGCCGGGGAGCCTGAGGTCGGTGCGGTCGAAGCCTTCCGACTCGACGCGTTCGGTGGTGCCGACGACGACGATCGCGGTGGCCGCGGCACGGGCCGCCTCGACCGCCTCGGCAATCAGTTCGCGGGGGTCGCGGCGCGGGCCGAGGTGGCACAGGGAGAACGAGACGCCGGGGATCGGCGCGTCCTCGCCCAGGGTGTCGGGGACCTGTCGCAGCGACACCTCGACGGGTTCGCCCGCGGTGAGGGTGATCCGGCCGCGCTCCAGGGGGTTACCGAAGAACGCCTCGCCGGGGTCGGTGGAGCCGGTGACCCGGTGGACCTCGTCGTACAGGGTCTCGCCCGCGACGGTGAGGGTGAGCGCTCCGGTGCCGCGGGTACCGAAGACGTGCTCGCCGTCGTCGCGCGGGACGAAAGTGCCGGTGATCTCGACGCTGTGCAGCGTCTTGAGCGTCACGCCCGCGGGGAAGTCGTCACCGATCCACTGGAGGCTGCCGCCACGCAGTGGGGCCGAGCCGATGACGGTGCCGGAGGCGTCGTAACAGACGGCCCTCAGCTCGAAGCCCTTCTCGGCAGGGGTGAGTTCGTTGTTCGGGTCGGCGCCGACCCGGTAGTCGAGCACGTCCTCGGGGAGGGCGGCGGTGAGGCCGTCCAGCGGCGAGACGATGTGGTGCGGGAAGACCTGGGCGGAGCCGCCGCCGAGGACCCGGGCGTCCCGGGCGAGCGCCCCGCTGAGCGCGACCTTGCGCACGGTGGCCGGGTCGACGGGGAGCGCGGCGCGTTCGTTGCGCACGAGGACGAAGGAGCGGCGGGCGATCTCGCGGGCCAGCGCGTCGCCGTCGACGGTCGCGGGGTGCGCCGCCTCGTCGACGACGGGCGGGGCGCCGTCCAGGACGCCGACGCGGGCGGCCAGCCGCAGCACGTTCCGTACGGCACCGTCGACGACGGACTCCTCGACCTCACCGGCGCGCACGGCGTCGGCGAGCGCCTTGCCGTAGACGGTCTTCGGGCCCGGCATGGCGACGTCGAGGCCGCCCTTCGCGGCGGCGACGGTGGAGCGGGCGGCCAGCCAGTCGGAGACGATGTAGCCGTCGAAACCCCATTCGCCCCGCAGCACCGCGTTCTGCAGATAGCGGTGCTCGGTCATGGTGGAGCCGTTGACCCGGTTGTAGGCGGCCATGATGCCCCAGGGGTGGGCGTTCTTGACGATGCGTTCGAACGGGGCGAGATAGATCTCGCGCAGGGTGCGCGGGGCGACGAGGTTGTCGACGGTGAAGCGGTCGGTCTCGGCGTCGTTGGCGACGAAGTGCTTGACGGTGGTGCCGACACCGCCGTCCTGCACACCCCGCACATAGCCGGTGCCGATCTCGCCGGTGAGGTACGGGTCCTCGCTGTACGTCTCGAAGTGGCGCCCGCCGAGCGGGGAACGGTGGAGGTTCACGGTCGGAGCGAGGAGGACGTGCACTCCCTTGCGGCGGGCCTCCTGCGCCAGCAGCCGGCCGGCCCGGCGGGCCAGGGCCGGGTCCCAGGTCGCGGCGAGCGCGGTGGGCGAGGGCAGCGCGACGGAGGGGTCGTCGGCGCTCCAGGCGACCCCGCGGACGCCGATCGGCCCGTCGGACATCACCAGGGAGCGCAGCCCGACGGCGGGCAGCGCGGGCAGCGACCACATGTCCTGCCCGGCCAGCAGCCGCGTCTTGTCGTCGAGCCCGAGTGCGGACAGCGCCGCTTCGACCGCGGCCTCGCGGGTCGCATCCGGGTGGGTGGGGGTGGACGCGCCTGCCACGGCCGTACCTCCTCGTCGGTGTCCTGCACTGAATGTCTCCATAGTGACCGCATGACCGGTAGAGCAGTAGGCGTCGTTATCAATCTGTGATTTACCGGGATGGCGTACGGTCCTCGGTGCGGGACCGATGGAGCACCGAAAGGGGCCGAGGCGATGACGCGGGCCAGAAGCGCGGAGCGGCGGGCGGAGATTCTCCGCGCCGCTCTCGAAGTGATCGCCGAGCGCGGCTACCGGGGCGCCTCGCTGAGCGCCGTCGCCGAGCGGGTCGGCCTCAGCCAGCAGGGCCTCCTGCACTACTTCCCGACCAAGGAGGCGCTGCTCGTCGCCGTGCTGGAGCAGCGCGACCAGTGGGACACCGGCGGCGGGACCCGGAGCGACGGCAGATGGCGGCTCGATCTGCTGGCCTCACTGGTCGAGTACAACGCGATGCGACCCGGCATAGTCCAGACGTTCTCGGCGCTGCTCGGCGAGAGCGTGACGGAGGGTCACCCCGCGCGGGAGTTCTTCACCCACCGCTACACCCAGGTCCGGGCGAGCATGGCGACGACGCTGCGCGCGGAGTACGGCGAGCGGCTGCCGGGCGGCCTGACGCCGGAGCGCGCGGCGCCGCTGCTGGTGGCGGTGATGGACGGGCTTCAGTACCAGTGGCTGCTGGACCCGGACTCGGTGGACATGTCCGCGGTGTTCCAGGACTTCCTGACGCTGCTGGGGTCGCCGGAACCACACGTTCCAGAGAACCCCCAAACATGACACGGCCTGCGACGAAACCGGTACGACAAGATCGATGAACGTCACCTCCGGGTGATTTCCCAGTGGTCTACGCGCGTCCGGGCACAGGCGCCGTCCAGGACGCCCCAGGGTGGGGCGCATGACTTCCGAGACCGCCGGAGCTTCTTCCGGCCTGCCCTCCCGACGCACCATGATCACCGGCGCCGCCGCCGGCGCCGCCGCCCTTGCCTCGACCGCCGTCGGCGCCGCAAGTGCTGCCGCGCCCCGCGCCGTTGACGCCGCCGCATCCGGCGCCGCGCTCGCCCCGGCGGCCACCGGATCGGACTGGGCGGCCTGCCTGACCATCGCCCGCGCCATCCTCGTACGCGACGAACAGGACCAGCCGCTGGTCCCGCACTACCGCGACATCCTGCTGTCCAAGGGCCTGCCGCGCAGCCGCAAGGCCCCCAGGAAGGTGCTGGTCGTCGGCGCGGGCCCGGCCGGGCTCACCGCCGCCCATCTGCTCCGCAGCGCCGGACACACCGTCACCGTGATCGAGGCCAACGGCAACCGCGTCGGCGGCCGGATCAAGACCTTCCGCAAGGGCGGCCACGAGAACGCGAAGGCGCCGTTCGCGGACCCGCATCAGTACGCCGAAGCCGGCGCCATGCGGATCCCCGACAGCCACCCGCTGGTCACCGGACTCATCGACAGCTTCGAGCTGAAGCGCCGCCGCTTCTACCTGGTCGATGTCGACGCCGAGGGCCGGCCCGTCAACCGCACCTGGATCCACGTCAACGGCGTCCGGATGCGCAAGGCCGACTACGCGGCGAAGCCACAGGCGGTCAACCGCTCGTTCGGCGTTCCCGCCGAATTCGAGAACAAGACCGCCGCGACGATCGTGCGCGAGGCCTTCGCGCCCGTGCGCAAGGAGTTCGAGGGCAAGGAGGGCAGCGAACTCGTCCAGGGCTGGGCGCGGGTGATCCAGCGGTACGGGCACTGGTCGATGTACCGCTTCCTGACCGAGGCCGCCAAACTCGACGAGCGGACCATCGACCTCATCGGCACGGTCGAGAACCTCACCTCCCGGCTCCATCTCGCCTTTGTGCACAGCTTCATCGGTGCCTCGCTGATCAGCCCGGACACCGCGTTCTTCGAACTGCCCGGCGGCACGGCCACGCTCGCCGACGCGATGTACGAGCGGGTCAAGGACATCGTGCGGCTGGACCGCCGGGCCACCAGGATCAGCCACGGCGCGGGCGGCGTCCGGGTCGAGACGGTGTCCGAGGGCCGCGACGGCAAGCCGCTCGTGCGCGAGACGTTCACCGGCGACCGGGCGATCATCACCGTGCCGTTCTCCGGACTGCGCCACATCCCGGTCGCTCCCGCGCTCTCGTACGGCAAGCGGCGCGCGATCACCGAGATCCACTACGACGCGGCGACCAAGGTGCTGCTCGAATTCAGCCGCCGCTGGTGGGAGTTCGAGGAGAAGGACTGGAAGACCGAGCTGGAGCGGATCAGGCCCGGCCTGTACGACGCCTACCGCCGGGGCAAGGCACCGGCCGACGGCTCGCTGCTGGGCGCCCACCCCTCCGTAGCCCCCGGGCACCTCCCGCCCAACCAGCGCGTGCACTACGCGGCGTACCGCGCCGACGCCCGCAACCAGCCCGAGGCGGCGCACGTCATCGGCGGCGGATCGGTCACCGACAACCCCAACCGCTTCATGTTCCAGCCGTCCCACCCGGTCGAGAAGAGCGCGGGCGGCGTGGTCCTCGCCTCGTACAGCTGGGCCGACGACGCGTTGAAGTGGGACTCGCTGGACGACGACGAGCGCTATCCGCACGCCCTGGGCGGGGTGCAGGACGTGTACGGGCAGCGCGTCGAGGTCTTCTACACCGGCGTCGGCGCCACCCAGTCGTGGATGCGCGATCCGTACGCGTACGGCGAGGCGTCGGTGCTGCTGCCGGGCCAGCACACCGAGCTGTTCGCCGATGTGCGGTCGGTCGAGGGGCCGCTGCACTTCGCCGGCTGCCACACCTCGATCAAGCCGGCCTGGATCGAAGGGGCGTTGGAGTCCGCGGTCCGGTCCGCGCTGGAGGTGCACACCAGCTGACCCCCGTCGGGCGGGCGTCGCTCGGCGAGCCGGGAGGGTGCTGAAGATCTTGACGCGAGCCGGCCAGGATCTTCAGTGCCCGCCCAGGCCCAGGGTGACGCCCAGTCCGACGAGCACCGATCCGATGCCCCGGTTGAGGGCCTTCTGCCACCGCAGCATCGCGGTGCGCAGCCGCGCGTTCGAGAAGAACAGCGCGACCAGGCCGAACCAGCCGAGATGTGCGACGGACATGAACAACCCGTAACCGGCCTGCTCCCACAGGCCGGTCGTGGGCCCGACGACCTGGGTGAAGGTCGACACGACGAAGAGCGTGGTCTTGGGGTTCAGGACGTTGGTGAGGAAACCGGTGCGCAGGGCCGCGAGCCGGGTCAGCCGGGGTTTCGAGTCCAGGTCGATTCCGAGATCGTCGCGGGCGAGGAAGGTCCGTACCCCGATGTGGACGAGATAGGCCGCGCCGATCAGCTTGATCGCGGTGAACAGGGTGGTGGACGAGGCGATCAGCAGCCCGACGCCGAGCATCGTGTACGTGACGTGGACGAGCACACCCGCGGCGACTCCGACGGCGCCCAGCAGTCCCGTCGTACGGCCGTACAGGCAGCTGTTGCGGACGACCATCGCGAAGTCCGCGCCCGGACTGATGACGGCGAGGACGGTGATGACGGCGACGGCGACGATCTCGGCCATGGGGACGGATCCGCTCAGCTCTTGTCGAGGGTGTACGGGGCGGGGGCCGCGCCCTCGTCCTCGTCGGGCGCGACCAGGTCCCGGGCCAGCAGCGTGGCCCCGGCGACGGCGCCGGGCATCAGGAAGACGGCCACGAACGGGATCAGAAAGGCGAGCCCCAGCGGTACGCCGAAGCCGAGGGTCAGCATGCGGCGGCCGCGCAAAAGGTCGAGGCGGTCCTTCAGGATCATGCCGCGGCGCTGGAGCGCGACGGCGGTGAGCTCCTCGGAGAGGAAGTAGCCGGTGACGCAGAAGCCGATCACGGGGACGACGGTCTGGCCGACGACCGGAATGAACCCGAGGGCGAAGAGCAGCACCGAGTACAGCCCCACCCGCACCAGGACGCGGATGCTGTCGCGGGCGGAGATCCACAGCTCGCGCCGGAGCGACAGCCCGGACTCGGGGACCTCGCCGCCCTCCGTACGATCGACCTGCTCGGACAGCGACTCGTAGAAGGGCTGGCCGACCAGCAGCGTCACCGCGGTGAACGTGATCACCGCGAGGAAGAGCCCGAGGGCGAAGACCAGCACGGTCAGGGTGGTGCGGAGCAGACCGGTCCAGGGCGAGGACCAGTCGTCGGCGAAGGGCGTCGCCCAGCTCACCAGATCGTCGGCGCCGTAACCGAGGCCGACGAGCGCCGCCACGTACAGCACAAAGGTGATGAGGCCGGGCAGCAGCCCGAAGCCGAACCAGCGGCCGTGCCGGCCCACCCAGCGCTGTCCCTTTATCAAGTAGCCGAAACCCGCCCCTAGATCACGCATGGCGTCAGCGTACTGGGGGGGCCGGGGGCCGCTCCCGTCACGGTGCGGCCGGTGCACGGCCGAGGGCCGCACCCCGGCGGGGTGCGGCCCTCGGTCGGCGGTGAGCGGTCAGGCGACCGACAGCTCGACCTTGATGTTGCCGCGCGTGGCGTTCGAGTACGGGCACACCTGGTGGGCCTTCTCGACGAGCGACTGCGCGGTGGCGGCGTCGACGTTCGGGATGGTGGCGCTGATCGCGACCTCCAGGCCGAAGCCGCCCTCGGCGGTCTTGCCGATGGAGACCGCGGCCGTCACCGTGGAGCCGGAGATGTCGGCCTTCTCCTGACGGGCCACGACCCCGAGGGCGCCCTGGAAGCAGGCGCTGTAACCGGCCGCGAAGAGCTGCTCCGGGTTGGTGCCGGCGCCGCTGCCGCCCATGGCCTTGGGCGGGTTGACGATGACATCGAGGTTGCCGTCGTCGGACGAGACGCGGCCGTCACGGCCGTTCTCGGCGGTGGCGACGGCGGTGTAGGCAACGGTGATGTCCTGAAGAGCCATGTCGGAAATATCCTTCTGCTGTGCGCCGCGACTCGCGCCCACGATCGCGACGGCCTGTGGATGAGCCTAACGCCTGCGCCGGAACGGCTGTCAGGCGAGCGAAACGATCATCTTCCCGGTGTTCTCGCCGCGCAGCAGACCGAGGAAGGCGTCGAAGCCGTTCTCGACGCCCTCGACGAAGGTCTCGCGGTACTTCAGCTCGCCCGAGGCCAGCCAGCCGGCGACCTCCTGGACGAACTGCGGCTGGAGCGCGGCATGATCGCCGACGAGCATGCCCTGGATGCGCAGCCGCTTGCCGATGACCAGCGCGAGGTTGCGCGGGGCGGGGGTCGGCTCGGTGGCGTTGTACTGGGCGATCATTCCGCAGACGGTGACGCGGCCGTGCACATGGAGCGAGGAGATCGCCGCTTCGAGGTGCTCGCCACCGACATTGTCGAAGTAGACGTCGATGCCGTCGGGGGCGGCTGCGCGCAGCTGCTCGGCGACCGGGCCGTTCTTGTAGTTGAAGGCCGCGTCGAAGCCGTACTCCTCCACGAGGAGCTTGACCTTCTCGTCGGAACCGGCCGAGCCGATGACCCGCGAGGCACCCTTGAGCTTCGCCATCTGGCCGACCTGGCTGCCGACCGCACCGGCCGCGCCGGAGACGAAGACGGCGTCGCCCGCCTTGAACGAGGCGACCTCGAACAGCCCCGCGTAGGCGGTGAGTCCGGTCATGCCGAGCACGCCGAGATAGGCGGAGAGCGGGGCGAGCGACGGGTCGACCTTCACGGCGCGCTCGGCCGGGACCTCGGCGTACTCGCGCCAGCCGAGGCCGTGCAGGACGTGGTCGCCGACCGCGATGCCCTGCGCGTTCGAGGCGATGACCTCGCCCACCGCGCCGCCGTCCATGGGGTGGTCGAGCTCGAAGGGCGGAACGTACGACTTCACGTCGTTCATCCTTCCCCTCATGTAGGGGTCGACCGAGAAGTGCAGATTGCGGACCAGGACGCGGCCCTCGCCGGGGGCGGTGACCGGGGCCTCACGCAGCGCGAAGTCCTCGGCCTTCGGCCAGCCGTGGGGGCGGGCGACCAGATGCCATTCGCGGCCGGACGTGGGAAGTGCTGCAGACATGGGCTCGGGGTCTCCTCAATGCCTCACGGGGTGGGGGAGGCTTCGCCGGCCGGCCGAAACCGGACGGGAAACCGAAAATGCTTCATGATGTGAAACAACCATGCTCCTGAATATTTCATATTGTCAAGTAACTGGTTATCCTGGGTGTCATGGCCACCCCCCGGACAGACCCGCTGACCCTCGAAGTCGTCGAACTCATCGGCACCGTCGTGGCGCGCTACTACGAGGAGTACGACGAGGCCGCGGCGGCCCACTCGCTCACCGGTGCCCAGGCGCGCGTCCTGGGGCTGCTCTCCCTGGAACCGATGCCCATGCGCAGGATCGCCAAGAAGCTGAAGTGCGAGCCGTCGAACGTCACCGGGATCGTCGACCGGCTGGAGTCGCGCGGTCTGGTCGAGCGCAGGCCGGATCCGGCCGACCGGCGGGTGAAGCTGGCCGCCCCGACGGAGAAGGGTGCCCGCACGGCTCAGCAGCTGCGCGATTCGCTCACCTTCGCCCGGGAGCCCCTGGCCGAGCTGTCGGACGAGGACCGGGCCGTGCTGCGGGACCTGCTGCGGAGGATGCTGGGCGAGTCGGGCCCGTCCGGCGGCTGAGGCCCGTCCGGCGGCTGAGGCCCGTCCGGCGGCTGAGGACGTGGCGCGGCCTCGGGCCACGCGACCGGACGGCGCTACGGACCGCTCACGAACAGAAGAAGAGGAACCAGCACGTCTCGGACCGGGTCGGTGCCGGGGTGGGGCTGGGGCCGGCGCTGGGCGACGTCGCCGGTGCCGGCCGGGTCGGACCACCGCCGGGCCGGGCGGTGTCCGACGGGTCGGCGGGCGTTTCCTCGTCGGCCCCGAGGTCGGGGTCGGGGTCGGGGTCGGGCGACGGATCATCCGTGGCGCCCGGGGGCGCGGCGGAGGCCGGGCCGGGCTCGGCGCCGGAGCCTTCGGGGCGGGCGTCGCCGGTCGCCGTGCCCGCGCCCGCACCCGTGGCGTCGGCGCGATGCGCATCGGTGACCGGGAGCACGGAGGGGTCGTCGACCGGACCGGGCCGCTCGGGCGCGTCGCTCGCCGAGGGGTCCGGGGCCGGTTCGGACGTGACCTCGGTCGATTCGCGTACGTAGTCCGAGGCGCGGTCGTCGCCGTTCGGCTCGATGGCCAGCTGGGCCAGGCTCAGCACCCCGGCGGCGAGCACCACGCCGAGGACGGCGAACAGGGCCGTCCGGCCGCGGCGACGGTGCGCGCGCCGGCCGCGCCCCTCCCGGGCGGCGGGCCCCTCTCCCCCGCCCCGTCGGTCCGCCCCGCGGGATCCGTGGCCGGCGCGCGCGGGCCGGTCGGCACCGTGCCCCCGGCGGCGACGGCCGCCGGGACGGGGCGGTGCGGGCGTCTCATGCACCGCGTCCGGCTCGTGACCGGAGAACGCGGGCGCGACGTACGGGCTCAGCGCCTCGACGGGGGTTCCGCATCCGGCACAGGCCAGGGCACCGTTGAGATGCCGCTGACACGGGTGGCAATAATCCATGGCGCCCGCAGATTAGATGCCTGTCGGGCAATACAGAAAGCCGCTCGTGTGAGGGTTCTGTGTGGAACTGTTGATTCCGTGACCGCGCCTCCGCCTTTCGGCCCTCGTGAGTTCCAGCTCGTCCTGCTGCGCCGGATGGCCGACCATCAACCGGATCTCGTCGCCGACGCACGGCAGGAGCTGAGCGCCTCGCTCGCCGAGATGCGCGAGGCCAACCGCCGCTGGCAGGCCATGGTGCGGGCGCCCCGCGGACGGGGCGCCCTGCGCCGCTACCGTTCGGTGCTCGGCGCGCCCGAATCGTCCACGCACCGCACGATCGGCGATCTGGAGTGCGACGCGCTGCTGTGGCCGGTGCCGCTCTGGCCGGATCTGCGTTTCGAGGTGATGGTCGCGCCGGGCGGGGCGGTATGGAACGAATGGCTGGTCCGGACGCCGGGGAGGGCAGGTCCCGAGCTGCGCGCGGTCGAGGATCTGCGTCCCTGGTCGGCCACGGTGGACGAGGTCGCACAGGCCTTCGCACCGGCCCGCCCGATGGAGGGCAGCGCGCCGACCCGGTGGGCACTCGCGATCACCGCGCCCGGAACGGGTGAATGCCATGTCGCGGAATTCACCTGGGGGCTGTTCCAGCGACTGCTGCCCGGCTGACCTCCGCGTACGCCGCTCCTCTGTCACCCCGTCAGCCCCGTCCCTCCTACGGCTCACCCCGACGCGCGCGATGACTCCGAACGGCGCACGATGCCAGGAGAGCCGGCTGCCGCCGGTACCCCCATCCGCGCTCCCGGGAGAACCCGCCGTGACCGTCAGCCTTGAGCAATTGCGCCGTTGCCATGTCGCCGTCGACCTCGGGGCCGCCCGGACCCGTGTGTACGTCAAGGGGCCCGGACTCGTCGTCGACGAACCGAGCGCCGCCGCCGTGAACACCCGCACCGGCTCACTCATCGCCGTCGGCGAACTCGCCGAAAAGATGACGGGCCGCACCCCCGACTACATCCGGGTGGTCCGCCCGGTGACCGGCGGAACGGTCATCGACATCGAGATGGCCCAGCGCATGCTCCGCCAGCTGCTCGGCGAGAAGCTCCGCCGCCAACTGCGCCGCAAGCCCCGGCTGCGGGCCGCCGCCTGCACCCCGCACGACAGCGATCCGCTCGCCCAGCGGGCCGCCGTCGAAACCCTGGTCGGGCTGGGTGCCCGGCGGGTCGAGCTGGTCGACACACTGATCGCGGCGGCCGTCGGCTGCGGGCTCCCCGTCGAGCAGCCGACCGCCTCCATGATCATGGTGTGCGGGGCGGCGACCACCCAGATCGCCGTGCTCTCCCTCGGTTCGATCGTGACCGCCGTACGCATCCCGATCGGAGGCGACGCCATCGACCACGCGGTGATCCAGCATCTGCGCCAGCACCACGATCTGATGCTGCCGAGCCAGTCCGTACGCCCGCTGCAACTGGCGCTCAGCGGCGTCGGTCTGACCGCGCACGGTCCCGCCACGACCGAGATCCACGGCCGTGACGTGGCGACCGGCCTGGCCCGCTCGGTGCGCGTCGACACCGCCGCCGTGCGACAGTCCATCCACGCCCCGCTGACCGCGGTGCTCGACGGTCTCGGCAAGATCCTGCGGGACTGCCCGCCCGACCTGGTCGCCGACATCGCCGACTGCGGAATCATGATGGTCGGCGGCAGCGCGCTGCTGCCCGGTCTCGATCACATGCTGCGGGAGGCCACGGGCGTGCCCGTGCAGATCGCGGAGCGGCCCGACGTGTGCTCCGTGCTGGGACTCGGCGCGATGCTGGACGGTCAGATCCAGCCGCTGGTCCTCGACCCGCTCGCCTGCTGAACACCTCGGGGGGTGCGGCGCATGACCGAAGACGCGGCGAACACGGCCGCGGAGCCCTCGGACGAGGAAACGGCCGCCCCGTCCGGCACCGCGCCGTCGCCCCGGCTGCCGGTGCTCCTGGAAGCGGTGCTGAGTGTCGGCACCGATCTCGAACTGCGGGCCACTCTCCAGCAGCTCGTGGACAGCGCCACCGCGCTGACCGGCGCCCGGTACGGCGCGCTCGGCGTGCTCGATCCCGAACTCGGCACCATCAGCGAGCTGTTCACCTCCGGCCTCGACGACGCCGGGCGCCGGCGCATCGGCCGCCTCCCGGACGGACACACGGGGATGCTCGGCGTCCTCATCGACGAAGGGCAGCCGCTGCGCTGCGACGACCTGTCCGCCGACCCACGCTCCTGCGGGGTGCCGCCCGGCCATCCGCCCGCGCACTCCTTCCTCGGGGCGCCGATCCGGGTGCAGAGCCAGGTCTTCGGGAATCTCTACCTCACCGAGAAACGCACCGGCCGTTTCACCGACACGGACATGGCGCTGCTGCGGGTGCTGGCCTCGCAGGCCGGAATCGCGATCGGCAACGCCCGGCTGTACGAGGCGGCCCGGCAGCGGGAGCGCTGGATCGAGGGGGCGGCCGCCGTCACCACCACCCTTCTGACGGGCCGGAACGCGGCCGACGCGCTGATGACCGTCGCCGAAGCGGCCAGAACGCTCGCCGACGCCAGTGCCGGGGTGATCCTCCAGCCGAACGAGGAGGGCGGGATGGAGATCGTCACCGCGTCCACGCTCGACGACCCGGCCGGGATCGTCGGCACGACCATCGAGCCCGGCTCCGCCGTCCTGGTCCAACTGCTGGGCGGGGATCCGGTGTTCATCGAGGACTCGGCGACCGACCCCCGGATGACGACGCATGTGCGGTCGCGGTTCGGCCCCAGCATGATGCTGCCGCTGCAGAGCGGTGGGCGACTGATCGGCACTCTCGCCCTGCCCCGGCGACGCGGTGCCCGCCCGTACACGGCCGTGGACCGGCAGCTGGCCTCGCAGTTCGCCTCGCAGGCCGCGCTCGCCCTGGTCCTGGCGGACGCCCAGCACAACCGGGAACAGCTCGCGGTGTACGAGGACCGGGACCGGATCGCCCGGGATCTGCACGACCTGGTCGTCCAGCGGCTGTTCGCGACCGAGATGATGCTGGAGTCGACCCGCCGCAGGACCACCGCCCCACAGACCGATGAGCTGCTCGGCAGGGCCGTCGACGAGCTGGACTCGACCATTCAGGAAGTACGGACGGCGATCTTCGCCCTCCAGCAGCCGCCCGCCGAGTCCCCCGCCACCTTCCGCGGGCTGGTGCTGCGGGAGACCGGGGGCGCCGCGGCCGTCCTCGGCTTCCAGCCCTCGGTGCACTTCAACGGGGCGGTCGACGCCTTGGTCCGGGAGCCTGTGGACCGCCGGCTCCTCGCCGCGCTGCGCGGCGCGCTCGCCGCCGCGCACCGGCGGGCGGGAGTGTCGGCCATCGAGGTGGAGGTGGACGCGACGACGGTGCTGCCGGACGGGCGGCCCGCGGTACGGCTGGCCGTGGCCGACGACGGCCGCGACGAGGACGGCTCGCGCTCGTCGACCGTCATCTGGCAGGCGCCGCTCTGAGCGCGATGCGGGTGTTGGAGTGGGCGACACCCGCTTCCCGCTTCAGCCTGCGCAGCAGTCCGTCCAGGGCCGCGGTGTCGGCGACGGTGGCCCGCACGAGATAGTCGTGGCCGCCGGTCACATGGATCACCTCGGTGATGCCGGGCAGGGCGAGCACCGACCGCTCGAACACCTCGTTCGTCGTGTCGATCCGCAGTGTCACATCGATGAAGACGACCAGGCCCGTACGGGTGTCGGCGGCCGGATCGATGATCACGGTGAAGCCGCGGATGACACCGTCGCGCCGCAGCCGCCGCACCCGGTCGGCCGCGGCGTTCGCGCTGAGTCCCACCCGCACACCCAGATCGCGGTACGAGATCCGGGCATCCTCCTGCAGGATGCCGAGGATTTCCCTGTCCAGCCGGTCCATAGGGCGATTGTCGCAGCTTTGTCCGGTTCATGGCTTCGTACGTCGCGTCCGGAGCGGGTCCGAGGGCATCCCGCTCTCCCGCGGTACCCCGTGGCACTGCCTCGCATGGCGCATCCCGGCGGGCCCGCGGCAGCCGTCCGCCCCTGACTGAAGGGGTGGATACGGCCGTCGAGCACGATCGCCGCCCACTGCCAATCGTGGGCGAGGTCGTTAGGGTGCGGTGGGTGACTCCTCTCCTGTGCGTACCGGCCGACGCTTCCGTCCGGGAGGCCATCCGGTTCGGCGAGCACTCCATGACGTACGCCCGGCTGGCCACCGCCTCCGCCGCGCTCGCCGCCCGTCTGACCGGCGCCGGCCGGGTCGCCGTCTGGGCCACTCCCACGCCCGGGACCGTGGTCGCCGTCGTGGCGGCGCTGCGGGCCGGAGTGCCGGCGGTGCCGCTGAACCCGAGGACGGGGACGCGCGAGCTCGGGCACATCGTGGCCGACAGCGAACCGGGCATGGTGCTGGCCGGGGCAGGGGACGTGCTCCCGCCCGCGCTGGCCGCCCTGGACCGCATCGACGTCGACACCGCCCCGGACGGCAGGGATGGCCCCGCGCTCCCCGAGCCCTCCCCCGAGTCCCCCGCGCTGATCGTCTACACCTCCGGGACCACGGGGCCGCCCAAGGGGGCGGTCCTGCCGCGCCGGGCCATCGCCGCGTCGCTGGACGCGCTGGAGGACGCCTGGCAGTGGACCGGCGACGACGTGCTCGTCCACGCCCTGCCGCTGTTCCATGTGCACGGTCTGATCCTGGGCGTGCTCGGGCCGCTGCGCCGTGGCGGATCGGTGCGGCACCTGGGCGGGTTCTCCACCGACGGGGTGGCCCGGGAGCTGTCGTCCGGCGGCACGATGCTCTTCGGCGTACCGACCATGTACCACCGGCTGGCCGAGGCTCTCGACGCTTCCGGCCCCGGTGCGGCCGGGCTGGCGAAGGCACTGGCCGGGGCCCGGCTGCTGGTGTCCGGGTCGGCCGCGCTGCCGGTCCACGACCACGAGCGGATCGCGGCGGCGACCGGCCGCAGGGTCATCGAGCGGTACGGCATGACGGAGACCCTGATGAACACCGGCGTCCGGGCCGACGGCGAGCCGCGCCCCGGCACGGTCGGCGCGCCCCTGCGCGGCGTGGAACTCCGTCTGGTCGAGGAGGACGGCACCGTCCTCACCGACCCCGACGCCATCGGCGAGATCCAGGTGCGCGGCCCGAACCTCTTCACCGGCTATCTCAACCGCCCCGACGCCACGGCCGCCGCGCTCACCGGGGACGGCTGGTTCCGGACGGGGGACATGGCCACCCGTGACCCCGACGGCTACGTACGGATCGTCGGCCGCAAGGCCACCGATCTGATCAAGAGCGGCGGGTACAAGATCGGCGCCGGTGAGATCGAGAACGCGCTCCTCGATCACCCGGGCGTACGCGAGGCCGCCGTCACCGGTGAGCCGGATTCGGATCTGGGCGAGCGGATCGTCGCCTGGGTGGTGCCGGCCGACCCCGCCGCTCCCCCGGCCGAGGACGAACTCGCGGACCATGTGGCCGCCCAGCTGGCCCCGCACAAGCGCCCGCGTACGGTCCGTTATCTGGAGGCGCTGCCCCGCAACGACCTGGGCAAGATCATGAAGCGGTCGCTCGGTGTCTGAGCGGCTGACGGCGCGGGCGGCGATCGCGGCCGTCACCACCGAGTTCGAGGAGTTCACCGCATCCGCCGTCCCCGGCCCCGACACCGCCGGGGACGGCCCCCTCTCCTGGGCCGGGTACGCGGACTCCCTGGCCCGCGCCGCCGCCCGTACCGGCGAGGCGGAGTCGGTCGTCCACGGCCTGGCCTCCGTGGACGGCATGCGCTGTGTCCTGGTCTCGTTCGAGTTCGGTTTCCTGGGCGGCTCGCTGGGCCGGTGCACCGGGGACCGGCTGGAGGCCGCCTACGAGGCCGCCCGGACCTCGGGACTTCCGCTGGTCTCGCTCATCGCGACGGGCGGCAGCCGGATGCAGGAGGGCATGGTCGCCCTGACCCAGCTGCACCGCGTGGCCCGCGCCTCGGCACGGCTGCGGGCGGCCGGTCCCGCGCAGCTCGCGGTCCTGCGCGACCCGACGACGGGCGGCGGCTGGGCCACGCTGGGGGCCGGCGCCGATGTGATCCTGGCGCTGCCGGGCGCCCAGGTCGGGTTCGCCGGATCGCGGGTGCGGCCCGTGGACGCGGATCCACAGGCCTACACCGCGGAGGGCCAGCTGGCCGCGGGCCAGATCGACGCGGTCGTCCCCCGGGCGGAGCTCCCGCGGACGGTGGCCGGCTGGCTGCGGGCGCTCCACGCCGACGGTACCCGGGCCCCCGAGCCCGCTCCCGTGCCGGACGCCCTCTGCGCCACGGACCTCCCGGTGACCGGCTGGGACGCGGTCCGGCAGGCCCGCTCCCCTTCCCGGCCCCGCGCCGAGGCGTATCTGGACGCGTACTTCGACCAGTTGCTGCCGCTCAGCGGCGACCGCTGCGGTGGGACGGATCCGGGGCTGCGCTGCGGTTTCGGGCGGCGCGACGGGCGGACGATCGCGTACGTCGCCCAGTGCGGCACCGCGACCCGTCCGGCCGGTTACCGCACGGCGGCCCGGGTGATCCGACTGGCCGACCGGCTCGGCGTTCCCGTGCTCACCCTGATCGACACCCCGGGCGCGGCGAACGACGCCGAAGCGGAGCGGGCGGGCGCGGGCGCGGCCATCGCGGACGCCTTCGCGGCGATCGCCGGGGCCGGGGTCCCGATAACGACCCTGGTGATCGGCGAGGGCGGTTCGGGCGGCGCGCTGGCGCTCGCGTCACCGGGGAAGACCCATGTCACCCGGGACAGCTATTTCTCGGTCATCGCCCCGGAACTGGCGGCGGCGATCCTGAAGCGTGGTCCGGGCGAGGTGCGTGCCACCGCCGACCAACTGCGGCTTCGCCCCCAGGACCTGGTGGAACTGGGCATCGCCCGGAGCGTCGTGGGACCCCGGCCGTCGCGGGACTGAGCCTCAGGGCTGCGGGTTCTTCGCGTCGTACCGCGCGAACCCGCGCCACCGCAGCCCCAGCAGTGCCACGGCGACGACACACGCGATCCCGCCGCCGGTCACCGCCACGCCGGGCGTGGTCAGATCGGCGACCGATCCGGCCACGAAGTCCCCGAGCCTCGGTCCGCCCGCCACGACAACGATGAACACGCCCTGCAGCCGTCCTCGCATCTCGTCCGGAACGGCCGCCTGGAGCATGGTGTTCCGGAAGACCATCGAGGTGTTGTCCGCGCATCCGGCGAGCGCCAGGAGGATCAGCCCGAGCCAGAGCTGGCGGGTCAGCCCGAAGACCGCGATGGCGGTGCCCCAGCAGGCGACGGCGATGAGCACGGCGAGTCCGTGGCGGCGGACGCGTCCCAGCCAGCCGGAGAAGATCCCACCGAGCAGCGCCCCCAGCGCCGGAGCGGCGACCAGCAGCCCGGTGGTCTTCGCGTCCCCGCCGAACCAGACGACGGCGACCACGGGGAACAGCGCCCTGGGATGGGCCAGCACCATGGCACACAGGTCGGTGAGGTAGGTCATCCGCAGATTGGGCCTGGCCCCCAGGAACCGCAGCCCGTCCGCGACGGACGCCCGCTTGTCGCCCGCGCCCTCCTCGCGCTGCGGGAGCATCGAGGGCAGCCGCCACATCGCGTACAGCGAGGCGGTGAAGGTGATGGCGTCGACGGTGTACGCGGCCCGGTACCCCCACCAGCCGACGACGATCCCGCCGAGCATCGGTCCGACCAGTGTTCCGGTGGTGCTGGTCATGGAGGTGAGCGCGTTGGCGGCGGGCAGCTGCTCGGCCGGCAGCAGCCGGGCGATCATCGAACTGCGGGCCGGTGCGTTGACCGCGAAGCAGGCCGCCTGCAGGGCCACGACCACGTACAGCAGCCCCACCTGTTCCACCCCGGCGACGGTGGCGGCGACCAGTGCGACGGAGAGCACGAACGACCCCGCGGAGCTGGCCAGCCCCAGCTTGCGCCGGTCGATGGTGTCGGCGACCGCACCGCCGTACAGCCCGAAGACGACCATCGGCAGGAACGAACAGAACCCGATGAGCCCCACCGAGAAGGCGGACCCGGTGATGTCGTAGACCTGGAGCGACACGGCGAGCGCCGTCATCCCCTGCCCGATCCAGGAGACCGTGTTCCCGAACCAGAGCCGCCGGTAGTCGGCGGAGGTCCGCAGGGGTGTCAGATCGGCGAGTATGCGTGCGCGGCGCAGGGGTTCTTCGGCTGTCTCGGCTGTTTCTGTCACAGCGGATGGTAACGACCGGCGGTCCGGCCACCATCGGGTACCGGCCGTCCCCGGCCGTCCTTCCCGTCAGGAGATGCGGCCGCCCACGCGCTTCGGGCCGCTCCGATCCGGCTACCGCCAGTGGATTCCCGTCGGGCGGACGGGCTGGTACACCGTGCCGTTCGCAGGTTGGGCACGGCGCTCGAACAGAGTGGCGTACACCCCCTTCCGGCCCAGGAGTTGGGTGTGCGTGCCCGACTCCACCAGGCGTCCCTCATCCAGCACCAGGATGCGGTCGGCGTCCGCGGCGAGGGCCAGATCGTGTGTGATCACGATGGTGGTGCGCCCTTCGGCGAGACGCCGCAGCGGGGCGACGATCCGCTGCGCGGCCAGTCTGTCCAGTCCGGTGGTGGGTTCGTCGAGGAGGAGGACGGGCGCGTCGCGCAGCATGGCGCGGGCGATCGCGATGCGCTGCAGCTGGCCCCCGGACAGCCGTGAGGTACCTGTGGAGATGACGGTGTCATATCCCTCCGGCAAAGCGCGGATGAACTCGTGGGCGTCGGCCGCTTTCGCGGCCTCCACGACGTCACGGTGGCTCACATCGGCACGCCCGCAACCGATGTTCTCCTCGATGGTGTCGTGCAGGACGAGCGTGTCCTGGGGCAGCAGCGTGATGTTGCGACGCAGGTGGGGCAGCGGCAGCCGGTCCACCGGCACACCGTCCAGCCGGATGCTGCCGGAGTCCGGGTCGTAGAACCTCAGCAACAGAGCCGCCAGGGTGGACTTACCGGCGCCGCTGGGGCCGGTGATGACCAGCAACTCTCCCGGGCTCGCGGTGAACGAGAGGTCCTGGAGCACCGGTTCGGTGCTGTCGGGGTAGTGGAAGAGGACCTCTCTCGCCTCCACCTCGCCGCGCGCGCGGCCGCGGGGCGGGGCGGGCACGGAGGCGGCCGGATCGGTGACGGCGGGCCGGGCGTCGAGGATCTCCAGCAGCCGTTCGGCTCCCGCGGTCGCGGCAGTGGCCGTCAGACCGAGCTGGCCCAGGGAGCGGATCGGCGGATAGAGGTAGCCGATGAAGGCGGCGAACGCCAGGAGCTGCCCGAGGGTCATCCGTCCTGCGGCGATCTCCCACGCCCCCAGGCCGATGATGGTCAGGACGCACAAAGTTTCGAGGACTTCGACCAGTTGCTCGTACAACTCGGTGAGGCGGACGGCCTTCACCGCCGCCTTCAGCCGGATACGCGCCTTGCTGAGGAGCCGCGCCTCCTCGTCCTGCTGCCGGTTGTACGCCTGGGTCATGACGACGTTGACCAAGGTCTCCTCGACCACCGCCGTGATGGCACCGTCCGCCGCGCGGCCCCGCCGGGAGACCGCGCGCAGCGGGCCGGCGAATCGACGGGTCGTGAACCAGAAGAGCGGCACCATCACGAAGGTGGCGAGAGCCAGATCCCAGCGCAGCCACAGAGCGGCGGCGGCGTAGAAGAGCGTGCTGAACACGGCCGAGGCCGCCCCGACGATGCCGGAGACCACGAGCGCCTCGATGGCCTCCACGTCACCCGTCAGCCGCTCCACCAGGTCACCCCGGCGATTGCGTTGGTAGAAGTGCGGCGGGAGCGTCTGGAGATGGCTGAAGACACGGGCCCTCAGACGTAGCACGAACCGTTCGGCGACCCAGGCCGCGGCCGAGTGGCCCAGATATCCCACCACCGCGCCGACGACTGCCACGGCGAGCCACTGACCGGCAGGTTTCCAGAAGGCGCTGACCGAGCCCTTCTGCAGAGCGGAGTCGGTGAGTTGGGCAAAGAGCAGAACGGTGATGGTCTCGGCGATGGCCGCCAGGACGGCACACAGGAAGATGAGGACGAGCCAGCGCCGGTCACCCCTGGTCAGAGGCCAGAAGCGCCGGAACGCCACCAGAACGCTGATGGGGTCGGTGCGGATCGGTACGTCCGTCACCGACTCCTGAGAAGTCTCCTCGGGGGGCACTGGGCCCGGAAGCGAGCTGCGCAGGCGCATGGGCGTCACGTCACAGAGGTGCTCGGACTATGGACCATCTCCATAGGCGTGGACCCCAAAATGCGGGGCCGACCCGCGCCCGGGCACGGGTCGGCCCCCTTTTGGGGATGGAGTCAGGGGTGTCGGGTCAGTAGTAGCCCCCGCCGCGTCCGCCACGACCGAAGTCGCCGTAACCGCGTCCGCCACGGCCGAAGTCGCCGTAGCCACGTCCGCCACGTCCGCCGCGTCCGCCGCGTCCGCCACGACCGAAGTCGCCGTAATCGCCGCGTCCGCCGCGTCCGCCGCGGCCCCTGCCACCGTGGTCGAAGATGTTGCTGACCTTCATCTTCGCCTCCTTTGGAGGATGTCGCTGTGCCGCGCCTTGTTCTTGCTGCGGCACTTCCGACCCTACGACGACCCCCCACGACCAACAAGTCGTAGAAGCCGTAATTCGGATAAAGCTCACGAAATGCCGCAAACCTCCAGAGCGTTGCCATGAGTGACTCCACGAACACCTCACCAGGAGGTGGCCGGATTCCTCGTGTGAAGGTTGCGGGCGACGGGCGGCGCACGACGGATACGGGCGACAGGGGCCAGGGCGGCGACGGCCCATTGCGGCCACACCCGTCGCACGCAATGGAGGCTGCCCGCACAAGCCCTGACGGCGCGAGAGACCGAGCTGACGACCCGCCGGGACGCGGCGCGGCCACGTGATCCTGCTCCAGGGCTATGGTGAGGGCCCCCATGGAATCCATGAGGGCCCTGTCCCCTGCGTACGCGCAGGTCATAACGTTTCTGCCGGATCAGCGGCAGTGGGGCGGGTGGGACTCGAACCCACGGCCGACGGATTATGAGTCCGCTGCTCTAACCGGCTGAGCTACCGCCCCTTTTCGGCGTGGCGCGTACAAGTGTGCGCGCCGTCTGCCGCAGCATAGCCGGTCATACGATCTCTCGCTCCGGATGGTCGGCTTCACCTGACCATGAAGACCGCATCGCCCCCTGCCCGGTTCCGGATGGCGCGAAGTACACGCGAAAGAGTCACGTGAACCCCACCCGCACCACGGAGACGGGCAGCCGCGGGCACGCGAAAGAGGACCCCGTAGGGTCCTCTTCCGTTCCGCTCCCCCGACTGGACTCGAACCAGTAACCCTCCGGTTAACAGCCGAATGCTCTGCCAATTGAGCTACAGGGGATCGCGCTCCCCCGACTGGACTCGAACCAGTAACCTGCCGGTTAACAGCCGGCTGCTCTGCCAATTGAGCTACAGGGGATTGCTGCTTTTGCACCGAACCCTACCTGCCTGGCTCTGCCGGGCGGCGCGCGTTCGCTGCGACACATACATTAGCGCAAGCAGGGGGGTGCTTTGCCAATCGGTATCGCCCGGGGGTGATCCTGGGTGCCCGCGGGTAGGCGGGCAGCACACGTCAGACTGAGCGTCGCACTGAGCAAGGAAGGGTGGCAGCCATGCGGTACCGGCTCACGTTCATCGCCGGACTGGCTCTCGGATACGTGATCGGCACGCGGGCCGGGCGCGAGCGCTACGAGCAGATGAAGAAGTCCGCACGCCAGTTCGCCCAGAATCCGGCCGTGCGCAACACCGCCGAGTCCGCGGCACGGAGCAGCCGTGATCTGGCCGGCAAGGCGTACCGCGCGGTGAGCGACAAGGTCGGCGAGAAGGTGCCCGCCTCGGTGACCGACCGGGTGCGCTCCCTGCGGGAGCGCGGCCGGAACGGCGAGGACGACTGGGGCACCAGCAACACATAGGGCCTCTTCCGGATCCTGCCGGGCCCGCGGGGTGCGGCACCGCGCCCCGCCGGGACGCCGGACCCGTCCGCCCACTGCCGCACCACCGGTACGGAAAAGCTCCGGCGGTGCGGCAGAATCTTGGGCATGGGCATAGTCGCCGGCTTGGACAGTTCTTCCGCCTTCACGCACATCGTGGTCTGCGATACGGACACGGGCGCCGTGCTGCGCCGGGGGTACGCCGCACACCCCGTCGAGGCGAAGGCCACCGAGGTCGACCCGCAGGCATGGCTGCTCTCGCTGGGTGAGGCCGCCACCGACGGGCTGCTCGAAGGCGTGCAGGCCATCGGTGTCTCCGCGCAGCAGCACGGTCTGGTGCCGCTCGACCACCAGGGCAACCTCGTGCGTCCGGCGCTGCTCGGCAACGACAAGCGGGCCCAGGTCGCCGCCGCCGACCTGATCGACGCGCTCGGCGGGCGGCAGCCCTGGGCCGAGGCGGTCGGGACGGTGCCGCAGGCCGCGCAGCCGGTGTCCAAGCTGCGCTGGCTGGCGCGGACCGAGCCGGAGGCGGCCCGGCGCGTGGCCTCGGTGCTGCAGCCGCACGACTGGCTGGTGTGGCAGTTGCTGGGGCGGCCGGTCCGGCGGACCACCGACCGGGGTGCCGCGTCCGGCACCGGTTACTGGTCGGCGGGCGGCGGCGCCTACCGGCCCGACCTGGTGGAGCTCGCGCTCGGCCACCAGGCCGCGCTGCCCGAGGTGCTCGGCCCCTCAGACACGGCCGGGACGACGCCCGAGGGGCTGCTGATCTCCGCGGGGACCGGCGAGACGATGGCGGCGGCTTTCGGGCTGGGGGTCGGGGTCGGCGACGCGGTGGTGTCGCTGGGCGCTTCGGGTTCGGTCATGGCGGTGCACCACGAGGCGCTCTCCGATCCGAACGGAATGATCACCTCGTTCGCGGACGCGACCGGGATGCATCTGCCGGTGGTGCACACGTCGAACGCCGTGCGCGCGCTGCGCGGGACCGCCGAGATGCTGGGCGCGGAGGGGCTGGAGGAGCTGTCCGCGCTGGCGCTGAAGTCGACGCCGGGCGCCTCCGGGCTCGTACTCCTGCCGTATCTGGAGGGCGAACGCACCCCGCACCTGCCGCACGCGGCCGGGACGCTGTGCGGGCTGCGGCGCGAATCGATGAGGCCGGAGCATCTGGCGCGGGCGGCGTTCGAGGGGATGCTGTGCTCGCTGGCCGACGCGCTCGATGTGCTGCGCGGACGCGGCGTGGAGGTGCGGCGGGTGTTCCTGCTGGGGGCGGCGGCCGAGCTGCCCGCCGTGCAGGGGCTCGCGCCCGCGTTGTTCGGCACACAGGTGGTCGTGCCGCAGCCCGCCGAGTACGCGGCGCTGGGCGCGGCCCGGCAGGCGGCGTGGGCGCTGGGGGTCTCCCAGGGGACGGCCGATCCGCACACTCCCCCGGCCTGGCAGGGGGCCGCGGCGCAGGTCCTGGAGCCGGGCGAGGAGCTGGCGGTCGGGCAGGCGGTGCGCCAGCAGTACGTGGCGACGCGGGACCAGATCCATCCGGGGGCGTTCGACTCCGCGTCCTGATCCGCACACCCTGGGTGACCCGACCGGGTACGCCTGACGGAGGCCGCTCCGCAGCACGTGTACTCGGTCTGTTTTTTTACTCGGTCTTGAATAAAAACGTTCGCGATCGCAGCGCGCGGTGCCGGAAAATGGGTCGACTCCCGACCTCTGCCGACTCCGAGAGACACGCGTGCTCATAAAACTACTGCGGGCCTATCTCGGTCCGTACAAGAAACCCATCCTGCTGCTGGTCCTCCTCCAACTCCTGCAGACCTGCGCCACCCTCTATCTGCCCACCCTGAACGCCGACATCATCGACAACGGTGTCGTCAAGGGGGACACGGGGTACATCCTCGAGTTCGGCGGCATCATGATCGCCGTCAGCATCGCCCAGGTGCTCTGCAACATCGGGGCCGTCTACTACGGCGCCCGCACCGCCTCCGCCCTCGGCCGTGATGTCCGGGCGTCGGTCTTCGACCGGGTGCAGTCGTTCTCGGCGCGTGAGGTCGGACGGTTCGGCGCTCCCTCGCTGATCACGCGGACGACCAATGACGTCCAGCAGATCCAGATGCTGGTGCTGATGACGTTCACGCTGATGGTGTCGGCGCCGATCATGTGTGTCGGCGGCATCATCATGGCGCTCGGCCAGGACGTCCAGCTGTCGGCGGTGCTGCTCGCGGTGGTGCCGGTGCTCGGCATCGCGGTGAGCCTGATCGTCAAGCGGATGCGGCCGCTGTTCCGCACCATGCAGGAGCGGGTCGACACCGTGAACCGGGTACTGCGCGAGCAGATCACCGGCAACCGGGTCATCCGCGCGTTCGTGCGCGACCGCTACGAGGAGGAACGCTTCCGCGGTGCCAACAACGAGCTGACCGATGTGGCGCTGTCCACCGGCCGGCTGATGGCGCTGATGTTCCCCACCGTGATGACGGTCGTGAACGTGTCGTCGATCGCCGTGGTCTGGTTCGGCGCCCACCGCATCGACAGCGGCGGCATGGAGATCGGCGCGCTGACCGCGTTCCTCGCCTACCTGATGCAGATCGTCATGTCGGTCATGATGGCCACCTTCATGTTCATGATGGTGCCGCGCGCCGAGGTCTGCGCCGAGCGCGTCCAAGAGGTCCTGGAGACCGAGTCGAGCGTCGTTGCGCCCGTCGAGCCGGTCCGCGAACTGCGCGCCCACGGCCATCTGGAGGTCCGCGGCGCGGACTTCCGCTACCCGGGCGCCGAGGAGCCGGTGCTGCGGTCGGTGGATCTGGTGGCCCGTCCCGGCGAGACCACCGCGATCATCGGGTCGACGGGCAGCGGGAAGTCGACACTGCTCGGGCTCGTACCGCGCCTGTTCGACGTGACGGACGGTCAGGTGCTGGTCGACGGCACGGACGTACGGACGCTGGACCCGGCGCTGCTGGCGAAGACCGTGAGTCTCGTTCCGCAGAAGCCGTATCTGTTCTCCGGGACGGTGGCGACGAATCTTCGGTACGGAAACCCGGACGCCACCGACGAGGAGCTGTGGCACGCGCTGGAGGTCGCGCAGGCCAAGGAGTTCGTCCAGGAGCTGGAGCACGGCCTGCACGCGCCGATCGCGCAGGGCGGCACCAATGTCTCCGGCGGGCAGCGCCAGCGTCTGTCGATCGCCAGGACGCTGGTGCAGCGGCCGGAGATCTATCTCTTCGACGACTCGTTCTCCGCGCTCGACTACGCGACCGATGCCGCGCTGCGCGGGGCGCTCTCGCAGGAGACGGCCGAGGCGACCGTGGTGATCGTGGCCCAGCGGGTGTCCACCATCCGTGACGCCGACCGCATCCTGGTGCTGGACGAGGGCCGGGTCGTCGGCTCCGGCACCCATCACGAGCTGATGGACGGCAATGAAACATATCGGGAGATCGTGCTCTCCCAGCTGACGGAAGCGGAGGCCGCGTAATGGCCGGGCCTGGCGGACGCATGATGGCGGGCGGGGCTCCGACCGACCGGTCCATGGACTTCAAGGGGTCCTCGAAGCGGCTGCTGAAGCGCTTCGCCAAGGAGAGGACGTCGCTGTACGCGATGCTCGCGGCCTGCGTGCTCAGCGTCGGTCTCTCGGTGGTCGGGCCGAAGATCCTCGGCAGGGCGACCGACCTGGTGTTCGCCGGGGTCATCGGCCGGCAGATGCCCGACGGCACGACGAAGGAGCAGGCCGTGGAGGGCCTGCGCAAGACCAACAGCGGCCTCGCCGACATGCTTTCCGGGGTGGACTTCGTCCCCGGTCACGGCATCGACTTCGGCGCGGTCGGAGACGTCCTGCTGGTGGCGCTGGCGGTCTACGTCGGTGCGGGGCTGCTCATGCTGGTGGCCACCAGGCTGTCGATCCGGATCATCAACCGGCTCGTGTTCCAGCTGCGTGAGGACATCCAGACGAAGCTCTCGCGGCTGCCGCTGTCCTACTTCGACCAGGCCAAGCGCGGCGAGGTGCTCAGCCGGGCGACGAACGACATCGACAACATCTCCCAGACGATGCAGCAGACGATGGGTCAGCTCATCAACTCCCTGCTCACCATCGTCGGCGTGCTGATCATGATGTTCTGGGTCTCGCCGCTGCTGGCGCTGGTCGCGCTGGTGACGGTGCCGCTGTCGGTCGTCGTGGCCGCGAAGGTCGGCAAGCGGTCGCAGCCGCAGTTCGTGCAGCAGTGGAAGGTGACGGGCAAGCTCAACGCCCATATCGAGGAGATGTACACCGGGCACACTCTGGTGAAGGTCTTCGGCCGGCAGGAGGAGTCCGCGAAGGACTTCGCCGAGCAGAACGAAGCGCTGTACGAGGCGGGCTTCAAGGCGCAGTTCAACAGCGGGATCATGCAGCCGCTGATGATGTTCGTCTCCAACCTGAACTATGTCCTGATCGCCGTCGTCGGTGGTCTGCGGGTCGCTTCGGGATCACTGTCGATCGGTGATGTGCAGGCGTTCATCCAGTACTCGCGGCAGTTCTCGATGCCGCTGACCCAGGTCGCCTCGATGGCGAACCTGGTGCAGTCGGGTGTCGCCTCGTCCGAGCGGATCTTCGAGCTGCTGGACGCCGAGGAGCAGGGAGCCGACCCCGCTCCGGGCACGGGCGAGCGCCCCGAGGAGCTGCGGGGCAGCGTCTCGCTGGAGAAGGTGTCGTTCCGTTACGACCCGGAGAAGCCGCTCATCGAGAACCTTTCGCTGAACGTCGAGCCGGGTCACACGGTCGCGATCGTCGGCCCGACCGGCGCCGGCAAGACCACGCTCGTCAATCTGCTGATGCGGTTCTACGAGGTGACGGGCGGCCGGATCACCCTCGACGGGGTCGACGTGACGAACATGTCGCGCGACGACCTGCGCGCGGGGATCGGCATGGTCCTCCAGGACACCTGGCTGTTCGGCGGGTCCATCGCGGAGAACATCGCGTACGGCGCTTCGCGCGAGGTCAGCCGGGAGGAGATCGAGGAGGCGGCGAAGGCGGCCCACGCCGACCGCTTCATCCGTACCCTGCCGGACGGTTACGACACGGTGATCGACGACGAGGGCTCCGGTGTCAGCGCGGGCGAGAAGCAGCTCATCACCATCGCGCGGGCGTTCCTGTCCGACCCGGTGATACTCGTGCTCGACGAGGCGACGAGCTCCGTCGACACCCGTACCGAGGTGCTGATCCAGAAGGCGATGGCGCGCCTGGCTCACGGCCGTACGAGCTTTGTGATCGCGCACCGGCTCTCCACCATCCGGGACGCCGACGTCATCCTGGTGATGGAGAACGGCTCGATCGTCGAACAGGGCACGCACGACGAGCTGCTGGATGCCGAGGGCGCGTACGCCCGGCTGTATTCGGCGCAGTTCGCGCAGGCGGTCGCCGAGGTCGACTGACGCGAGCGCGGCACGTGACGGGGCCCGTACCGCCGCTCGGCGGTACGGGCCCTTTCGTCCGGGGCCGACCGCGAACCCGTCGGTCGCCGGGAGCCCACTCGCTGTCGTGCACCAGCTCGTAAGGACGGTGGCCGCCACGACGCTTTCGGACGACGGTGGGTGACGGGCCGTCCGCTCCCGGGCGGCGGCTCCACGGAGCCGTCCCGTCCGTCCACGGTGCCCGGTCAGTCGAGGTAGCCGCGCAGTTGGTCGGCGAAGGCGTGGTCCCGCAGCTTGTTGAGAGTCTTGGACTCGATCTGGCGGATGCGTTCGCGTGTCACGCCGAAGATCCTGCCGATCTCCTCAAGCGTGCGGGGCCGCCCGTCGGCCAGCCCGTAGCGCAGCTGGACCACCTTGCGCTCACGCTCGTTGAGGGTGGAGAGCACCGCTTCCAGATGTTCGCGCAGCAGCAGGAACGCGGCGGACTCGACCGGGGACGCGGCATCGCCGTCCTCGATCAGATCGCCGAGCGCGACGTCCTCCTCCTCGCCGACCGGGGCGTGCAGCGAGACGGGTTCCTGGGCGAGCCGCAGGACTTCACCGACTCGCTCCGCGGTGAGGTCGAGCTGGTCGGCGACCTCCTCGGGCGTCGGCTCGTAGCCACGCTCCTGGAGCACCCGGCGCTGGACCCGTACGACACGGTTGATGAGTTCGACGACATGGACCGGGACCCGTATGGTCCGCGCCTGGTCGGCGAGGGCGCGGGACATGGCCTGGCGGATCCACCACGTCGCGTACGTCGAGAACTTGTACCCCCGGGCGTAGTCGAACTTCTCGACCGCCCTGATGAGTCCGAGGTTTCCCTCCTGGACCAGATCGAGCATGGTCAGCCCGCGGCCGACATAGCGTTTGGCGACGGAGACGACGAGGCGGAGGTTGGCCTCGATGAGCCGGCGCTTCGCCATCCGCCCCATGACCACCAACCGGTCCAGGTCGACGGCCAGCCGGCTGTCCGGGTCCGGAGTGCTCGCGAGCCGTTCCTCGGCGAAGAGACCCGCCTCGACCCGGCGGGCGAGCTCCACCTCGTCGGCGGCGGTGAGCAGCGGGATCCGGCCGATCTCCCGCAGATACTGGCGGAAGAGATCGGAGGACGGACCGGCCGTCTCCGGTCGGCCCCGCGGCTCCGGGGGGTCGGGCGCCTCCGGTGGCTCCTCCATGAGTGCCTCGGGTGGGTCGGGGAGGTCGGACGGTTTCTGCGGCTCCACCACGGCCTCCGGATGACGCACGGCCCGGTTCTGCGCGGGGATGGCCGAGACAGGCTCGGTTTCGGTCAGGGTCCGGGTCTGCACGGGGGCGACCTCCAGGTGATCGCTGCCGGATCGCGGGGATGGCGGACCACGGTCCGGTGGACCGGCCGCGCTCCGATGACTCAGGCGCCGCCCCCCAGTGTGGGGGAAGACGCCTCGCTGCCACGAGGGGCGTGCGGGGACTTTCTGAGTCCGGTCCGTGACCGAGCGGTTACGCGGACGGGGAGGGGCGGGAGTTTCGAGCCCGCCCGGCGACGGATGACGCAGCGACGGCCGAACGCGCCCGGTGCGCCGTCACCGCGGCGCCGCCGAAACCTCGCCCGGACCCCGGGTCAGAGCGCGTCGGCGCCGTTGTTGCGCAGCGACTCGGCGTACTGCTGGAGGACCCAGACCTCGTTCTGCGCGGCGGCCAGCTGGTCGGGGGCCACATTGCTGCCGAGGCGGGCGAGGCTGCCCTGGACGTCGTTGATCCGTCGGTCGACGGCGCGCAGCCGGACCTGGACGAGCTGCATGCCCGCGTAGGTCTCGTCGATGCTCTTGCCGTGGAAGACCTCGACGGCCAGCTCGGTGACCAGATTGCGCACCGTGTCGTCGGGGGCCGCGTCCAGGACCTGGACCAGGTACTCGCGGGTCTCGGGGACGCCCATCTCGGCGCCGCCCGCCTCCGCGATGCACTGCCGGACCCTGGCGTACGGCGGGGCGGTGAACTCGTCGACCCCGTAGGCGTCGAAGGCCGGTGAGACGAGAGCGGGTTTCTGCAGGGCGAGCTTCAGCAGCTCGCGCTCGGTGCGGTGGGCGGGGCTGCGGAGGTTGAGGGCGGGGCCGGAGGGGGCGGTCGGCGCCTGGACCTGCTCGTGCCGGGGGCCGCCGCGGGGCGGGGCCTGCGCGGCGCCCCGCTGGTCACCCCGCTCGCGGGCCCAGCGGGCGAGCTGGCCGACGCGCTTGACCACGAACTGGGTGTCCAGGATGCCGAGCATGCCGGCCAGCTGGACGGCCACCTCGTGCTGCGAGGAGCTGTTCTTGATCCGGGCGACGACGGGCGCCGCCTCGTCGAGCGCGGCACCGCGGCCCGCCGGGGTCTCCAGGTCGTACCGGCCGACGATCTGGCGGAGCGCGAACTCGAAGAGCGGGGTACGGGGTTCGACCAGGTCGCGAACGGCCTCGTCACCCTTGACCAGGCGCAGATCGCACGGGTCCATGTTGTCCGGGGCGATCGCGATGTACGTCTCGGCGGCGAACTTCTGGTCGTCCTCGAAGGCACGCAGGGCAGCCTTCTGTCCGGCCGCGTCACCGTCGAAGGTGAAGATCACCCGGGCGCTGCCGTTGTCCATCAGGAGGCGGCGCAGGATCTTGATGTGGTCGCTGCCGAAGGCCGTGCCGCAAGTGGCGATGGCGGTGGTGATCCCGGCGAGATGGCAGGCCATGACGTCGGTGTAACCCTCGACGACCACGGCCCTGCTGGCCTTCGCGATGTCCTTCTTCGCCAGGTCGATGCCGTACAGCACCTGGGACTTCTTGTAGATCGCGGTCTCGGGGGTGTTGAGGTACTTCGGTCCGTTGTCGTCGTCGCGCAGCTTGCGGGCGCCGAAGCCGACGACATCGCCGGAGGTGTCGCTGATCGGCCACATCAGCCGGCCGCGGAAGCGGTCGATCGGGCCGCGCCTGCCGTCCTGCGAGAGGCCGGAGGTGATCAGCTCCTTGTCGCTGAAGCCCTTGCCGCGCAGATAGCGGGTGAGGTGGTCCCAGCCCGCCGGGCTGTAGCCGACACCGAAATGGGCGGCCGCCGCCTGGTCGAAGCCGCGCTCGGCGAGGAACGTGCGGCCGATCTCCGCCTCGGGGCTGTCCAGCTGCTCGGCATAGAACTGGGCGGCCACCTTGTGCGCCTCGACCAGCCGGATGCGCTCACCGCGCTGGTGGGAGGGGTTGTACCCGCCCTCCTCGTAGCGCAGGGTGATGCCCGCCTTGGCGGCGAGCCGCTCGACCGTCTCGGAGAACGAGAGATGGTCGATCTTCATCACGAAGGCGATCGTGTCACCGCCCTCCTGGCAGCCGAAGCAGTGGAAGAGACCCTTGCTCGGGCTGACCTGGAAGGAGGGGGACTTCTCGTCGTGGAACGGGCAGAGCCCCTTGAGGTTGCCACCGCCCGCGTTGCGCAGCTGGAGATACTCGGAAACGACGGCGTCGATCGGGACCGCGTCCCGCACCGCCTTCACGTCGTCGTCATTGATCCTGCCTGCCACGGGTGAAGTCTACGGGTGGGGTACGACAGCCGTGCAGCGTGCCGATGCGATCCGGGGAACCCGGGGGCGAGAGCGCCTGCCGCGTGCGGTACGGCCGGACGCTCCCGTCCGGGACCACCGACGAGGCGGCCGGGCGTTGTCCTGTCCCGGCCCGCCCGGCGCGGTCCGGCCCGGTTCCGGGGTTCAGCTCAGGGCGGCCAGTGGTACCGACGGGTCCGCCAGCGCGTCCGGATCGATCTGCCGGCCGGACCGGACCAGTTGCTGCACGTCCTCGGTGACGTCCCACACGTTGACGTTCATCCCGGCCAGCACCCGGCGGTCCTTCAGCCAGAAGGCGATGAACTCGCGCTTACCCGCGTCGCCGCGGATGACCACCTGGTCGTAGCTGCCCGGAGGCGCCCAGCCCGAGTATTCGAGACCGAGGTCGTACTGGTCGGAGAAGAAGTACGGCACCCGGTCGTAGCCGACCTCCTTGCCGAGCATGGCGAGGGCCGCCGCCGGGCCGCTGTGCAGCGCGTTCGCCCAGTGGTCCACGCGCAGCCGGACGCCGAGCAGTGGATGGGCCATGTTGGCGACGTCACCGGCCGCGAAGATGTGCGGGTCGGAGGTGCGCAGGGAGGCGTCGACGGCGATGCCTCCGCCGTCCTTGCGCGCGGCCATGGCGAGCCCCGCGGCTTCGGCCAGCGCGGTACGGGGGGCGGCACCGATCGCCGCGAGCACGTCGTGGGCGGGGTGCTCCTCGCCGTCGTCGGTGCGGACCGCGAGGACCAGGCCGTCCTGGCCGATGATCTCGGTGAGGCGGATGCCGAAGTGGAAGCGGACCCCGTGGTCGGTGTGCAGATCGGTGAAGATCTGGCCGAGCTCGGGGCCGACGACATGGTGCAACGGGGTCGGCTCCGGGTCGACGACGGTGACCTCGGCTCCGTACCCGCGCGCCGCCGCCGCGACCTCCAGGCCGATCCAGCCCGCCCCGGCGATCACCAGGTGGCCGTTGTCGCGGCCGAGGGTGGTCAGTACGTTGCGCAGCCGGTCGGCGTGGGCCAGCCGGCGCAGATGGTGGACACCGGCCAGGTCCGTACCCGGAATGGGCAGGCGGCGCGGCTCGGCCCCGGTGGCGAGCAGCAGCTTGTCGTAGTGGACGACGGTGCCGTCGCCGAGCTGTACGGAGCGGGCATGCCGGTCGAGGGCGGTGACGGGCTGGCCCAGGTGGAGCTCGATGTCGGCGGCCGCGTACCAGGCGGTCTCGTGGACGAAGACGCTGTCCCGCTCCTCCTTGCCGCACAGATAGCCCTTGGAGAGCGGCGGCCGTTCGTACGGATGATCGCGTTCATCGCCGAGGAGGATCACCCGGCCGCTGAAACCCTCCGCCCGGAGCGTCTCGGCCGCCTTGGCTCCTGCCAGTCCTCCGCCGACGATGACGAACGTCCGATGTGCGTCGACCACTTGTTGCCTCCTCGGTGCTTGCTGCGCGGGGCCCGACTGCGAGCGTCCCGCACGCAGCGTGATGGCGAAAGAGGGTGTACACCGATCAGGTCACACCCAGTGGTCACAGGCAAGTCCGCGCGGCTCGCGGACAGGGTCGCGGACGAACCCGCGCGGCGGTGGAAACGGGCCTCCCGCACCGGGTGCCCCGAGCGCGAGGACGCCCGACGGTGACGACGGGGCCGGGCCATCGGCCGGGGCGGGGCTTCGGCCGGTCAGCGGCGGGGTCCGGTGAACGAGGCGTGCAGGGAGCGTGCCGAGGCGTCGGTCAGGGCGGCGATCTGGTCGACGAGGACCCGCTTGCGGGCCCGGTCGTCGTCGGCGGCGTCGAACAGTGCCCGGAACTGCGGTTCCAGTCCTTCCGGGGCGCGTGCGGTCAGCGCGGCGGCCAGTTCCGCGATGACGATCCGCTGATCGGCGCGGATGGCCTCCTGCTCGGCGCGCTGCATGACGTAGCGGTCGGCGACCGCCTTGAGCACGGCGCATTCGTTGCGTGCCTCGCGAGGCACGACGAGCTCGGCCGCGTACCGGCCGAGCCGGCCCGTCCCGTAAGCCTGCCGGGTGCCGCTCTCGGCCGCCAGGCAGAACCGGCCGATCAACTGGCTCGTCGCGTCCTTCAGCCGGGCCTGGGCGACGGCCGAACCGTCGTAGTTGTCCGGCCACCACTCCTGGCCGATGAGCCGGTCGAGGGCGTCGGCCAGCTCCTCGGGATCGGTGTCCGCCGGGACGTAGCGTCCGATGGCGACGGCCCAGATCGCGTTCCGCTCGGACTCGGAGTAGAGGCAGTTGGGATCGATGTGCCCGGCGTGCAGCCCGTCCTCGAAGTCGTGCACCGAGTACGCGACGTCGTCGGACCAGTCCATGACCTGGGCCTCGAAGCACTTGCGGTCCTTCGGGGAACCCCTGCGGGCCCACTCGAAGACGGGCAGGTCGTCCTCGTACACCCCGAATTTCGGGGAGTCCGGGTCGAAGGGGTGACCGCCGCGCGGCCACGGGTACTTGGTGGCGGCGTCCAGGGCGGCGCGGGTCAGATTGAGTCCGACGCTGACCAGCTCACCGGTCCGGGTGTCGGGGACGAAGCGTTTCGGTTCGAGCCGGGTCAACAGGCGCAGCGACTGCGCGTTGCCCTCGAAGCCCCCGCAGTCCGACGCGAAGTCGTTGAGCGCCTGCTCCCCGTTGTGTCCGAAGGGCGGGTGGCCGAGGTCGTGGGCCAGGCAGGCCGTCTCGACCAGATCGGGGTCGCAGCCGAGCGCCGCCCCGAGTTCGCGGCCGACCTGGGCGCATTCCAGGGAGTGGGTGAGTCGGGTCCGCGGGCTGGCGTCCCAGGCGTGGCTGCGGGTACCGGGGGTGACGACCTGTGTCTTGCCCGCGAGCCGGCGCAGTGCGGCGGAGTGCAGCACACGGGCGCGGTCGCGCTGGAACGCGGTACGGCCGGGCCGCTTGTCAGGCTCGGTGTCCCAGCGTTCGGCGTCGGCCGCGCGGTAGGGGACCGAGCCGTGGTCCTGTGTGCCGTGCGCGCAGTCCACGTCCTGTGTGCACGGTGCGTCGTCTGCGCCTTGTGCTTCCTGCGTGCCGTCCATGCCGTCGATGCCGTCCATGGCTCCGACATTAAACGTCCTGGCTGACAGCGCGGCTCAGGCGGATGCGCGCCGAGCGGCCCGGCGGGAACCACACGGCCGTCGCGGCTTCGGCCACCGTCCGGCGGACCGGCCGCGGGGTGAGGACCGGGCCGCGCCGCCGAGAAGCCGATCGATCCCCGACGTGTCCACGGCCGGATCGGAAACGGTAGCGAAATAAATGAAACCCGGAGATGGAGAACCCTTTCTCCTCTTCGGTCGTCCGATCATGTGGGACAACACGGCACGAGCAGGGGGCACCCATGGAGGAGAAGCGGCCAGGACGGGCGGCGCGGCTCGGGCGGTTCCGGCCGCGGTGGCCGCGGACGCGGCGCGGGCAGCGGCGCCTCGTACAGGGGGTGATGGTCGCCTGTGTGGCGGCGCTGACGCCCGCGACCTGGATGTACTCCGTCGCCGACGCCCGGGTCAGGACGACCGCGGACGCGCCCGCGCAGCAGGTCGCCGTGGTGTTCGGAGCCGGGCTCTGGCACGGCAGGCCGTCGCCGTATCTGGCGAACCGGCTGAACACCGCCGCCGAGCTGTACCGGGACGGAAAGGTGAAGGTCGTGCTCGTGACCGGTGACAACAGCCGGAAGGAGTACGACGAGCCCGACGCCATGCGTACGTATCTGAAGGCGCACGGCGTGCCGGACAAGCGCATCGTGAGCGACTTCGCCGGGTTCGACACCTGGGACTCGTGCGTCCGCGCCAAGAAGATCTTCGGGGTCGACCGTGCCGTGCTGGTGAGCCAGGGGTTCCACATCCGGCGTGCGATCGCGCTGTGCCGGAGCGCCGGGATCGACGCGTACGGCGTCGGCGTCGACGCCGTACACGATGCGACCTGGTACTACGGCGGAACACGGGAGATGTTCGCGGCGGGGAAGGCGGTGCTGGAATCCACGTTCAAGCGCGACCCGCACTTCCTGGGCCCGAAGGAGCCCGGCATCGAGGAGGCCCTGGCCGCGGACGAGCGGTAGGGGACGGCCCGGCGCGGGTGCCCGCTCTAGAGCGGGGCGTCCGGGGCGGTCTCGGAGGAGACCCAGTCGAGGTAGTGGGCGCTGCCCCGTACCACCGGGACCGCGACGACCTCCGGTGTCCCGTAGTCGTGCGCCGCCAGGAGATGGGCCTCCAGTTCGTCGTACCGCGCCGCCGTCGTCTTGAGCAGCAGCTGCCACTCCTCGGTGGTCTCGATGGCGTTCTGCCAACGGTAGACCGAGGTGACGGGCGCGGAGATCTGTACACAGGCGGCGAGCCGCGCCTCCACCGCGCCCTGCGCCAGCGCATGGGCCTTCTCCTCGCTGTCCGTCGTGGTCAGTACGGTCAGCCATGCCGGCGTCGTCACCTTCGGGCTCCTCCCTGTCGGTTACGGGGCGTCCTCGCACCCCTCGTCGATTGTCGGGGGCACAACGGCGCGGCGCAGTGTCCGGCGGTCAGACGCCGTACGGACGGACGGCCTTGGCGTCACGCAGCGCGCGCCCCCACCAGTCGAGCTGGTCGAGCAGCGTCCTGGCCGCCGCGTCGCAGCCCGACGGGTCCTTGGGCCTGCCCTCCTCGTCGAACAGGGCGCCCGCGTTGTGGAACGACACGGTTTCGCGGATGCCGACACCGTGCAGCTCCGCGAAGACCTGCCTCAGGTGCTCGACCGCGCGCAGACCGCCGGAGACTCCGCCGTACGAGACGAAGGCCACGGGCTTGGCCTGCCACTCGGCGTGGTGCCAGTCGATGAGGTTCTTCAGCGGGGCCGGGTACGAGTGGTTGTACTCGGGGGTGATGACGACGTAGGCGTCGGCCGCCGCCAACCTGGAGGACACGGCGGCCAGTCGCGCCCGCGCATCGGCTGCGGGCCGGTAGGAGAGGGCGATCGGGAGGTCGAGCTCCGCGATGTCGATCAGGTCGGTCTCGATGCCGGGCCGAGGGGTGGCGTGCGAGAGGAACCAGTCGGAGACGACGGGGGCGAACCGTCCTTCACGATTGCTGGCGAGAATGACCGCGACCTTCAGGGGGGCGGTGGAGGCGGTGGAGGCCGCCACGGATGAGGGTGCTGTGATGAGGTCCATGCGGAGAGGCTCGTATGTCAACCATGGTTGAGGTCAAGCCGCGACCAGCGACGTCCTCCGTCGCGCCCCGCGGCATACCGTGGACCGCATGACGACTCCCCCTCCCGCACCCTTCCCGTACGCGGAGTTCAACGGGCACCCGGCCACCGAGGCGGATCTGCGGATTCCCGCCTTCCTCAACTACGGCCACTTCACGGCCATGCAGGTCAGGGACGGAAAGGTGCGCGGCCTCGCCCTGCATCTGGCCCGGCTGGACTCCGCCAACCGGGAGCTGTTCGAGCGCGCCCTGGACGGGGAGCGCGTGCGCGAGCTGATCCGGCACGCGCTGGACGGTGCGGGGGTACGGGACGCCTCGACCCGGGTGTACGGCTACCTGCCACCGGGCGACGCGGAGACCACCGTCATGGTCACGGTGCGCGGGCCGGCCCGGAAGTCCGCCGAACCGCACGACCTGATGTCCGTTCCCTACGCCCGGACCGTGCCGCACATCAAGCGTCCCGGCGAGTTCGGCCAGACGTACTACGCGACGCTCGCCGCCCGAGCCGGTTTCGACGAGGCCCTGCTGACCGCGCCGGACGGTGCGGTGACGGAGGGTGCGATCACCAACATCGGTTTCTGGGACGGCGCTTCGGTCGTCTGGCCGGACGCCCCCTGCCTGCGCGGCATCACCATGGCACTGCTGGAACAGGAGTTGCCCGGTGTGGGGCTGGAGTCCGTACGTCGCCGGGTGGCACTGGACCAGATCGGCGCGTTCCAGTCGGCGTTCCTCACCAACTCGCAGGGCATCGCGCCGGTCCGGCGGATCGACGACATCGCGCTCACGGTGGACGAGCAGCTGATGAAGCGGATCGGGCAGGCCTACGACGGCACGCCGTGGGACACGATCTGACACCTGGTGGCTCACACATCCGCCCGCCGTGGGCCGGTCCGCAGCCGCGCCGGCCCGGAGCACCGCGCCCCGGACTCCCGACGCGGAACACCCTCACCGGACCCAGGGGGGTGGGTCCGGTGAGGGCGGTGGCCGGGAGCGGCCCGGTGCACCGTCCCGTGGGGGGTGTCAGACGTGTGCCCGACACCCGCAAGGTCATGCGTGTGATGTGCGCCACTTTCCTCCTGGAGGGCGTCACCCGATCGGCACCGGTCGGTAAAGGACCGGTCATCCGCACTTCGATCACCGCTGCGACCTGCACACATACCGCTTGGCAAGGATGCCGCGCCGGGCCGTTCGGGTGAAAGCTGACTTGGTGTCAACAGGCGTGGCGGGCGGGCCGCCCGTTAGCTCGGAGTCAGGACACACCTACTCGCGCAGTTGCCGGAGGAACCCCCATGCGTCCTGCTCGCCCAGTGACCGGTATCGCCGCTTCCGCAGTCACCATAGCCACGCTCGGCCTCTTCTCCGCAGGGCCGCCCGCGTACGCGGCCGATACCGGCACCCTGCGGATCAACTCGGCGGGCGCGCCGCGGGCCAACGGCGACCAGGAGGGGCACGGCCGCGACGGGGACGGAGCGAACAACTCGTCCGGGTCCGGGCTCAACTCTCCCTTCGGCCTCAACGTCCCCTCGCTCCTCGACTCCGCCGGCGGGCTCAACGCCTTCTCCGGGCTCAGAGCCCCCTCCAGGGAGGGCTCGAACGAGCGTGGGAGCGGGGAGCGCAACCAGTCCGAGGACGGGGGCTCGGGCCGGCACGACAGTTCATCGGGACGCACCAACTCGACGTCGGGACAGGACAGTTCGTCCGGGCGCAACGACTCGTCGTCCGGACGGGACAACTCCGGGCGCGACAGCTCCGGACGCGATTCGTCCGACCGCGACAACTCGTCCGGACGGGGCGACTCGTCCGTGCCCAACGCCCCCAGCGGGCGCGTCAAAACAGGCGTCGGCGGCAGTGTCCGGCCCGACACCTCCCAGATCACGGCGGGCGCCGGCGTACTCGCCGCGACCGTCGTCGGCGGAGCCTGGCTCCTGCGTCGCCGGGCGAGCGGCACGCAGGAAGCCGGCTGACGGAGACGGATTCACGTCTCCGTACCGCCTGGAATCCGTCCCGGTGGCCGCGCGGCCACCGGGACGGGACCGTTCCCGTGCCCGTACCGTTTCCGCCCCGTCACCCGGAGGACGACCGTGTCCCAGAAGGCCGAGAGCTGGCTGCTGGTCATCGCGGCACTGGCCGGCGTCTGGCTGATCCGCCACGGCGCCGACGCCCGGCTGATCCCGCCCCAGCCGACCTCCGCACAGGCCTTCGCCGGCGGCCCCGGGCCGCAGCCGGGGTCCCCGGTCGCCGAACCGCTGGGACCGTCGGCGCCCGTGCGCCTGCGCATCCCGAGCATCCGGGTGGACGCCCCGATGATGCGGTTGGGGCTCGGCGCCGACGGCAGTCTCGACGTACCACCGGCCGGAAACCGCAATGTCGTCGGCTGGTACCGGGACGGCACTCCCCCCGGCTCCAAGGGCAGTGCGATCGTCGCCGGCCATGTCGACAACGCGCAGGGGCGATCGGTCTTCTACGACCTGGGCACCCTGCAGAAGGGCAGCAAGGTCGAGGTGGTCCGGCAGGACGGGCGTACCGCCGTCTTCTCACTCGACGCGATCGAGGTCTACCAGAGCCGGAACTTCCCCGACAAGCGCGTGTACGGGGCCTCGCCCTACGCCTCGCTGCGACTGATCACCTGCGGCGGCGGTTTCTCGAAGACGACGGGTTACGAGGGCAATGTGGTGGCGTACGCGCACCTCACCGAGGTGCGGTGACCCCTGCCTTCCGGGGCCGGTCGCTCATGCCGTCCACTGGTCGAAGGCCAGCTTCGCGACCAGCGAGAACACCACGACCAGCAGGACCCCGCGGACGAACCCGCTGCCCTTCCTGAGCGCCATCCGCGCCCCGATCAGTCCGCCGGCCAGGTTGAACACCGCCATCAGCGCGGCCAGTTGCCAGAGCACACTGCCCTGGTAGGCGAACATCGCCAGCGCCCCGCCATTGGTGCACACGTTGACGATCTTGGCGGTGGCGGACGCCGTCACCAGGTCGAGATGGAGCACCGCGGTCAGCGCGAGCACCAGAAACGTGCCGGTACCGGGGCCGAACAGCCCGTCGTAGAGCCCGATGCCTCCGCCGACCACCACGATCGCGGTCACGGTGCGGGCCCGGGTGACCTCGCGCCGGACCCCCTCGTCCGTCGCCGTGCCGAACGAGGGCCTCAGCATCACGAACGCCGCGACCGCCAGCAGCACCACCATGATCACGGGTCGCAGCACCGCGCTGCTGATCCCGGCCGCGAAGAACGCGCCGGTCATCGATCCGGCCAGCGCCGCGAGCCCGATCCGCAGGGCCGTCTTGACCTTCACCGGCGCCTTGCGCACGTACGTCACGGCGGCGCCCGACGTACCGACGATCGCGACCGCCTTGTTCGTGCCGAGGACGTGCGCGGCCGGGACGTGCGGCAGGCCCAGCAGCAGAGCGGGCAGCAGGAGCAGTCCACCGCCGCCGACCACCGCGTCGATCCAGCCCGCCGCGGCTGCGGCGAGGCAGAGGACAACCAGTGTGGTGAGTGCTATGTCGGGCATGATCGCGACCCTAAGGACGAGGTAGGTGCCCCGTCCAACCGCTTTGGCCGGATCGCGGGAAAGTTGAGCCAACTCTGAGGTTGCCGGGCCTCCGGACCCCCAATGGCCGCCACGGGGCCCGCGTTCGGGATCCGACCGGCCCGTTCTCCCCGCGCGCGCCGGTCGTACGCTGGGGTCCATGAGCCAGGGCTGGAACGCGAGCGACATCCCCGACCAGAGCGGCCGTACCGCCGTGGTCACCGGAGCCAACAGCGGGATCGGGCTGATCACGGCACGGGAGCTGGCCCGGTGCGGCGCGCGGGTGCTCCTCGCCTGCCGTGACGAGACGCGCGGCAAGGAGGCCGAGTCCCGGATCCGGACGGCCGTGACCGGCGCGGACGTGGAGTTCGTACCGCTCGATCTGGCCGATCTGGAATCCGTACGCGAGTTCGCCGCGGTCCGCGCGCCCGGCCGGATCGATCTGCTGATCAACAACGCGGGCGTGATGGCGCTGCCGTACGGGAGGACGGCCGACGGCTTCGAGAGGCAGTTCGGCGTCAACCACCTCGGGCACTTCGCCCTCACCGGGCTGCTGCTACCGAAGCTCCTCGACACCCCGGGGGCGCGTGTGGTGAGCGTCTCCAGCGGGATGCACGCCCTGTCCAACATCGACATCGGGGACCTCAACAGCGAGCGGAACTACCGCCGCTGGATCGCCTACGGCCGTTCGAAGACCGCCAATCTGCTCTTCGTCCACGAGCTGGCACGGCGGCTTTCGGCGGCCGGTTCCGGGGTGGTGGCCGCTGCGGCGCACCCCGGATACGCGGCGACCAATCTGCAGACGGCGGGCGTCCGGATGGAGAGCCGCAAGACGGCGGAACGGGTGATCGAGCTCGGCAACCGGATCATCGCCCAGCCCGCGTCGTCCGGAGCGCTGCCCACCCTGTACGCGGCCACCGCGCCCGGCGTGCGCCCCGACTCGTTCACCGGGCCGAGGCTGCTGGGCTGGCGCGGTGCGCCCGCCCCGTCGTGGCGAGCGGGCTGGACGCTCGACGATGTGGCGAGCGAGCGGCTCTGGGTGGCGTCCGAGCAGCTCACGGGGGTGACGTATCCGGACCTCACGTCCTGAGACCCGGCCACCCGCCGACCGTCGTCGACCTCAGGCCTGCTGTCCCTCGACGGCTGCGGGGTCCATCCACATGACCTCCCAGATGTGGTGGTCCGGGTCCTGGAAGGAACGGCCGGCGAAGAAATTTTCCGCCCCCGGATTCAGGACATGGCGAGCGGCGCGCCGCCCCGGAGCAGCGATCCGCCCAGCGGGGTCAGCGTATGCAGGACCGAGCTGCCGTGCCGCAGCGTGTGGATCAGGCCGGCCTCGCGCAGCACGCAGGCGTGCTGGCTCGCCGAGGCGAGGGAGACTCCGGCGCGGCGGGCGAGTTCGCTGGTCGTGCAGCCGTTGCCGATGGCGCTCAGGACCGTGGAGCGGGTATGGCCGAGGAGCCGGCCGAGCCAGGGTCCCGGTTCCGCGAAGACCGGGGCGCGCGAGTGGGTGACCGGGTAGACCAGGACCGGTGGGAGCCGCGGGTCACGGAGGACGACCGGGGTGACCCGGCAGAAGAAGGACGGCTGGAGCAGCAGCCCCCGGCCGTCGAGGTGGAGTTCGCGGTCGACGGGGTAGTCGGCCTCCAGCACGGGGGCCCGCCAGCGGATCGTGGGCGGGAGGGAGGCGAGCAGTTCTTCCGCCCCGCCGTCCAGGAGTGCGCGACCGCGCACGGCACGGTCGGCCTCGACGCTGGCCTGGATGTGCGGCCAGTACGGTTCGATCGCGGCACGGTGGTAGCTGCGCAGGGCGCCGATGAGCCGGTCGAGCGCCCCGACGCGCCGGTGGGGGACGCGGCCCGCCTCGCGCCGTTCGGCACCCAGGAGGGCGAGTTCGGCGCGGATCCGCCGGATCGGGGTGGAGCGCAGCGCCTCCATTCCGGCGTCGATGCCATACGGCTCAGCGGTTTCCTGAGAAGGCGTCAGAAAGTCCGGGAAATAGCCGCGCGGTGGAATCACGGCGGCCAACGGGTGCACTTCACCATCCAGCCGGGGCCGGGTTTCCTTACGCCATTCCCCGAACACCTTGGAACCGCGCCGGTCCCTCAGCCGATGGAAACTCAGAATGGTTTCCCACAGCGCATCCGGCCGGGTGGCCATCCGCACCTTGGAAAGGTCCACCCCGGACATGTGGATACGCAGCACCGAACCCCCACCTGTTGCACCTGCAATTACCCCCACCCCAGGGTATGCGACCCATAACAGCACGTCACCACGGGGTTTCGGCCAGAGGTGAAACGCCTCGCCCGCGAGTGCCATCACCCGAAAAGCTGTACGACGTCGGGTGCGAATCCGGAGCCACCGGAAGAGCGAGTGAAGGCCGTGGGGGGTTTTGCTCGTTCGGCGGCGGTCGGCGACGGTGCGGCTCCGTGCCCGGCGGGGGTGAGCCGGGTGCGGTCCGTGGATGGGGATCCATGGACCGCACCCCGGTCCGATACCGACCCATGTCTTTGCGTATTGAACGAACTTTGCGTATTGAACTGCACGGGAGGGCGAAGAAAAGGCACATTGCCGAACAACGCTTTTCCCCAGAACAAAACGAGGCGGCGGCACCCCGCACGGGGTGCCGCCGCCTTCGGTGGTTCCGGGGCCGCCGTCGGCTCGGTGAGGGTACGAGTGAGCCTTCGGCGGCCCCGGGGCCGGGGGCGCCGGGTCAGCGGCTGTCGCTGCCCGTCGAGTCCGCGGCCGCACGGCCCGCCTCCAGGCGGGCGACGGGGATGCGGAAGGGGGAGCAGGACACGTAGTCCAGGCCCACCTCGTGGAAGAAGTGCACGGACTCCGGGTCGCCGCCGTGCTCGCCGCAGACGCCGAGCTTCAGGTCCGGGCGGGTGGCCCGGCCGGCCGCGACGGCGCTGCGGACCAGTGAGCCGACGCCGTCCTCGTCGATCGTCTCGAACGGCGACACCCCGAAGATGCCCTTCTCCAGGTACGCGGTGAAGAACGAGGCCTCCACGTCGTCACGGGAGAAGCCCCACACCGTCTGCGTCAGGTCGTTCGTGCCGAACGAGAAGAACTGCGCGGCCTCGGCGATCTGACCGGCGGTCAGCGCGGCACGCGGCAGCTCGATCATGGTGCCGATGGTCAGCTTCAGCCGGGTGCCGGTGGCGGCCTCGACCTGGGCGATGACCTGGTCGGCCTCCTCGCGGACGATCTCCAGCTCCTGGACCGTGCCGACGAGCGGAATCATGATCTCGGCGCGCGGGTCGCCCTTGGCGTTCTTGCGCTCGGCCGCGGCCTCGGCGATCGCCCGGACCTGCATGGCGAACAGGCCGGGGATGACGAGACCCAGACGGACGCCGCGCAGACCGAGCATCGGGTTCTGCTCGTGCAGCTTGTGGACGGCCTGGAGCAGGCGCAGGTCGTTCTCGTTGGCGTCCTTGCGTGACTCGGCGAGCGCGACACGTACCGAGAGCTCGGTGATGTCGGGCAGGAACTCGTGCAGCGGCGGGTCGAGCAGCCGTACGGTGACGGGCAGTCCGTCCATCGCCTCGAACAACTCGATGAAGTCGGCCTTCTGGAGCGGCAGCAGCTCGTCCAGCGCCGCCTCGCGCTCGGCGTCGGTGTCCGCGAGGATCAGCTTCTCGACCATCTCGCGGCGCTCACCGAGGAACATGTGCTCGGTACGGCACAGGCCGATGCCCTGGGCGCCGAAGCGGCGGGCCCGCAGCGCGTCCTCGGCGTTGTCGGCGTTGGCCCGCACCCGCAGCCGGCGCACCCGGTCCGCGTACGCCATGATCCGGTGCACGGCGGCGACCAGCTCGTCGGCGTCGTCGGCGCCCGCGTGCATCCGGCCCTCGAAGTACTCGACGACCGGGGACGGCACGACGGGGACCTCACCGAGGTACACCTTGCCGGTGGAGCCGTCGATGGAGACGACGTCACCCTCCTCGATGACCCGGCCGCCCACGGTCATCCGGCGGCGCTTGGTGTCGACCTCGAGGTCCTCGGCGCCGCAGACACAGGTCTTGCCCATGCCGCGGGCGACGACGGCGGCATGCGAGGTCTTGCCGCCGCGCGAGGTCAGGATGCCCTCGGCCGCGATCATGCCGTCGAGGTCGTCGGGGTTGGTCTCGCGGCGGATGAGGATGACCTTCTCGCCGGAGCGGGACCACTTCACCGCGGTGTACGAGTCGAAGACGGCCTTGCCGACCGCGGCGCCCGGCGAGGCGGCGATGCCCCGGCCCAGCAGCTCGGTGGCGGCTTCGTCGTCGAAGCGCGGGAACATCAACTGCGCCAGCTGCGCCCCGTTGACCCGCTGGAGCGCCTCGGCCTCGTCGATCAGCCCCTGGTCGACGAGCTGGGTGGCGATCCGGAAGGCGGCACCGGCGGTGCGCTTGCCGACCCGGGTCTGGAGCATCCAGAGCCGGCCGCGCTCGATGGTGAACTCGATGTCGCACAGGTCCTTGTAGTGCGTTTCGAGGGTCTCCATGATCTGCATCAGCTGGTCGTACGACTTCTTGTCGATCGACTCCAGCTCGGCGAGCGGCACGGTGTTGCGGATACCGGCGACGACGTCCTCGCCCTGCGCGTTCTGCAGGTAGTCGCCGTAGACGCCCTGGTGGCCGCTGGCCGGGTCACGGGTGAACGCGACACCCGTACCGGAGTCCGGGCCGAGGTTGCCGAAGACCATCGAGCAGACATTGACGGCCGTGCCGAGGTCGCCGGGGATACGCTCCTGGCGGCGGTAGAGCTTGGCCCGGTCGGTGTTCCACGAGTCGAAGACGGCCTTTATGGCCAGGTCCATCTGCTCGCGCGGGTCCTGCGGGAAGTCCCGCCCGGCGTCCCGCGAGACGATCTTCTTGAACTGCTTGACCAGCTTCTTCAGGTCGGCCGCGTCGAGGTCCACGTCGACCGTGACGCCCTTGGCCTCCTTCGCCGCCTCCAGCGCCTCCTCGAAGAGGTCGCCGTCGACGCCGAGGACGGTCTTGCCGAACATCTGGATGAGGCGGCGGTAGGAGTCCCAGGCGAACCGCTCGTCACCGGCCTGGGCGGTGAGACCGGCCACGGACTCGTCGGAGAGGCCGATGTTGAGAACCGTGTCCATCATGCCGGGCATCGAGAACTTCGCGCCGGAGCGGACCGAGACCAGCAGCGGATCGTCCGCCTGGCCGAGCTTCTTGCCCATCCGCGCCTCAAGGGCTTCGAGATGCGCGCTGACCTCGGCTCGCAGCTCCGTCGGCTCCTCACCACTGCCGAGGTAGACCTTGCACGCCTCGGTGGTGATGGTGAAGCCCGGAGGGACGGGGAGCCCGAGATTGGTCATCTCGGCGAGGTTGGCGCCCTTCCCGCCGAGCAGGTCCTTCAGGTCCTTGTTGCCCTCGGTGAAGTCATAGACGAACTTCTGGCCCTGCGGGTCCCGGGACTCCGGGGTGGATACGTGGGAATCTTTGTTTTCCGACACGGGTCTCGACTCCTCGAGGACGCGGTGGCTGCCCTGACGGCGAGGAACATACCCAGATCGAAGGTGCCCTGGTACGTCCACTTGCGCGTCATGAGGCCTCAACCACCCGTCCGCCAGCAGATCGAAAGTGACGGGACCTGTCCCTCGATCGAGGGACTGTATTCATTTCTTGAACGAATGAGCACTCAGCGCAAGGGAAAATCCCCAGATTGACCACACGGTGCAAGTGTGGCATCGATCGATCAAAGTGGAGCAGCCTGGCACCGAGTGCCACCATTTGAGAAATGCAGCTCCCGAATTCACGCTCATATGAGCGACCCGACTCTCAGGGTGGCGAGAATCACTCTACGATCGACGCTCAGATGTCACCATCCGGACGCCTGTGCGGCGACCGCTGGTCACTCAGTGATCATCAAGAGGGGGCTCAGCGTGAGTGAATCCGGCGCACCGTGCGCGATGCGGACTCATCCGGGCCGCCGCTTGGCTCTCTATCGCTGAATCCGGCCGAATATGGCGCTCAGATGAGCCGCATAAATAGAGAGGCACGCGGTGCCTCTGGTGCCACGTGCCCCCTCAAGGCCCTGTTCTCGTATAGCTACGGCGAACGGACATGTAGCGCTGAGTAACCACTCTGGTTTGTCGTTTCCCCTGGCGGTGCGCCTCGTTGAGCTGAACGGGTGATCGGTCGGGGTGGGGGGATGCGGGTGCGGCAGGACTGGGAGCCGGAGGACCTGATCGAGGTCTGGACGCTGCTCGAAGACGACATGAAGAAGGTGCGGAACAAGTCCGGGGCGACCCGGCTCGGCTTCGCGTTGCTGTTGAAGTTCTTCGAGGTGGAGGCCCGGTTCCCAGAGTCGGCTAAGGAGGTGCCGGCCGCTGCGGTGGAATACGTGGCCCAGCAGGTGAAGGTCCCGGCCGCGGCGTGGGCGGCCTACGGCTGGGAAAGCAAGGCGATCCAGCGTCACCGGGGCGAGATCCGGGCGGTGTACGGGTTCCGCGCGACCACTGAGGAGGACCAGGAGCGGCTGGCCGAGTGGCTGGCCGCTGAGCTGTGTCCGGTGGAGCTGTCGCGGGACCGTCTGGCGGCGGCGGTGGTGGCCCGGTGCCGTAACGACCACATCGAGCCGCCTGCCCCGGGGCAGGTCGCGCGGCTGGTGGGCAAAGCGGTCAAGGACTTCGAGGCCCGGTTCTGCCGCAGCAGGGTGGAGCGGATCGCGCATGCGACGCGCTCACGGCTGGAAGACCTCGTCGCCAGCGGTGAGGACGAGACGGGCGAAGGAACGGACGGTGAGGGCACGGCGTCGGGCGGCGGGCGTTCACACTTCGCCGAGCTGAAGGCCGACCCGGGGGCGCCGGGGCTGGAGAGCTTGCTGGCGGAGGTGAACAAGCTCCAGCGGGTGCGGCGGCTGGAGCTGCCCGCGGACTTGTTCGCGGATGTGTCGGAGAAGCTGGTGGACGCGTGGCGGGCGCGGGCGTCGAAGGAGTATCCGGCGAACCTGGAGCGGATGAAACGGCCGCGGCGGCTGACTCTGCTGGCTGCGCTGTGCCATGTGCGGCAGACGGAGATCACCGACTCGCTGGTGGACCTGTTCATTCAGCTCGTGCTGAAAATCAACACGCGGGCGGAACGGAAGGTCGACAAGGAGCTCAACGCCGAGCTGAAGAAGATCCGGGGCAAGGAAGGCATGCTACTGCGGGTCGCGGAGGCCGCCTTGTCCGAGCCGTCCGGCACGGTGCGGCGGGTGATCTACCCGGTGGTCGGCGGGGAGAAGACGCTCAAGGCGCTGGCGGCGGAAGCCGCGGCGAACGAGGCCCGCTACAAGGCCCGGGTCCGCACGGTGCTGCGCTCCTCGTACTCGACGCACTGGCGCCGGATGCTCTCGCCACTGCTGGGCGCGCTGGAGCTGAAGTGCAACAACACCTCCTACCGGCCGGTGATGGACGCGATCGATCTGCTCCAGCGCTACCTGGACCAGCCGCTGAAGGAGGGCGCGTTCTTCGATCCGGCGGAGAGCGTGCCGCTCGCGGGGGTGGTGCCCGAGCACTGGCGGGCGGCGGTGGTGGACGACAAGGGCCGTGTCGAGCGCATCCCGTACGAGCTGTGCGTGCTGGTGGCGCTTCGAGATGCGGTGCGCAGGCGGGAGATCTGGGTGGTGGGGGCGAACCGGTGGCGTAACCCGGAGGACGACCTGCCGGCGGACTTCGAGGATAACCGGGACGTGCATTACGCCGCCCTGGGCCAGCCGCAGGACGCCGGGGAGTTCATCGTCGCCCTGCAAGGCAAGCTCCGCACCTCGCTGGACCGCTTCGAGCAGGCGCTGGCGGAGGGCACGACGGGCGGGGTGGCGATCGTGAAGAAGCACGGCGAGCCGTGGATTCGCGTCTCCCCGCACGGCAAGCAGGAGGAGCCCGAGAGCCTGGTGGCCATCAAGGGCGAGATCGAGCGGCGCTGGGGGACCATCGACCTGCTGGACATCCTGAAGTACGCCGAGTTCGACACGGACTTCATCGCCGAGTTCACCTCGGTCGCCACCAGAGAGATGCTGTCGAAGGATGTGCTGCGGCGCCGGCTGCTGCTGGTCCTGTTCGGTCTGGGCACGAACATGGGGATCAAGCGGGTCGCGGTGACCGGCAAGCACGGCGAGTCGGAGGCGACGCTGCGGCGGGTGCGGCATCTGTTCGTCAACCGGGCCAACATGCGCGCGGCCTTGCGGAAGCTGGTGAACGCCACCTTCGCCGTCCGGGATGAGATGTGGTGGGGCACCGGCACTGCATGCGCCTCCGACAGCCGCAAGTTCGGCGCCTGGTCCTCCAACCTGATGACCGAGTGGCACCAGCGCTACCGGGGCCCCGGTGTGATGATTTATTGGCATGTGGAGCGGAAATCGGTCTGCATCTACAGCCAGCTCAAGAGCTGTTCGGCCTCCGAGGTCGCGTCGATGATCGAGGGCGTGCTGCGGCACTGCACCGACATGGACGTCGACCGGCAGTACACCGACACGCACGGCGCCTCCATCGTTGGCTTCGCCTTCGCGCACATGCTCGACTTCAAGCTGATGCCTCGGCTGAAGAACATTGGCTCCGCGAAGCTGTACCGGCCGGCGGCCGGGGAGGACGAGAACTGGCCGAACCTGGGCCCGGTGCTCTCCACCAAGACGATCGACTGGGACCTGATCGCCCAGCAGTACGACCAGATCGTGAAGTACACCACCGCCCTGCGCCTGGGCACCGCCGAGGCCGAGCAGGTCCTGCGCCGGTTCACCCGCGGCGGCCCCAAGCACCCGACGTACCGGGCGATCGAAGAACTCGGGCGGGCGGTGCGTACCTCGTTCGTCTGCGACTACCTAGCCGACGTCGAAATGCGCCAGGAGATCCACGAGGGCTTGCAGGTGGTGGAGAACTGGAACTCCGCGAACAAGGACATCTTCTACGGCAAGGACGGTGACCTGGCCGGTGCGGACAAGGAGTCCCAGGAGGTCAGCATGCTCGCGCTGCACCTGCTCCAGTCCGCTCTGGTGCACGTCAACACGCTGCTGATGCAGGAGGTCCTGGCCGATCCGAAGTGGGCGGACAAGCTCACCGACGCGGACCGCCGGGCGCTGTCGCCGCTGTTCTGGACCCACGTCAATCCGTACGGCCGGTTCGAGCTGGACATGAACAGCCGCCTCGATCTGGACCTGTCCATCCGTGAGACGGTGCCCGGCCCGCGCACCCCGCAGGGGGAGGCAGCAAGCACCACGGCTCCGGGCCTGGCCGAAGCCGTGGTACATGCTCAACCGGGCAGCGTGACAAGCCCCATCTCATAGGCGGTGATCACGAGCTGGACCCGGTCCCGGGCGCCCAGTTTGGTGAGCAGGCGTGACACGTGCGACTTAGCGGTGGCCACCGTGATGAAGAGGTCCTCCGCGATCTCGGTGTTCGTCCGGCCGCGCCCGATGAGGGTCAGGACTTCCCGTTCCCGCTCGGTGATGCCCGCGACCGGCCGCGGGGAGCGCCGCGGGGGGTGCCCGACGAAGTCGGCGATCAGTCGGCGCGTGACCCCCGGCGCGATCAGTGCATCGCCGACGGCGACCACGCGGATAGCCGCGAGGATGTCGTTCAGCGCCATGTCCTTGACCACGAAGCCGCTCGCTCCGGCCCGCAGCGCGCCGTAGACGTAGTCGTCCTCGTCGAACGTGGTCAGGACGAGGACGCGCGTCGCGGTCGGGCCGGCGGTGATCAGGCGAGTGGCCTCGATCCCGTCCATGCCGGGCATCCGGATGTCCATCACCACGACGTCGGGGCCGATACCCCTGACCAGTTGGACCGCCTCGGCACCGGTTGCGGCTTCGCCGACGACCTCCAGGTCGGGGTGATCGGCCATGACCAGGCGCAGGCCGGACCGCACCAGTGGCTGGTCGTCGGCGAGTACGACGCGTACAGGACCGGCGGTCATCGGGCTTCCACCGGAACTCCGGCGGGGTCGGGCAGAGGCAGCCGGGCCGTCACCCGGAAACCGCCCTCGGGACGTGACCCGGCGCTGAGGTCGCCGTACAACAGGGCGACCCGCTCCCGCATGCCCACGAGACCGAAGCCGTGGGCCGAGCTGTTCTCGGTGGCACCGCGCCCATCGTCGACGACCTCCACGGACAGCTCCTCGTCCCCGTAGTCGATGAGCACCCGACAGCGTCCGGTGCCCGCGTGGCGGATCACGTTGGTCAGCGCCTCCTGAACGATACGGAAGGCGGACAGGTCGATGTCGGCCGGCAGGGGGCGCTCTTCCCCACTGCGGCGCACATCCACCTGTACCCCCGCGTCGGCCGTGGCCGCTGCCAGCCGGTCGATGTCCGCCAGACCCGGCGAGGGCGCAAGGGCTGCCTGGTTCCCCGAGACCGCCGCGCCCGGGTCTGCCTGACGGAGTGCCACCAAGGTGCGCCGAAGGCCCGACAGGGTCTCCCTGCTGGTGACCTCGATGGCCCGCAATGCCTCACCGGCCTCCGTGGGCCGGGTCCGGATGACCTGGCTCGCCGCCCCGGCCTGGATGGCGATGATACCGATGCTGTGCGCGACCATGTCGTGCAACTCCCGTGCGATCCGCAGCCGTTCGGCGATCACGGCCTCGGCCACCTCCTGTGAACGCAGCGCCACCGTGTGCTCGCGGCGCTCGCGGCTCAATAGTCCACCCGTGCAGGCCGCGGCCATCGCCAGGAGGGCGATCACGACGTTGACGGTCAGGTTGTCCCCGTGCGAGAAGCCGCCGATGACCAGGAGCTGGACGGTGAGGGATCCGGCCACGGCGATGATCGAAGCTCGCCGCGCGCAGGTGGCGACGATGAGGCCCAGGACGAGGTCCACCGCCAGATACGACAGGAACTGGCCTTGATACGCAGCCGACAGGCTCGCACGGGCGGAGCCCGGGGGGCCCACCACCACGGCGGTGGACCCGAAGAGCGCTATGGATAGAGCCAGGAGCGGCATGCGTCGCAGCACACCGACGAGCAGACTCGCCGCAAGCAGTGCCCCGAAACCGTGGACCATGCCCGAAGCCCGCGGTGCACCTCCCACGAGCAGACCCACCGCGAGGAGGTACAGGGCACCTCCCAAACAGGCCATGGTCTTCGTTCTCGTCATCGCTGGTGTGGCCTCTCAAGAGGGAGACCGCGCTGTGCGACGCGCACAAGGAACGGGGTGGTCGGTATGGCATCCATCCCGCGAGACTATCCAGCCACCGCCCCTGCGGGATCGGCCCGCGGACGTACGCCCACGGGTGAAGGCGGCCGCGCGATTGCCATCCACGGCCCCCTGACCGGACGGGGCCCTCCCGGCAGGGTTGTCCCTATGATCGAAGTCAACGAACTCACCAAGCGCTATGGCGACAAGACTGCCGTCGACCAGCTGTCCTTCACCGTGCGACCGGGCCAGGTCACCGGTTTCCTCGGCCCCAACGGAGCCGGTAAGACCACCACCCTGCGGATGATCCTCGGCCTGGACGCGCCCACGGGCGGCGCCTCCACCGTCAGCGGCGTCCCCTTCCGCAGCCACCCGCGCGGACTGCGGCACGTCGGCGCACTCCTCGACGCCGGCCAGGTCCACGGCGGACGCACCGCCGCGGCCCACCTGTCCGCCCTGGCCTACAGCAACGGGATCTCCCCACGCCGGGTCGACGAGGTGCTGCACGAGGTGGGCCTGGCCGAGGCCGCGTCCCGCCGCATCGGCGGCTTCTCGCTCGGCATGAAGCAGCGGCTCGGGATCGCCACCGCGCTGCTCGGCGACCCGCCGGTGCTGATGTTCGACGAGCCGGTCAACGGCATGGACCCGGAAGGCGTGCTCTGGATGCGCCGCCTCTTCCGGCGCCTCGCGGCCGAGGGCCGTACGGTCTTCCTCTCCAGCCACCTCATGTCGGAGATGGAAAACACCGCCGACCAGCTCGTCGTCATCGGCCGGGGCCGGCTCATCGCCGCCGAGTCAGTCCGGGACTTCGCGGCCCGCAGCACCCGTTTCAGCGTTGTAGTGGGCACCCCGCAGGCCGCCGAGCTGACGGCGGTACTGACCACCGCAGGCGCCTCGGTCGAGCCGGAGGGCTCACCAGGCACCGAGAAGCTCACCGTGACCGGGCTGCCGGCGGACCGGATCGGAGCACTCGCCTTCGAGAACCGGATCCAGCTCAACGAACTGACCACCCGGACCGCCTCACTGGAGGAGGCCTTCATGGAACTCACCACCGACAGCGTCGAATACCAGGCAGGACAGCCCCGATGACCACAGCCACCTCCGTCCCCACGGCCACCTCGTCCGCACCCGTCGTCGAGCCGCCCGCCCGCTTCCGCGACCTGCTCACCTCCGAGTGGATCAAGATGCGGTCCCTGCGCTCGACCCCGTGGACGCTCGCGCTCAGCGCCCTGTTCGTCATCGGATCCGCCGCCGTAGCGGCACTGGCGGAAGTCAACAACCTCCGGACTATGAGCCCGGCCGCGAGGGCCAATCAGGGATTCCATGTGTTCGTCGCGTTCCCCGCGGCCGGTTACATGGCGCTGATGCTCGTCGCCGGCAGCGTCGGCGCCCTCACCGTTGTGAGCGAGTACAGCAGCGGCCTGATCCGCACCACCACCGTGGCCGTCCCCGCCCGCGGAGCGGTGGTGCTGGCCAAGGCGGTCGTCACCGCCGCGCTCTGGACCGCAGTCGGCACGGTCATCTCCACGGGTTGCTTCCTGATCTCCCAAGCCATCCTGAACGGGCAGCAGGCAGGGGTTCCGCTCACCCATCCCGGAGTGCTCCGGGCGCTGATGGCGTCCGCCCTGCTGGCCCCGGTCTGCGCACTGATCGGCCTCGGCTTCGGGACTCTGATCAGGCACAGCGCCACCACCATGGTCACCAGCGCCTTCACCCTGGTGATGCTGCCGCCGATCTTCTCGCAGAGCGCCCGTTGGTCCGCCGCCATAAGCCACGCTATGCCGGTCACGGCATGGAAGCGCCTGGTCCAGAACTGGGCACCGGATCCCCATTCGCTCGCCTACAGCGCCACTGTCCCCGGCTCGTGGGCCGTGTACGCGCTCTGGCCGCTGATCGCGGTCGTACTCGCTGTGGCCATCGTGCGGCACCGCGACGTGTGAACGTGCCTCCGAGACGCGCATATCGCGGCCCGGAGGCACAGGGCGGGGCCCTCGAAGCTCTTTGCCGCCTCGATGAACGTCTCTCATAAACGACCCTTTGCCCGAGCAAGATCAAATAAGGTCGGGCGAAGATCACCAAGAAGCGGATCGACTCTCAGAACCCGTTCGCGCTCAAGAGCGGTAGGAGGGGGGTTCTGCGACTTGCGTTGTGCGAAAATCAGGGTCCATGACGGCCCCTCAAAAATTTTCCGTCGGACCTGAGTCCGAAGCCGATCTCGTCGAACGCCATCCGTGCCCGAAGTGCAAGGCCGCCCCCGGCTCGCCGTGCCGCTCGCGCAGCGGGGCAGTAACGAGCGCCTACCCCACCGGCCGCTTCACCAAGGTGCCGAAGCTGGCGAAGGATCTGCGGGTGCCGACCCCGGCCAACCGAGGGCCGGGGCAGCCCTGGCGGCCCGGCAAGTCGGTGCCCGCGGCCGTCGACCCCAGTCTGCCGAGCGCGGACATCCGCATCGGCTATGCCCGTTGCTCGCACCTCAGCCAGGAGCTCGACTCGCAGCTGGACGCGCTCGCCAAGCGCGGCATCGGCAGAGACAAAATCTTCAGCGAGAAGATCAGCACCCGGATCAAGGTCCGCCCGCAGTTTGAGGAGGCGCTGAAGACCGCCCGGGAGATCAAGACGCACGCCCCGCACTGCCGGGTCATCTTCACCGTGTTCGAGATGAAGAGGCTGGGGCGTGACGCGGCGGAGCTCACCGCCCTCGCGGACCATCTGACCGAGCACGGCCTGGTGCTGGAGATGCTCGCCGGGCCACTGCCTGGCATCTACGACCCCACCGGCCCTGGCAAGCTGCTGTTCGGCTTCTTCGCCGCGATGGCGGAGACGGAGCGGGAGAACATCAGGGAGTCGACGCTGGAGGGGCTGGAGACCGCAGCCCGCAAGGGCAAGTACGGCGGCCGGCCCCCGGTCATCACCGACGACATGCTGCACACCGTGCTGCGGCGCAAGGCGCTCGGCGAGTCCGTCGAGCAGATCCAGCCCGCCCTGACCCGCGCAAGGGACAGAACCCGTCCGTCGCCAGCATCTACCGGGCGCTCGCCGAGCACGAGAAAACCCAGGCGCACCCGGAGGCAGTCGAGACGGCACACGCCGACTTCGCCGCCCTTCAGCAGCGCGACCGCAGCCCCAAGTAGTTACTCAGCGCTACATGTCCGTTCGCCGTAGCTATACGAGAACAGGGCCCTGAGTCCCGCAGGTTCAGGCAAACTGAAGGGTTCTTGGTGGGAACCCAAGGGTCGGTCGCCGTGCTTCACGGTGCTGGTTCCGCGAGTTTGACTCCAACTCACGACCACGCCGCTTTCTGGCTCTCTGGGCGGCCGAGAGGGTAAGTGGGTTAACCAAGAGGGTGGCCGTAGCGCAACTTGTTGAGAGCGGCCCCGCCGGTGGTGTCCACCACTGCCGCGCCGTCGGGGCGCCAACCGGCGGCCTCGTAGAAGCGCCGGGCTCGTTCGTTGTCTTCGAGTACCCACAAGACGGCCTGTGCATAGTCCGCCTGTCCGAGAGTCGTCAACGCTGCCGCCATCAACTGCTTTCCGATCCCAGCGCCCCAGACCTCGGGCATCGCGTAGAGCGTGCCGATTTCCGCGATGGCAGAGCTCTCCTCAGACGCGCTGAAACTTGCGAACCCGACGATCCCCGCCTCGGTTTCGGCTACCAGCACCCCCGACGATGGCCACTGTGTCGCTGCGATACGTGACTTCCAGCCGGACTCTTCGTGGCTTGGGTCCATGGCGTCGAGGTAGTGCTGCGGGACAAGACCGGCAAAGGCCACCTGCCAGGAGCGCACGTGGACACCAGCGACCGCCGAGGCGTCATCAGGCCCTGCCTGTCGAATCCGCATGGCCGTCATTCTTCAAGGCTCCGCGCTCCGGGCCAAGTTCTTTTGCCGAGGGCACTGTCGAGTGCTCGGCTGCCTGTTCCAGCAGTGCCCGCGCAGAGTCCGCGTAGCGGATGGCAGTCTTCTCGTCGATGCCGAAGACGAGGGCGAGGTGGAGAGGGTCGGCGCCGTGGGTGAGGGCCTCTTCGAGTTGGCGGTCGACGCGGAGCCGTTCCAGGGTGGCGGTGAGGTTGCGGGTGGCCCGGGTGATCCAGAGTTTGCCGGCCGGGCCGAGTTCGACGGCGGTCTTCTGGGTGATCAGCAGGTGGGGATTGGCCGTGTTCGGCCAGCGGTTGCGGCGGTGGTCGAGCCAGTCCAGGACCGCACGGCGGGTGAGGTCGTCGAGCGGGCGGACGTGGCCGCCGACGGTGATGCGGCGGTTGCCCAGGTCGACGTCGTCCAGCTGCATCGTCCGGATCATCTTCGGCCGTGCCGCGTGGGTGGCGGCCAAGGCGACGATGAGCCGGATGTCCGGGGTGGTGGCGGTGGCGATGGCCTCGTCGATGTCAGCCTGGACGAGAGTCTGGAGGACGCCGCCGGTCTGCCGGGGAACACGGATACGGATCGTGGGATTACGGAAGACCTGGCCGTTCTTCTTCGCGTGCCGGAACAGTGACCGCAGTGCGACGATCCGGCTTTCGCGCTGTTTGCCAGTGACAGCGTCCCGGGCCGCGACGATGTCCTCCCGGGTGACCTCTCGCAGGTGGTCGTAGCGGCTGGACCACTCCAGCAGCACCGGCTGGATCTCACCCAGGTAGGCCCAGGTCGTGTGCCGGGAGCGGGGCTCGGACCGTGGACCACCGTCGAGGAGAGTGCGAACCCAGGCTTCGACTGCGCGATGGATGCCTGGGGGCATGCCGTGTCGGCGTACGGGCTGTAGTGCAGAGGCATGTACGGGCTGATGTACAGAGTTTGAGTCTGTGTCAACTGACCGCCGTGATGCCGCCTTCGATGG